>NZ_AP014545.1:938750-1251666 GCF_016592435.1 Amphritea japonica ATCC BAA-1530 | reverse complement strand
AAGCCCTGCGGTTTAGAGTACGTCACCACCAAGCCTACCTTGTTCATCTCCCCATCCAATTGCTCCGAATTTTGATTCAGCGCCTCACCTACATCACAGTTAAGATCATATTCGGCAATCACCCTGTTATCCCGAGAGACTGCTATTTTGCTAGAATCTATATCTGAAGACAGCAGACTCCAGCTCAATTTGGTTTTTTTATAATAATAAAAATGCTGGTAATCATTCACCATCATTGCCTTCATCGATCTCTTATCAGGCAGCAGCATATCATCCACCTTCCAGCATAAAGCGGTATCTGCTCTGTTCAGTAATAGTGAAACCCTCTGCGGCTTTGCTGGTAGTGTAGGATGAACACGAAACTGATAATTCAGATCAACCGATATAGAATCCGGGCTAATTTTCCGGACAGAATACTCTATCTCCCCATCCGCATAACCATCCTGAGCATCTAACCAAGGATCAAAATGTAAATTACAGATTCCCTGATCGCCCAAACATTCTGCATGATTCATTATTGCCTGTTTAAAGTCAGCAGTATAAAGCTGATCAATCATTTGGGGCTCAGGACTATCGAAGAAATAGTAATGTTCGCGATAGAATGTCTCGGCGTACTGCACGGCCGATTGATCATTACACTGAGTTTCGCTTTTCGGTTTTATCTGATCACTGAGATTCGCTATCCGCAGTGTTGATTTTGGCTTTGCGTTATCAACAGATTGGCTGCAGCCAGCAAAACTGAATACAACAAAGATAAGCAAGAAAGCACTCACTCTGATTTTCATTAGTTATCACCTCAAAATCTATAACACGCACAGGTAAGCGCCTGTATACCGACTTCTTCCAATCAAATTAAGCAGCCACTCAAACCACTACAACAGTTCGAAATCAGACTCAATGAATACCATCAGGGGCAAAATTAACCTATTTATCGATATTGATGGCGTTTTACTGGGGAAACACCCTTTATTCAGTAAACCAGCTCTGGCGAATAATGCACAAGACTTTCTTGAGTTTTGCTTGAATAATTACAACTGCTTTTGGTTGACGACACACTGTAAAGGTTCCGCCGACTGTAGTGGTCAACTAATTCAGACCACCTTTTTACTATTAATACGCTCAGTAATTTCATGCAAGCGGGTTAATCCCTGTAGCGTCATTGGTAGCACTAACGCTGCCTGCACAAACTCCCATGAATAGGTAATAATAGTGAAAATAGTGCCTGCGGAAATATCAGGTATCGCTGTCGCTAACCATAGATTCGAAACAATAAACCCGGTTACCAATAAAAAAATCAAGCCATACAGTATGGCCTCCCGATCAGATAGCTTAACTTCCCAGCGTAATAAAAGGCTCAGGTGTCTATTCAGACTTGTATGAAACCCTCTTGTAAGCAAAGCCACCTGACGTTCAGTCTGGTTATTCAACGCCTGATTCAGTCGTAAAAATGAGCGGTGAAAAAAAGTATAGAGCAACAGCATTGTCAAAGTCATACCGGCAGCGTTCATTGCCAGTCCAAGACCGAAAGAAGACAGTATTGCCAGTGAGATAATAATCTGGGTAACTCCCGTTATTAGCTCTGGAACATCATCTTCCAGAAAGCTGACTAGCTCCCGAGACATATCTAACCTAGCGCTACGGGTAGATACGTTCAAGTACAGATTACGCTGATCCAGCTCAAGCCCAAGTGCTACTTTCATTGCGCCGTACATTCGCGTGTCATAAACCCGCCGCAGCACTGCTACCCCTGTCAACAAAACCATGATTATCGCCAGCAATATCAGCTGGTCGGCAACCCCCTCTAACAGGTTATCAATTGAAAAGCCGATCAGGAGTGGAATCAGAGCTAGCATTATGTTTTCCAATAACACCAAGCCCCAAGTCACAGCAACACCTTGGGAGTATTGGGTTAACAGTAGTTTCAGGTTAAGGGTTCCAGTTAGCACAGTCGCTTCTCCAACAAATACTTTTATTATCAATCTTGACAATTAACTAACGTAATTATAAATTATCAACATTGATAATCAACTAGCATTAATCAACCGGGTGAAATGCATGGGTCGTCCAAGTAAGAAAGCCGAAAGAACAGAACAGATTTTACAAGCCCTACAGCGTTGTGTTGCACGCTACGGACTTGAGGGAAGCACACTAGAACGCATCGCCGAAGAGGCCGGGTTGCAGCGAAGCCTGCTACGGCATTTCGCAGGTAATCGTAATGAACTGGTACAACAACTGGCCGATCGGGTTATCGCTCAATCAGATCAACAATGGGCTGAATTTATAAATGACCTGCCTGAAAAAAATGTAACCACGGCTTTGTTAGATGGCCTTTTTACTGAAGATAACAGTGATGCAGAGTTTATTCTGGTTATTGAATCCCTGATCTTTGCTGCCGGTCAGGACGAACCACTGCGTATAAAGATGCAGGGCTGGATGCATCGCTTCACTAATGATATGAAAACCATTTTATTACGCGACAATCAATCAGTCGAAGATGAGCATCTTGATGCAATCGCCTTTGGTTTAGTGTCTATCTATTTCAACCTTGATTCACTGGCTCCGCTGAATATGAGCGCACAATACCGTCCCTCTGCTCGCAGGGCTGCGGAGCTACTAATTAATACGCTAAACCCTGCAACTAATAAGCCCTGCAAACATATAAGGAGTTAAATCATGGTGTGGACATCAATTCTGGGTATTTTACTTCTGCTATGGGTCGCATGGGATCTGTATGCCGGCTCTGTCTGGTTACACCGTGAGTACTTCCGTAATCAGGAGCCATGGAGTTATTGGGTTCTGATTCTAATCTGGATACTAGTCGCTGTATCTTGTTTCTATTGGTAAGGGGTAAAACATGGCATTGCCGAATCACAATGGATTTATCCGGATTATTTACTTTGTTGCAGTACTACTCATGTTTGGTCTTGCCGGCTGGTTGATTCAGTCATCCCTTACCTCGGAGCAGCCGTACCCTGGTAAAGAGCTCGATACAGCAACTGATAAATCATCGCAACAACCAACAAAAAAACGGCTAACACCCAAAACAGCTTATCTGAGCAACGGTGCTGTTATCGCAGGCATTGAAAGTCGCATCGATCTTACAGGCGATGTGCAACATCAACTTGATCAAAGCTGGCAAGCATTCGCGCAACAGGATCTCGCAACTACCTTAACGCCAAGGGACCCATTTAAAGTATTTGCCGTTTACCATAGCTATAACCAACAACAGAATCAGGTGAGTGTAACGCTAGGGTATCCAGCACCTAAAAACTTTAGATTTAACGGCCGTATTCATGCCATCACTGTTGATCCCGGCCAGTATGCAGTTATGCCAAACAACTATGTTCTGGATGGTTGGGCAAAGGCCAATCAATTTGTAAATCCGCTTAAGTTTAAAGGCGACTACGAGATCTACCTTTTATCACCGGATTATCAGGTCAATCAATTTACAGCTTACATGGCTATTCAGTAGGGGAAAAAAGATGAACGAACAACTCTGGCTGGAATTCTTTGAATATATCTCTTTTGATATCTATGACTGGACCCTGGTATTCGCACTCTTCTTTATCGCTTTGGAGTTAACAGATGATCTGATTACTAAACGATTCAGCGGTGAACGCTTTCTGGAGACTCTTTCCAGCATGTTCACCCAGGTTCCTTTCTATCTGGCTGAAATTTTTACATTTGGTGCCGGGGTTTATCTCTATTTTATGATTCACGAGATGATCCCCTGGAAACTACCGATTAACGGTTACACCGGTTTGCTGGTACTGATGCTTGCTGATCTGACTTATTACATCGAACACTATGTTATTCATAAGGTCCGACTATTCTGGCTGGCGCATTCGGTACACCACAGTTCATCAATGATGAACACGGCCACCGCTTTCCGATTCAGCTTTTTTGATCCGATTGTTTCAGTAATGTTCCACCTACCGCTGGTACTGATGGGTTTTAATCCTATCCTTATCTTCGCTGCTGAAGTTTTAGTACAGGCTTATCAGTTCTGGCTACATAACGAGATGGTAGGAAAACTTGGCCCCATCGAGTGGCTGTTTAACACCCCTTCTCATCATCGCGTACACCACGGTTCTGACAGGAAATATATCGATAAGAACTTTGGCGGTATTCTGATCATCTGGGACCGTCTCTTTGGTACCTTTCACAAAGAGGAAGAGCTGCCTAATTATGGCCTTACAACACCTATGACCAGTAAAAACCCGATCACAGTTCAATTCTATGAATTTCCAAAGCTATATCGTGATCTGGTTAAAGCGAAAGGTGTTGGTGAAGTTTTAGGATACCTGTTTCGCGGCCCTGGCTGGCAACCAGAAAGACAATCTAAAAAAAAATCTGAAACAATAAAGTCTGTGTAGCGATCTTGTATCTCTGTTAAGGAAAAAGTCATGAAGATTTACATTATTAAAGCATCAGCCGCAGGCGCATTTAAAGACTATAAGCAATTTATGGGAGCGCCTCCTCAAAGTATTTACTCATTAGCTGCTGCAACGCCTGACTGGGTTGAAGTTGACCTGATCGATGAAACATCCCAGGGCGCAGCTGATTTGACAATCAAGGCCGATTTAATTGCAATATTTATGTCCACACCCGATGCATACAGGGGCTATCACTTAGCCGATGAGTACCGAAAACAAGGTAAAGCAGTCATCTTTGGTGGCCTGCATGCATCTTTCATGTCTGATGAAGTACTTGAACACAGTGATGCGGTCATTATCGGTGAAGCCGAAACAGTCTGGCCCGATTTGCTGAATGATTTCACCAATGGGGGACTGAAGACTCGCTATCATGGAGAACAGCTTTCAGACCTGTCATCCCTACGCCCTTTTCCACATGAATATATGGATCTGACTCCCTATGGTGGACTGGGCTCCGTTGTGGTTTCACGGGGCTGTAAGTTTAAATGCTCATATTGCACGGTCCATCGCTTTTTTGATGGTATGCATAATCGCCCAGTTGATCAGGTAATCGATGAAATTCGTAAGTCTGGACTTGAATACATTGAGCTTCATGCTGACAACCTGATTGCCGATCGAGAGTATGCGTTTGAGTTATTTGAAGCATTAAAACCGCTTAATATTAAATGGGTAGCAGAAGCGACCATTAACATTGCAGAACACGATGACCTGCTAGAAGCCGCGGCTCAGAGTGGCCTTTTTTATCTGCTATCAGGACTCGAAACACCTTCCCGTGCAGCGTTGAAAGCGGCAGGAAAAGGGTTCATCAAAATAGATAAAACCAAAGAATATATAAGTAAACTACACGAATATAATATCGCTGTTGATTCTGCGATGCTATTTGGTTTCGATGAGCATAACAGCGACATCTTCGAAGAGACGTTAGCCTTCGTTGAAGATGTTGAGTTGGATGTTTGCCATTCAGTTATTATCACCCCATATCCGGGTACTACTTTTTATCAGCAGTTAGAAGATGAGCAACGCTTATTAACGAAAGATTGGTCGCTTTACGATGGCACCCATGCCGTTTTTCAGCCGAAGCAGATGACGCCTCAAGCGCTAGAAGAGGGACAGGCCTGGTTTTACGAGAAATATAACAGTCTTGGACGTAGTCTTAAGCGAAGTTTCGTTAAAGCCAGAAATATAGGCTGGATTAACTCCAGTTATTTCTAGATTATAGCGCTTCCTATACCGACATAAGATGAGTAATCATGGAAAGCACAAAGTGGAAAGCGATTCTCGGGCTGGTATTGATCTATTTGGCTGTTGGGTTGCAGCTAATGTGGTTATGGGGAGTAATTATCCTATGCTGGGTTATACCCGACCTTAAAAGCGGTACAACTCATCTATTTGAGTTAGTCAGCAAGCACCAGAACCCGTGGACATACTGGCTTATCTGCCTAACCTGGATCGTTATGGCTATCACTCTTTTACTTAGTCCGCTACTCAGCTCATTGAAACTGTAAGAGTCTTTCTGCTTTCGGGGATGCTGTGGTGGCATACTTTCTTGAGCGTGATGTTATTTTGGAGCGATAAGGCTCTAATCTTTACGTGAAACTGATGACTGCTTTTGGCATATTGTTAACTTTTTTCACAGGTCCCTTTAAAACTAACTCAGAAATCGGCTTGCGGCCCAATCCTTACAGGTCCATCAGAGCTGTCATACCCTATCGGGATAGACGCTGAAGAATCGAGTTTATCAAAAAACCAACATCAAGCAGATTGAACAGGAGGCTGCTGCTACAACAAATCTCTTGTTGTCTGTTATTTTCTACAGACGTTAAGTATCTTCTTTATGTCGATAGCTGAGCTAGAGACGTTCTTAAATTAATCAGAGCTCTACTCTATGTCAAAGAACGACATTATGCCCGCCCAGAATATCTAGCCATATCTACACTTGGTTTCTAGTTGTTTCACGGTGTCGCGAAACTGGACTTATCTGGAGAGAGAAAAAAGCCCGCCAGAATTCAACCGACGGGCTTAGAGGAGTATTTGATAACGCGAAGAGATTGTTACTTCTGTTCAATCATGAAGACATCAAAGAACTTCGTTAACTCCTCGTGTGCCGTGACAGGCAGGATGGTAGCGATATGCTGATCAGGCCTAACAACCACTATACACCCAGTGCTACGATCAATTCCGCGTAGGTCATAGATGTCATTGCTTGCATCAGACTGGAATACCTTTTCATAGTCCCGCAGCCCGTACTTGCCTTTTGCAGGCCACAGGTAGTCCTGCAGACCGTGCATCGACAGATCTTGTTGCTGGAACACCGCATAGGTATCAAAGACCGAGTCAATATCAGAGCCCTTCGGTGTATATTTTTGCACCGGTGAAGACTCATCGTTGGCCAGGAAATCGATGAATTGATATGCAGCCGATGAAGGATCTGTGGGAGCTTGCGTATCGCCAAACAGGAAGATCCTCCAGCGACCATCCGCTTTAACTAAGTGCCCCAAGTGCTGGCTTCTACCGTCTGCTACGCGAGTCGCTTCAGCCGAATGAAAACGCTGACCAATCTTAAAGCCAGAAGCCAACTGTTGGTTATCCTGGCCTGTACAAATATACGATGGGTAATATTCAATCGATGTTCCGGAGACAAAGCCGCTTTGTCGTTGCATAAAAGCTTCGATCTTAGCCGTATCTACTTTTGCCTGCTCGGAGTTATCGCCTGCGTTTGGCCGGGTAGCAACCAGCTTAGATAGCTCACGGTCGGCGTCGATTAACTGCTGCGCCACTTTGCGTCGCTCCGTACCGTAGGTACTCAGCAATTTTGAATGGCTTCTGCCCTGAAGTACAGCAGCCAGTTTCCAGCCCAGATTAAAGGTGTCAGGGAGCGAAGTATTCAAACCCCATCCGCCTTTGGGGCTGTGCGTATGACAGGCGTCACCAGCAACAAATGCACGGGGAATAATATCCTCTGAACTACCCACTGGGCGATTGTCAAAACGCTCCGCTATACGCTGACCGACCTCATAGACTGACCACCAGGCCACTTCTTTCACATCCAGTGTATAGGGATGAAAAATCTTCTGAGCTTTGGCGATAAGGTCTTGCTCGGTCAGTTTGACATCCTTAGCACGCTTGTCCTTGCCAAGCAGATCCAGCTCTACATAGAACCGGCAAAGATAGCCACCTTCACGCGGAATGGTCATGACCGCACCATGCTCTTTTGACTGAATAAAGCTCTTAACGCGAATGTCTGGGAAATCCGTATTCAACAGAATATCCATGACGCCCCACGCTTTGTTGGCAGAGTCACCCTCCAGAGGGATATTCATGCTTCTGCGAACATTACTTCGGGCACCGTCGCCACCTACAATGTAACGCGCTTTAACCGTTTCAGTTTTACCTGCGCCTGCGTCATCGACTCGCTTGAAGGTTGCCGTTATAGGGTAAGCATCAAGATCCTGAGTGAGACTTTCATCAATCTTCATCTCAACCAGTTCACGACTATAATCAGGGCTGAGTTGGGTGACCGATCTTTCCATACCATCAACCAGCAGCTCATGCAGGCGTGCCTGGTTAACAATGCCGTGTGTAAACTCGGAAAGCCCAGCACGGGCATCTGCAATTTTGTGTGTAAGTTTTATGTTCTCTGGATTTTCCGCATCTGGCTCCCAGAATGTGTTTTGTTTCAGCTGGTAGGTTTCTTTAACCACCATTTCACTACTATTAAAGGCCTCCATAATTTCCATGGTACGGCATGAGATCCCATCTGCGCGTCCAAACAGCAAGGGGCCAGATTCCATGTCAACTATGCATGTTTTAATATCTGAAAACTCAGATAACTGTCTTGCCATAGTCAAGCCTGCAGGGCCTGTGCCGATGATCAACACATCCACTTCATTAGGCAGGTCCACAATCGGCGGCTCTGGGTAAGGCTTTCTAGCCTCATCAGGAACCTGGTAATTACCGGGTTTAAACCCATTCAGATGATATTGCATTACTCGATTCTCCTAGCTTATGGCTCTGCTGTTGATGCACCAGCAAGTAGTTAATATATTAATAATATTCAGAGAGCGCGACCCATGCAAGCACATTTCGAGCAGAGGTACATTAGATAGGAAGGAGGTACTCACTCCCCTCTTGAGGAATGACAAGCATTGGCAATGATCGGCGATATCAAGATGATGCATAATCTTCCAGATTGGAAGCGATAACTATCAAAAGTAGTTATAAACAGATCAAGGTTTAATAACCCTTTTTCGACTACCGATTGATCTGATTGACCATACTTGCTTTCAGCTGCCTCCCCTTCGCTGATCCTTAACAAAGCAATTCCTTTAACTACTTCTCCATACTTTTACTACTATTTAGACTATATGCAGCTACTCTGGATCGTTTCTTTTCACCTTGTGAACTTCAGTTAAATCACCCTACAAAGAATAATAGTACCTATGTTCAATACTGACAGAGTACTTTTCAGATAGAATAGCGACAAGTCTATTAATGCCTATACAATGAAGCTATATATTCCATTACATCGGCACAACAACTGCCAGCCTCGCGCCCTTTTAGACAGGTTTATACGCGATCAACACAACCCCAGCCATACAGAATTAAGCACACAGACACTATTCGACAACACTATTGCCAATCGTATCGAAGCGTTACTCTGAAAGAGAATATAAATGACAGCTGAGCAGGCCTATTTCTTTACTGTTGCATTAATAAACCTGGTGTTGGCGTTTTCAGGGGCAAGAATCAAGGACCCTGAAGGTAAGCAGAAGTCCATCCTCTTCTTTACGATTGCCTTTACTGCAAATTTTCTGAGTTGGTTTTTATATGTATTTGAGATCGGCATTGTATTAAAAATAGTATCCGCCATATTGTCTTCAGTATTTATTTGGGGGTTAGTTATTTTTAGTTACAAACGCTGCGAGTACTCATTACCACTTACACTAGTAACCGCTATGTTTGTCATTAACAGCCTGGCCTTAGGCTACTTTACCTACGTGGCTAATTTTAATGGCGCGTTACACGTTAGCGCTCTATTTGTGCCTTTAGCATTTTGTATTATTGGCTACCTTTTCATCAACGTAAAAAAACACAGAAACCCATCGGATATAGTTCTGGCTTACGCCTGCTTTTTTATGGCTGCAGGCCTCGCTGCTCGGTCAGCGTTACTAGAGCTTTCACCTGAACTCTTCAGCGCCACCATCATCTCTTCACAAGTTATCTGGCCTGTTTTTAGTGTAATTAGCGGTGTCTTTGCTTTACTGAGCTTTACCGAAGAAGCTCAATTCAAACTAAAAGAAGAATCAAATACAGATCAGCTAACAGGCCTGGCTAATCGACGTAACATGGACTTCACCTTGAACAAGGAGTGGGCAAGAGCGATACGACATGCAAGGCCGTTAGCATTGGTTATGCTGGACGTCGATTTTTTCAAAAAATACAATGACCATCTTGGACATCAAGCGGGGGATGAATGCCTGAAAACAGTAGCCAAAACCCTCCTTCAAAAAATTCATCGGCCAGGTGACCTGGTTGCACGTTATGGAGGCGAGGAGTTTTTACTTATTTTACCGGACACCGATGGTTTCACTGCGCAACACTTGGCCGAAGAAATATGCGCTTCGGTTGCAGGGCTGGCCATACCGCATAAACACTCACCTGTCGGCATTATAACGATCAGTGCGGGAAGCGCAGTATTAGCTAAAAACAATCACACCGATATCGGCGGTTTGCTTCGTGCTGCTGATTCAGCGCTCTATGAAGCTAAGCAGAATGGACGCAATCAAAGCCAATTAGCTATATAACCTCACAGCCTAGTTATCTCCATGAACCATATCCCTTTGCGTACGTCACACGATCAACGCACGCTTTCGCTAGTAGCTTTGTTAGGAATAGGAGTATTCAGGCATCCCCCTAAGACTAAGAATACTCAAAAATAGAATGTGTAAATGCGCGATGGGAGGAGAACCAGAGCATTCACAGAATGTATCAATACCACAGTCTTCATCATTTGCTCTCTCAATAGAGCCTCCTTCATAAGAACTTACAATCAATGTTATATGAGTACAAAGCAACCACACCGAAACATTGACAAAACACGCTAACACTATATAGTGGCCTTAGCTTAGAAAAAGTCTATTTTTTAACCATTTGCTGTCGTTGTATTACGCTTAGTATTCTCGTCCCTCTGTTTTAAATTCCAGTCTTATTTTTCGCTACAAAGATATTTCTTTCTGCTGTTCGGTTCTCCAGCGTTATAGCTGTCTGTTACTTCAGGCTATTTCGATTCAGTTAAACGAAACAGTCAACTTTAACCGAGCAGAAAAAATCAGGCACTGACACAACTTATCTTGCCTGAATACGTTTTATTCCTGCTGAATTACAGGCTTGGTAAATGGCCTGGTTTAGAAGCTAACTCGCAGGAGATATGCCGCAAAAATTGTTTTTCAGCACCCGCGGCAGTGTAAATATTTATGTCACATGCATGAGATAACATATGAAAAATCTCAGCATGATTTTATTGGTGTTCAGATTTTAGCAAGAAGCTCAGCTCATATTAGCTGTTCTGAACATCAACCCAATTGATTCACTCAACATAATGAGTGATACCGACCACAGTATTCCCCATCGTTTCCAGGCCCATGCACAATGAGTTCTTTAAACCACCGGGTAAAGTCTGAGGTTGTTTATTTGAGAAAAGAATGAGTAACAATACCAAAGCAGCAATAAATGCTGCAGATTTTGAAAAATACAGTAACCCTATTCCCGGTCGTGAATACATCATGGGGCTGTTTGATGAACCCGGTAAAACATTAAACAGAGAACAGCTGGGAAAAACATTACAGCTTTTCGAAAGCGAAGAGAAAGAAGCCCTGAGACGCCGTCTCCGCGCGATGGAACGCGACGGACAACTTAATTTCGATCCACGCAAAGGCTATAGCCTGCTGCGAGAAGAAGACCTGATTCAAGGCCGCGTTATTGGACACCCTGACGGCTTTGGCTTTCTGGCTCAGGACGGCGAAGGTGATGACCTATACCTACACAACAGTCAGATGCTCAAAGCCTTTCATGGAGACCGCGTACAAGTACGTATCAGCGGTGTTGATCGCCGTGGCCGCCAGGAAGGTCAGATAGTCAAAGTCCTTGAACAGAATATGACCCTGATGGTTGGCCGCTTAAAAGTTGAAGACGGTGAATACTTCCTACAATCAGAAAACAGTCGGATTCGTAATGAAATTGATATTCCCGATGATCAGCTAAAAGGCGCGCAGCCGGGACAGTATGTCTCCGTTGAGATAACCGAATACCCTTGTAATCGTTTTAATGCTGAAGGCAAGGTCGTCGAACTGCTGGGTGACTCAATGGCCCCAGGCATGGAGATCGACGTTGCCATTCGTAACCACGACATCCCTCATAAGTGGCCCCAGGACGCACTCAAAGCGGCAGAAGCGATGGGTGATGAAGTCAGTGAATCAGATAAGCAACACCGGGCAGACCTGCGAGACCGCCCTTTCGTCACTATCGATGGTGAAGATGCCCGTGATTTTGATGATGCAGTCTATTGTGAAAAGCGTAAGTCCGGGGGCTGGCGCTTATCGGTTGCGATAGCCGATGTATCACACTATGTCGTACCGGGAAGCGCTCTGGATGAGGAAGCGGCAGAACGAGGTACCTCTGTCTACTTCCCTGGCCATGTAGTACCGATGCTGCCGGAAGCCTTATCTAATGGTTTATGCTCATTGAATCCCCATGTCGACAGACTTGTCATGGTTTGTGAGATGGCGATCAACAAAGCCGGTAAAATGACCAGCTATAAGTTCTCCGAAGCCGTCATTCATTCCCATGCACGCCTGACCTATACTCAGGTCGGTGCGCTGGTTTCCGCTGCAGAAACCGACCTTGGTAAAACGGTTGCCCGCAAGCATGCTGATGTGGTTCCACACCTTCACGCGCTACACCAGCTCTATGCTACGCTGAGAAAAGCTCGTACGAAACGTGGTTCGATCGACTTTGAAAAGCAGGAAGTGCAGTTTAAATTTACCGAAGATCGAAAGATTGATCAGATCGTTCCTGTGGAGCGTAACGACGCCCATAAGATGATCGAAGAGTTCATGCTTTGCGCTAACGTTGCTACTGCTCAGTTTCTCGAAAAACTGGAACTGCCAGCACTCTACCGTATTCATGAAGGGCCGGTAGAAAAGAAACTGACTAACCTGCGCGAATTCCTCAGTGAACGAGGTCTTAACCTGGCTGGTGGAGATAAACCAACACCGGCACATTATGACCGTTTACTACGTAGTATCGGCGAGCGTAATGATGCACAAATCATTCGTACAATGATGCTGCGATCACTGAGTCAGGCCGAATACAGCTCTGACAATCAGGGGCACTTTGGTTTAGCCTACCCCGCGTATGCACATTTCACCTCCCCAATACGCCGCTACCCCGATCTGCTTGTTCACCGGGCGATCCGCTCTATTATTCGCCAAAGCGAAAGTGGCAGTGTGCTTCGCCGAGCACTGAAGAAAGTCACTGGTGTTGGATCTGACCCAGTACACAGAATAAAGACAGCTCAGCCTCTGGAAGCAGGCAAAAGCTACCCCTATGATCTGGCAAAAATGAAAAACCTGGCAGAGCATTGTTCGCAGGTATCACGTCGCGCTGATAAAGCTGGATGGGATGTTGAAGCCTGGCTCAAATGTGAGTACATGCAAGAACATGTCGGGGATATCTTCGGCGGTGTTATTAGCAGCGTAACCAACTTCGGCCTGTTCATTGAACTGGATGACACACAAGTAGAAGGCCTGGTACATGTTACCGCTCTGAATAACGATTATTACCAGTTTGATGCCGCTCAACAGCGCTTAGTCGGTGAACGCACCAAAGCGACATTCAGTATTGGCGATAAGATTAAAATCCGAGTTGTGCGTGTTGATATGGACCAACGTAAAATTGAGTTTGAATTAGCATTCAAAGACGATAACCATAGCTCCCCAAAGCCTAAAGGACGTAAAGGCGGTAGGGGAAAAGGGTCTGGCAAGTACAAACGCTGATTACCCTCATGCCCGATCTTCGAGCCTTCATAAAGCTATTTTATGAAGGCTCGCATCTACGCCGGCTATTACTTGGGCCCCTGCTCTTTGATGATAGCCCCTGCAGACTCCTCTCGAACTAGCCACTCACACGCCTTTTCTGGTAGTTTGTTGATCCGATCAGTTTTCCCGACCTGCACTGATAGTGATTTACAAAACAGATCCTGAGTCCAAACCAGTTCTCAGACACCTATCACCACAAAAATAACACTCCCAAATGCGGCGTACTCTGCCCGCGACCAGACCTGAGTCCTGCCGTTTTATCGCTATTACTAAAATGATCCTATAGCGAACCCTCTTACCGGCAGAGATCACATTTGGTGCATTCACCTTAGAGTAGACTATGCTTAGATTCATTATGTGCAGGTGACTAAGGAATACAAAGTCATACAACAGGAGTCTTGAGCTAGCCATTTATATGTTTATTAAGGCAGTCTTTGAGATATTGCTGTGGTTAACAAGACATTTAATACAACTAAAACGCAGTCAGCATTCTGATTAAGGTTTCACGTCATATTGAAGATTAAATGTAACTTAAAAATACCAAGACAGCCTATTCTGAACCCTGTCGCGCCAGAGACTCAGGTCAACTTCTGGGGAGTCCTCTCTCCACCTAGTTCATCAACCAAAACTTTCTACCTGAAAGTATCACTTTGTTGTATCAAAGCTCCAGACGACAAACCTGCGTCATACTCTGATCTCCTATTCAGAGCAAAAAAACAAGTTAATAAGTATGCCGATTTTAAGGAAAAAGCAGACGTAATAAACCGATATTGATTACGTGAAACACTGGATACAAATAGAACATTATCCACCTTTACTATTACAGAAGCGTCAAAAGCAAATAGTTGAATGTCGCAAATAGGCAATAATGATAGAGAAAACGGAACATCAAAAGGCATGAAACAGTACATTATTACTTAATTACATCTTTACAAAGGTTATGTTTGCACTCTTGGCATGGAATATCGTAGGGTAATAAAAGAATAAAAAATTGTATCTAACTACCAATTTTAAATTTGCAGACAACAAATAACAGATTGTAGCGGAGCATAAAAACAGATGGAAAATTCAGCTTCCAGTGAGGCTTTTGTACGGTTTGAGGGTGTTCAGAAAAGCTACGATGGGAAACTCCTTGTGGTTAAGGATTTGAACATTGATATACCCCGTGGAGAATTCTTGACGATGCTTGGGCCTTCTGGCTCAGGAAAAACTACTTCGCTGATGATGCTGGCAGGGTTTGAAACAGCTACCCACGGAAACATCTACCTCGATGGCCACTCTATCAACAATGTAGCGCCCCACAAGCGGGGTATCGGAATGGTTTTCCAGAATTATGCATTGTTTCCCCATATGACGGTTGCTGAAAATCTCGCTTTTCCTCTTCAGGTTCGTAATATGGGCAAATCTGATATCGAAGAACGGGTAAAAAGAGCCCTCGATATGGTCGAATTAGGTAACTTTGGAGACCGTCGCCCTGCTCAGCTATCCGGAGGCCAGCAACAACGTGTTGCAGTAGCCCGGGCATTGGTATTTGAGCCAGAGCTTATTCTCATGGACGAACCTCTGGGTGCTCTCGACAAAAATCTACGTGAACAGATGCAGTACGAGATCAAGCATATTCACGAACGTCTGGGGGTTACCGTCGTTTACGTGACCCACGATCAGTCTGAAGCATTAACAATGTCAAACCGCATCGCCGTCTTTAATGACGGAGTCATTCAACAACTTGCGCCGCCTACTGAGCTCTACGAGAAACCAATCAACTCTTTTGTTGCCCAGTTCATTGGTGAAAACAACAAACTGTCTGGCACCCTGCAATCGACTCAAGATGGCCTCTGTACTATCCGCTTACCTACCGGGGAGGAAGTCACCGCTCTGGATATCAATACCGCCGGCATTGATAAGGAAAGCACGCTGTCACTTCGTCCTGAACGAGTTTTTCTTGAACCGGTACAGGGGCAGTGTGACAACGTTTTCAATGGCAAAGTTGAGGAAGTAATCTATCTTGGAGATCATAAACGCGTGCGCATGAATGTTTGCGGACATGACGACTTCATCGTAAAGGTTCCCAATTCCACTGATAACAAGGGATTGGAAGTTGGGGGAATAACCCCTATCGGCTGGTCTTCCAACGACTGCCGTGCGCTTGATCCAGCCTGACAAGCTCTAAGTTGAGTATATAAAATGATCCATCGCTGTCTGATGGGCACAAAAAAACAGCGTTTTATGTGAAGAAAGCGCTATGTCACAAAGCCTGAGAGGAAATATCAAATGAAGAAATTTTCCAAACTATCGTCTGTCATAGCACTGGGTGCTGCGGTCTGTGTTTCTGCCGCAACCGCTGCAGAGCCGCTGACAGTCGTATCCTGGGGTGGAGCATATACTAAGTCTCAACGCCTGGCCTACAGTGACCCTTTCACTGCTAAAACAGGTATCAAAATCGTTGATGAAGATAAATCAGGTAACGGCCTGGCAGGTCTTCGGGCACAGGTAGAAGCGGGAAATGTAACCTGGGATGTTCTCGATATACTCGAAGGTGATGCAATCCTGGCCTGTGACGAGGGCATTGCTCAAGAACTGGATTATGAAAAAGACCTGAATCCAGGTGCAGACGGCACACCAGTAATGGATGACTTTGTTGAGGGGTCGCTCTCTGGCTGCTACGTACCAACCATTGTGTATGCCACCCTGTTTTCATTCAACGACAAAGCATTCCCCGGTGAGAAACCCAGTACGATTGCCGACGTCTTTGACATTAAAAAATTCCCGGGCAAACGGGCTCTGGAGAAAAAGCCTGATGCTAACCTGGAATGGGCACTCGCAGCTGACGGTGTACCTTATGACGAGGTTTACAACGTTCTTGACACGCCCGAGGGTGTAGAGCGTGCTTTTGCAAAACTGGATACCATCAAAGATCAGATTATCTGGTGGGAAGCCGGTGCACAACCACCACAGCTACTGGCTGATGAAGAAGTCGCTATTGCGTCGGCTTATAATGGCCGTATATTTAACGCTCAGGTAGTTGAAAATCAGCCGTTCACCATCATTTGGGACGGTCAGCTCTACGAGCTTGACGGTTATATCATTCCTAAAGGCGCGCCTCATAAAGAAGCCGCTATGGACTATCTTCGCTTTGCCACTGACACCCAACGCCTTGCAGATCAGACTAAGTATATTTCCTACGGCCCTGCCCGTAAGTCTTCTGCCCCTCTAGTAGATACGCATAAAGAAACCGGTGTAAAAATGGCACCTCACATGCCAACGACCCCAGTTAACTTCCAGACGCCTATTAAAAAGGATGCGGAATTCTGGGCTGATAATGGCGATGAGCTCCGTCAACGCTTTAACGCTTGGTTAGTACAATAAGAAAGTAAATAGTAGGGCTCCTCAGGGAGCCCTACAACTTTGTAAGTTCTTAATACTGATGACAATGCCGGCTAATAGATCAGTCGGTCAGAATTCAGTTTTTGGTCTGAGTTTGGATGATGGCTCACACTGCAGGCGGTTATTGCTATTACAGCCGCTCTTTAATTCATCTTTATAAAAGGGTTTGTATTCCTCATGATGACAAATACTGTTGAGGCCGAAGGCCAGTTAACCCCGGAAGAACAAAAACGCTTAACCGCAGATATGCATCGCTCTCTGCGCCGCAAGAAATTCCGGGCACTGTTTCTGGTCGCTCCACTGCTTATTTTCATTATGGTAACTTTTGTAGCCCCTATCGTATCGATGCTATACCGCTCGGTTGATAATCCACAGGTGCTTGAGTACATGCCAAACACCTCTGCTGCTTTGGCGGACTGGGATGGCAAGGATATACCGGATGAAGCAACCTTTGCCGCATTAGTAACGGATCTTGCTGAAGGCCGTAAAAACCATACCATTGGTAAAGCAGCAACCCGACTAAATTATGAACGAAGTAAGATGCGCAGCCTGATAACAGGTACCGCACGAAAGGCAGGCCGGCTGAAGCCTCCCTATAAAGACAAAGTTATAAAAATCAAAGCTGGCTGGGCCGACATTGATACCTGGAAAATCATTAAACGGGAATCAAAAAGCCTGACAGCGTCGTACTACATTGCCGCTTTTGATATGGAAACAACACCTGACGGCGAAATCAAAATGCTGCCCGAGAAGGAACGGGTCTATTTCAAAATGCTCTGGCGTACAATCTGGATGTCAGTATTGATAACCCTGTTAACATTACTGCTGGGCTACCCTGTTTCCTATCTGCTGGCTTCACTACCGATGAGAACAGCTAACACTCTTATGATTCTTGTACTACTCCCCTTCTGGACATCCTTATTGGTTAGAACCTCATCATGGATAGCACTGCTCCAGGGACAAGGTGTCATCAATGACATATTAGTGTGGTTTGGATTAGTCAACGATGACAGTCGTCTCAGTATGATCTACAACGCCACAGGTACAGTGATCACAATGACACATATATTGCTGCCATTTATGATCCTCCCGCTTTACTCCGTTATGAAAACCATTCCGCCCAGCTATATGCGAGCGGCGCGCTCATTAGGAGCTACACCCTTCACCGCCTTTTTCCGCGTTTACCTACCCCAATCAGTGCCCGGTATATCTGCAGGCGCAATTTTGGTGTTTATACTGGCAATCGGCTACTACATTACACCGGCGCTGGTTGGTGGCCAGACAGGTCAGTTTATCGGCAATATGATCGCCTATCATATGCAGGGCTCACTTAACTGGGGTCTGGCCGCCGCACTTGGCGTCATACTCTTAGTGCTTGTAATGGGTATATACGCGCTTTATAGCCGTATTGTAGGCAATAACAATCAGATGACGTTGAGGTAACACCATGGCACTTCCATCTTATGCAGGGCCCTTGGAAACATTCTGGTACTACGCTTTTCGTGCCTTTTGTGGGTTAGTGTTTATTTTTCTGATTTCGCCTCTGCTTATTATTATTCCTTTGTCGTTTAATATTGAGCCCTATTTTAGTTTTACAGAAGGGATGTTGGCATTTGAACCTGATGCCTACTCAATGCGCTGGTATAAGGAATTTTTTACCAGCGACCGCTGGATGAATGCGATCCAGAACACCTTTATTGTCGCTATTTGTTCAACCATTCTGTCGATGATTTTAGGTACGCTGGCGGCCCTAGGGCTGAGTCGTTCAGAACTGCCATTCAAAGGTCTGATCATGGGGTTATTGATCTCCCCGATGATTGTTCCGCTGATCATATCAGCAGCAGGGATGTTCTTTTTCTATTCATCCCTGGGAGTCTCACAAAGCTACTTAGGTTTGATTCTGGCGCATACCGCCTTAGGCACACCCTTTGTAGTGATTACTGTGACAGCAACTCTGAGCGGCTTTGACCACAACCTGGTCAGAGCAGCCACCAGCTTAGGGGCAACGCCCACTTATGCTTTCTTTAAAATTACGGTTCCACTGATTATGACCGGTGTTATTTCCGGAGGCTTGTTTGCTTTGATGACATCTGTTGATGAGGTAGTGGTTGCACTATTCATTGCCGGCGCTGAACAAAGAACGGTGCCGATGCAAATGTGGGCTGGTATTCGCGAGCAGATTAGCCCAACCATTCTGGCTGTGGCAACTTTGTTAGTCTGTATGTCGATATTACTGCTTACCACAGTGGAATACCTGCGACGCAGATCTGAAACCATCCGGGGTATCACACCGCAATAACTTAAGTATTTATCGCCGGGAGTGCCCTCCCGGCAGATACCTTAATCTATAATCTAGCAACTTCATCTCTTATGAAATCGAAAGAATCACATCACCGCTACAGATTTAATCTGCGCCCAGATTTTTTTCCCAACCTGTAGATCTAACTGGGAGATGGACCGGCGACTGAGTCTGGCAACAATATATTGTTCTCCTTGAGAGTCGCTGATTTTTATCCGAACCAACGCTATCGAGTGAGCAACATCATCTTTTATCTCTGTTATCTGCGCTTGCAAACAATTAAGAATACTACTGCCAACCAGCGGATTCAGCGCAATACTGACATCCCGAGCCAGAACCCTTACTCTGACATGGTCTCCTGACTGTAGCCCTGTATCCCGACACCAGATTGACTCGCCAGATACACCTATTCTCACTAACCCCCACTGATGGTCGGCCTCAGCAATCACGCCGTTGAGAACAGAGCCAGCAATCTCATCATGTTGAATCGGCAGATCAAGTCGGGAAAATATCGCATTTACCTCCCCTGCAGCAACCGTTCTGCCGGCTTCCATCACAACAACATAATCCGCCAGTCGAGACACCTCTTCATGGGAGTGAGTGACATAGATTATGGGAATTGTCAGTTCACGCTGCAGTCGCTCAAGATAGCAAATGATTTCAGCTTTATTATGGCTATCCAAAGCTGACAGAGGTTCATCCATCAAAAGCAGACGAGGATTTGTTAGCAACGCCCGGGCAATCGCGATACGCTGACGCTCACCTCCCGACAGCCTTACCACTGAACGCTCGAGTAGTGGACCGAGTGATAGTAACTCGACCAGCCGATCGAAAGAGATATAGCCATTCGCCTTCTGGGATCTTTTCACCCGCTTATGACCGAATAACAAATTAGCCCGCACACTCAGATGGGGAAACAGCGACGCTTCCTGAAATACATAGCCTACAGGCCGCTTATGCACCGGCAAGAAATGCTTATCGTTCTGCCAGCTTTCCCCATTGATATCAAACTGCCCTTCCAGGCGACTAAGCCCCGCCAGACAACGTAACAGAGAGGTTTTACCACAGCCTGAGGGCCCGAATAGTACCGACACACCACTCTCTGGTAATTCAATGTCTGCATCCAGCTCAAACTGACCTAAACTGCCTTTAAATCTGCAATAGAGGCTCATGCCAGCCTTTTCCTCAGCTTCTTCTCTGACAGGTTCATAATTAGAATCACCAGAAAGGAAAACACCAACATCATCAGAGATAGTAAGTGAGCCATCTCCCAATTCATTGTCTCAACATAGTCATAGATGGCGATCGAGAGTACCTGGGTTTCACCGGGGATGTTTCCGCCAATCATCAACACCACACCAAACTCACCCACTGTGTGTGCAAACCCAAGAACGGTCCCTGTAAGAATACCTGAGCTGGCCAGCGGAATCGCTACATTGAAAAAGGCATTTAGCGGAGATGCTCGCAGGGTCGCAGCAACTTCCATCGGTCGCTCTCCCATAGCATCGAAGGCGTTACGGATCGGTTGCACGACAAAAGGCATAGAATACACTACTGATCCAACCACTAGCCCGGCAAAGGTAAAAGGCAAGCGAAATCCGATAAGTGACTCAATCATCTGACCCGGCGCACTGGTGGGGCTCAACAAAATAAGTAAGTAAAAACCTAACACCGTCGGAGGCAAAACTAATGGCAGCGCGACCAGTGTTGCAACCACTTCACTCCACCAGGAACCTGATCTGGATAACCACCATGCCAGAGGAATTCCCAGCAACAATAATATCACCGTCGTCACTGAGGCCAGTTTCAGGGTCAGAAGAATCGCATCAAGCATTGACTAGTCTCCTTCGCTCCTGCCGTACGACTCCATACAACAATATCACACTCCATACCCATGCTTTTGCATAACGGACCGTGCTTGCGGGGTGTTAAGAAAATGTAAGAACTGTTTCGCCTCTGGGTTATCAGCCCCGCTCTTTAGCAGTACTGCATCCTGTTTCAAAGGTTGATAGTATTCCAGAGGCACCAGCCAATAGACATTACGCGGATTCACTATCATCTGTGACAAAGAAACAAAGCCCAGTTTTACATTTCCTGTTTCAATAAATTGATAAGTCTGGGCGATATTTTCACCATATATCCGTTTGCTATTAGGCGATTCCGATACACCCATTTTATCCAACGCCTGTTGCGCTGCTACTCCATAGGGAGCCGTCTTCGGGTTTGCCATTGCTACCAGACCATTACTTAACAATGCTCTGAGCTGATCAATTGACAGGCCCGCTAATGAAGTAGACTTACTATACAAAGCAATTTTGCCAATCGCGTAGGTAAACTGAGTATCTTTAATAGCATCGCCGAGTGCAACCAGCTTCGCTGGTCTTTCGGCATCAGCGGCCAGAAAAAGGTCAAAGGGCGCTCCGTAGTGAATCTGCGCAAAGAGCTTGCCGGTTGAGCCAAAGCTCAGGGAAACTTCAATACCGTGCTGAACCTCAAATAGCTGCACGAGCTCTTTAGCAGCAGCAGTGAAATTTGATGAAACCGCTACTTTGATACCCTCCGCATATAAACCATTGCTCCAGAGTATTAATAGAAGACAGATTGCCCGGACTCTTGTATATATTGTTTTCAAAACCACCGCTCTTGAAGCAATCACCCTTAAGATACTTAGCATAGATACTCTCTGGGTCAGGTGAAACCCCTGTTGTTGTAAAAAGTCCCGACAATCACCTTCAAGCATCAATTAATAGGCAGAAAACCGCTAACAAATACCTTGCTCTATAGTAATCCCTCTGAGGACTGTCTTGCAGAAAGACTGACTATCAAGGCCGTCATGACACACATACGGGGTGAACCTCTGGAACTCTCGAAAGGCGATTATCAGAGCTACTACAGAAAACTCATTTGACTTATTCACAACCAATTTAATTCAGAAAACCTTCTTTATAAATAGCAAATCTACTTCCGCCATTTATTCATATGAAAAATGACAACACCCAATATTAATACCCCTACACTTCCTTTGGGCTTATCCAACAGGTATGCTATTTATCCTATAGCACGCTAAGTTTGGTAAATGTTGCCAACGATGAAAGCCTCCAGGTTTATCATCTGTCATCATTTTTTAAATTTTAAGTCGGCCTAGGGTATCTATAGATGAGTAAAATTAGTGTACGTATCAGATACACTAATCAGCTGTTACTTTCTAACAGCCATTCACATCCCTCTTTAAGCTGGGGTATGCATAGCGTCTCGTTCCAGCCGACAGGCATCACCATATCAACAGAAATCGAACTTAATAATACCGAACAACAAAATCTGATTCGTGCCTTAACTTTCAACAATCCATCTCATATCCCAAATTGGCAAAGTTTATCCCCTGATATTCAGCACTCAATCAGACGCATACTGGCCCAAATTAAAGCCGCTGTAATTAATGTTGATAGCAGCATCCGTCGAACATCAAAAGGGATCCGATTACAGTCGCTTAGCTTTGAAAAAATTTTTTTTGATGCTTCGCATAGTTTGCCTATCGTTCACTGGGAATTTTCAGAAGCAGAAAGAGCCCAATTCCTTCCTCTCGGCGAGCACCTTGATAAGCAAGCCAGACAAGCCTATGAAAAAGGCATCATCATCCCCATGCCCGCCTTATTTGAACGCAAACAAATTCTGTTAGACACGGAGGATATCAAAAGCATTGGTGAGCAGCTTAAACGCCAGGCAGGCGCACAACCCCATCTCAATTTATATAGCCTTGCCTGGGACAGTTTTATTGAAGGCTCCTTTCAGTCTGCTGTTCTGATGCTCACAACATCAATTGAAACATCATTGAAATGGTGGCTCAGCCAGCGAAGTGATGAAGTCTACTCTCACCTGAAAGAGAATATGCATCCCCCGGCAATCGAACTCCTCTATACCTGTGCAAGAAAATATACCGACCTGGAACTACCCAATATTTTTGCCTATTGGCTTTCCAGCCTTCGGAATACAAGCAATAACATTGCACACAGACCCGCAGAATTCACGATACCCCCCCTGGAAATAGCCCGATGGTTTGCTATAGGTGAAGCACTATTCAAAGCGTTTACGGGGTATAAAAATAGTGCTCTGGTTGGTTATCGAATGGAACCCTCAGACGAGCAGCCTGATAATTCCTGTCTCCAGGGAATAGTGTTACGGCAGGAAAGCCTTAATGGCGTTAATTCTTTGCACCTTCTGTTGGATAATGGTGACACACTCAGAGTTAATCCTAATACCTACAAGAAATGTATCGACCAGGATTTTGAAGATAATCAGGTTCCAAGTGGTGTGATCAACCCTTCAAATTCAGAAACAATTAAACCCGCCCTCAAGACAACGCTTGAAATACCACCGCTTAATCCTGAACTGAATCCAATGAGTAAGCCCGACGACGAGCGAGACAAAGGCTTTCTTTCAGCAGCTCAGTAATTTTTACAATGAATAATTCTCACATCTTCAACGGTTTTCTGCTGAGCATTAAAGGAACAACTTAAGGAGTTAAAAATGCTTATTACGTTTTCATGCCCTGCCAGCGCAAACATAACAATGCTTGCCGACACTGCGATCAAGATACTCAGACTGATGGGAAAGGGTGACGGGATCCCTGGCGCAATACTGGCCAAAGACATCCCTAAGGCGCTGGCTCAATTAGAAACAAAAGTTGCAGCGAATAAACACCAGCCTGCTACAGAGGTGTCTGGTATTACAAATGACGATGAACCTCAGGTCACGCTTACCAGCCAGGCTTTTCCTATAATTCAGCTACTCAAGGCCGCCGCTAAGAAAGAATGCGATGTCATCTGGGATACCAGCAGTCAGCTCGATACAAATACATGATGTCGCACTTAGTTTAATCAGTGCATCAACCAGCCTTTAGTCGTCACTCGTTTCACTAATATTCTGAACCTGGGCTCATTTATACGCGAGCAGATCCCTTAAATACCAGCCGATTATTAACATCACGACTTTTTTTGACACGTTCGCTGTGGTCAATAGTATCGATTTGTTTGGCCATTCGGTCATAAAGCAACACATTGACCGAAGCCGCCAGGTTCATACAACCGATCGTAGGGACATATACAACAGAGTCTGCGACGTTCACAATCGATTGATCAATAGAGCCGTCTTCCGGGCCAAAAATATATAGCGCATTTTCAGGATGAGAAAACTCTGGCAACGGTATTGCACCTTCTGCCAATTCTACGCAAACCAGTTTTTGGTGTTCATCAGCAAGCTCAGAAACAGATTCAACAGCCCGTAAAGGTATTTTTTGATTTACGTTTTTGGTATCCAGATGATACTTAGCCGCATGTTCAAATCTTGTGCCTGTATAATAGATTGCGGTCGCACTGTAACAACCCGCTGCCCGCATCACAGCACCAACATTTGAGGGGCTTTTTGGATTACACAAGACAATGGCAGCTGAACCTTCATTCACCACTTTCAAACCCTTCTATCAACATTTTTTATATCCGCTTAATAGCAGAGCTATTTCAATAGTGAGACCTTAACCACAACACTTCTTGTATTTTTTCCCACTACCGCAGCTACAAGGATCATTTCGAGCAGGCGTCTTTTCCAAAGTAACCGTCGAGCCTTTATTTAACAAAGCCTCGAGTTCAACGATTGACTCAACCGCGGATTCATTTGTATCAATGCTAATCTCAGCGTACAGCCCCGCCTCAGCAACCATTTTTTCGACTTCTTTTTGTCGCGTTTCATCAGTAACCACCAACGTCAGCGGAAATTTCTTGCTGCCCGCTTTATGACTTGCCTTAGTCGCATAACCACTTCCAATATGACTTTGACGAGCATCCTGCCGACCTTTAAAGAAAAACTTATCTGACATTTGCGAATCTCATTCGATTAAAAAGCAGAGGATCTTACCACGTAAATCAAATGACTACTGTGATCAATTTTCTCGATCCTTAAACACCTGAAGGCGCCTATGATCAGCTAGAACAAGTGATCCTTAACGTCGGCGAGCTTTTCTGGGGGGGCGAGCAGATCGCCCGCGAGGACTATCGCCTGGCTTCGGCTTATCTCTTTGATTGTTACTTCCTTTAGCTTTCTGCTGGCTACGAGGTGGTTTTTTCGTTTTTTCTTACCTGTAGGCGCTTCCGAAGAGGACCCTGCCGCGGCTTTTAGTATCTCAGCCATCTCGGTTTCGTTCAAATCACGCCACTCGCCAACTGGTAAACCTTTAAGGTCTACATTCATAATGCGAACCCGGTCCAGCTTTGTAACCTCATAATTAAAATGCTCGCACATTCGACGAATCTGGCGATTCAGACCCTGAATCAAAGTAATCCTGAATACCTTTGACGAATCTTTAACGATTTTACATTTCTTAGTAATCACCCCTAGCATTGGCACTCCGGCCATCATGCCGGAAATAAACTCATCGGTTATCGGTTTATTAACCGTCACCAGATACTCTTTTTCATGCTTGTTACCTGCACGCAGTATCTTATTTACCAGATCACCATTATTCGTCAGAAAAATTAATCCCTGAGAATCTTTATCCAGACGACCAATCGGAAATATACGGGTACTGTGGTTTACAAAATCAACAATGTTATTACGTTCGCTACCTTCAGTAGTGCTAACCACACCAACCGGCTTATTCAGGGCGATAAATATAAAGTCTTCCGCCTCTTCCGGATCAATCGCCTGGCCGTTAACCTTGACCAGATCCCCAGGTGAGACTCTGTCACCAACGGACGCACGTTTGCCATTGACGTACACATTCCCCTGCTCAATAAAGCGATCCGCATCCCTCCGGGAACAGATACCGCTTTCACTGATATATTTATTTAAGCGGGTCGTTGTGTCATTCAACATAGATTCATGTCTCAATTAAAGTAGTCTGAAATAGCTTGGATGGAGCCAAAAGAGGCACTAGCTAATTTATGCGTATTCTTGAGCAAATGACTGGCTTTCACCAGTCCTGATTTAAGGCCCTGAGATCAGGTTAGATAGAAATGATCTATCAAACACTGGCCTGCTGATAAAATCGACTTAAGACTTTTGCCAGATTCACCGGATCATCACTGCCTGCCAGCTCACGGATAGAGTGCATCGCCAACTGTGGTACACCTATATCAATTGTTTTAACCCCAATTTCAGCAGCAGTAATAGGCCCTATAGTGCTACCGCAAGCCATATCACTTCTTACCACGAAAGACTGGAGCGTTACCCCTTCCTGCTGAGCAATATGACGAAATAGCGCTGAGGTTTCACTGTTTGAGGCATAACGCTGATTGGCGTTAATTTTGATCACCGCTCCGCTGTTCATCCGAGGGCCATGATTACCATCGTGCTTATCGGTAAAGTTTGGGTGTACCGCGTGAGCATTATCAACTGATACCATCATCGAGTTAGCAATCATTCGATTACGGGATTCTGAATCAGGTAACAAACGTTCCAGTAACTGCTTCAGCATCGGTCCCTGCGCACCGGCAGCACTCATACTGCCGACCTCTTCGTGATCGTTACAGACCAGCAATGCGCCCTGATCTGTATCTGAATCAAGCAGGGCCTGTAAACCAATAAAGCAACTTAATAAATTATCCAGGCGGGCTGAGGCAAAGAATTCGTTATCCAGACCTATATAAGATGGCTTCTGAACATCATAGAAAAACAGCTCATAATCCAATACTTCATCAACATCGTCGATATCGATCGCTGCCAGCTCTTTCTTCAATAACTGGCGAAGCTCTGCTTTACCATCTCCATGTAATTGCGCCAGAATCGGTGGCAAATCGTTTTGCGGATTCACAGTTCGATCTTTATTGGCTTCACGATCAAGGTGAATAGCCAAACTTGGGATAATCGCAATTGGCCTTGAAAAATCAACCAATTCACTTTTAACATTACCCTCTGTTCCCACATAACTGACGCGACCAGCCAACGACAGATCACGGTCAAACCAAGGGTTCAACAACGCTCCCCCGTATACCTCAACACCCAACCGCAAACACCCCTGACGTACTGTTTCAGGATTAGGTTTCACTTTCAGGCAGGGGCTATCGGTATGAGCACCAACCATACGCATACCGGAATCGATCAGATCAGAGTTCGCAGGCATATTCCAGGCAATGATTGAGGACTCATTACGCACGATAAAATAACGTCCCCCCGGATGAACACTCCAGGCATTTTGCTCTTCGAGCTCAATATAACCCGCTTGCTGCAACCATCCCCGCATCTCATATACCGCATGAAAGGGTGTAGGCGCATCCGCCAGGAATTCAAATAACTGTTGATTAAACGGGTCTTTTTGCATCATTGGTCAGCCTTTTCGTGAGGCAAAACTTCTAACAACTCAATTTCAAAAATCAGAGTGGAGTTTGCTGGAATTGATTCTGCCGGACTCCGCGCACCATAGGCAAGCTCAGATGGCAGATAAAGCTTCCATTTTGAGCCCGGCGCCATTTTCAGAAGCGCTTCTCGCCAGCCTTTAATGACACTCCGCACCGGGAAAATGGGTTTCACTTCCTGAGCTTCCGAGCTCTCAAACGCTTCGCCGTTGATTTTCCAGCTACTGTAGTTAACCCTGACATCGTCCTGTATCCGCGGACTATCACCCGTTGCAGCCTGCAATACCTCATACTGAAGCCCAGACGCAGTAATCACAACGCCCTCGCGTTCTGCATTTTCAGCCAGGAAGCGGTCGCCTGCTTTTTTAGTATCGTCATTCAGCGCTTTCTCAATTAACTCCTGATGAAACCGTTTTTCCTCTTCACTTTCACCACAACCACTTGAAATAGCGACAATCGTCGCTAAAACCGCCATACCAAAAACTCGTTTAATCACGCTGGCAATACCTGCTCTGAATATTAAAATAGAGATAAGCTGTTGATTTTACATCAGCTCACGACAAGACTACACTCAGAAGATCTGAGCAAAGGGAACAAGCGGTCAATTTGTCTGTCTCAGAATCTATACCTTGTAGTAAAACAGGAACATATAGCTTGATAAACACAAGTAAACTTCGTCAACTGCTCGCTACTCCAATTTTGCTGAGCCTGGTTATCGCGCTTCCGACAAATGCGAAAACGCATTCTGTTTTACAACCAGAACCTATTCATAATCAAACCATCGTTGATATCGTAACCTCTCTGAATCAGGATCACTACAACGATATCGTACTGAATGATGAGCTATCGGGCAAAGTGCTAGATCAATATTTAGAAAGCCTTGACCCCACAAAAGCATATTTTTATCGTTCCGATATCACAGAATTTCAAAAATTCCGCCCATTGATAGATGACGAAATTAAGAATGCTGATTTGACCGCAGCGTACACCATCTTCAACCGCTATCAGATTCGTACTCAGGAACGCTTAGAAACCCTGATTACCACATTGGAAGATCCAGACTTCAAGGTCAATTTTGATCTGGACGAAACATTGTTAACCGATCGAGAAAAAAGCCTTTGGCCTGCGAACCAAGCCGAGATGGACGAGTTCTGGCGTAAACGTCTGAAAAGCGCGCTGTTAAGTCTCAAACTAGCGGATAAGACCGTTGATGAGGCAAAAGAGGTCATACTTAAACGTTATAAAAGCCAACTAGCCAGAGCCCAGCAAACCAATAGTGAAGATGTTTTCCAAAGTTTTGCCAACGCTCTTACACAACAGTTTGACCCTCATACGCAATACTTTTCCCCCCGCAGATCCGAAAACTTCAATATCAATATGAGCCTATCTCTGGAAGGGATCGGGGCGGTATTACAGAGCGAAAATGAGAATACAAAAGTAGTCCGACTGGTTCCTGCCGGCCCCGCTGAAAAAGCCGGTCAGCTTAAGCCTGCGGATCTGATTGTCGGTGTCGGTCAGGGTGAAGATGGTGAAATTCAGGACGTTGTTGGCTGGAGGCTTGATGAAGTAGTCGCCCTCATCCGTGGCCCGAAAGATACGATCGTCAAACTTGAACTCATCCCCGCTGATGGCAAAGAGGGACAGCACAAAGTCATCAAGATTCAGCGTAATAAAGTCAAACTGGAAGAGCAAGCTGCCCAAAGCCGCATTATCAAACTCGATCACCAGGGCAAACCCTATAAGCTGGGGGTCATCAGCATCCCTGCCTTCTATATTGATTTTGCTGCTCTGCAAAGAGGTGAAAGAGACTATAAAAGTACCACCCGCGATACGATTCAGCTGCTTAATGAACTCAGAAAAGAAGAAATCGATGGGCTAATCATAGATCTTCGTGATAACGGTGGTGGCTCGCTTCGAGAGGCTAACGAGCTTGTAGGTTTGTTTATTAATCGGGGCCCGACAGTCCAGATCAGAGACCCTGGCAATCGGGTACAGGTTTTAAGAGACCCGGATCCTCGAATCGCTTATCGTGGGCCAATGGCCGTTCTGGTCAATCGTTTAAGTGCTTCAGCATCAGAAATCTTTGCCGGTGCGATTCAGGATTATCAACGAGGGATCATTGTCGGTGGCCAAACCTTTGGTAAAGGCACTGTACAAACGCTGTCGCCACTGCACCATGGTCAGATCAAACTAACCCACGCAAAGTTTTATCGTATCTCCGGTGAAAGCACCCAACATAAAGGCGTCATACCCGATGTTAACCTTCCTACGCTCTACGACACTGAAGTGATAGGAGAAAGCTCACTGGATGGCGCCTTACCCTGGGACATGGTTGCTGAAACACCCCATCGTCGCTACTTCAGCTTTAATTCAATTCTGCCTGAACTCATTGAACGTTATACAAAACGAACAAAACAAAATCCCGACTTCCTCTTTATGAACTCGCAGCTTGAACGGCTGAATGAGAATAAACTGGATCGAGAGCTCTCATTGAATGAAACAACACTTCAAAGTGAGCGTGAGGCATCAGAACAATGGCTTCTGACACAAGAAAACCAACGTCGCGCAGCAAAGAAATTACCCGAAATAAGCGAGCTGAGTGAACTGGATGATCTACTTGAAAAAGATGCTCAGGGTAAAACCATCAGGCCTGAACAAGAAGCGATTCTCACCGAAACGGGCAGAATACTGCTTGATATGATTGAGCTGGCAGACAAATATATAGCTATTAAAAACTGACCAGACAGGCATCTTTCTCAATGCAGCTAAGCAAGCTAAAACTCGCTCTACTTATCGGTGGACCAGTACTGCTTATCATTCTCATAGCGACGGGTTATTTCATCTACACCGGCATCAGTGACCAGCAAGCAGAAAATAGAAAAAAAGTAGAAGGTTTCGGAGAGATGGTTAGCCCCGCGGATTCCGGCCCTGCCAACGCTGCAATTGATCCTGAACTTGCTCCGAGCATCGGCCAGAATAACCTTTCGCCGACCCAACGGGTCATCAGCAACATGAAGCAGGAGCGAGTGAAGCTCCTCGATGAAGCCATCGAGATGCGCAAACAGATCGCCAGCCTGAAAGGCAAAATAGCCGAACTCGAACTGTATCGTACAACCAACGAGCGCTATGCCCCCCATACCTTTAACGAAGAAGTGTCTAAAGTCCATACCCGAATGAAACAGTTCTTAGCCAGTCAGGATGAGTCCAAACGATTTACCAGTACTCAGTTAAAGGGAATGGCTGCCGCATCAGCTCAGGAGTATCGACGCTATCTAACCTCACGCAAACTCCTTCTGGATCCTGATCAGATAGATACAGTGGTGACTAATCATCTGCCCGTTTATGCTTATTGTATCGGTGATGGCATAGATATCGCCGCGAATAACCGTTCTGAAGAGCGCATGGTCGTCGAGTATTTTAAAACAGAGAAAACCGACCTCATGGGCAGTCGTCTGAAAAGTGACCTGAAGGCAATCATAGCGCCCTGTCAGGAGCTTTTCGCTCAGCGAATGAGCTATCTCTCAAACTAACACCCTGTCACTATTTTCTGCCCCTGTTCAGGGGCAGATATACCATAAAAAATCCATTTATTTCTAAAACTCACTGATTCAGCGCATCCATTTATTTTGCAGCAGCATGTTATTATGCCGCGACCTACAAGGAACAAAGCATCTAAATCCAGGACGAATGATGAAAGCACTGAATACACTGATATCGACTATACTCTTAAGCTTCCTCGCCATAAGCGCTCAGGCTGACAGCACTATAGTAGAACGCTTTTCTGACACCGAGGTAAAACAAGTTCTTCGGGATGAAGGATACGGATCAGTGAGGATCATTGAGGAGGGAGAGATTCGCTTTAAAGCCGCAGGTAACATCTACGTGCTCTATAATCACGACGATGGCGACTTACACCTCTATTTCGGTTCCACAGGCCTTAAGCTTAATTACGAAGATATGAATGAGTGGAACCGCACTACCCGTCTGTCACGGGCCTATCTTGATAACGATATGGATATTGCCCTGGAAACAGATCTGCTATCGAATGCAGGAATAACCCAGGATATGATGAAAGCTATGATCCAGGTGTTTGTTGAAACATCGGTGCCTCGCTATATCAGCTTTGCCCAGGATAATGATAAAAATTAGAGCTTCCATCCGGCCTGCCAGGCATAAAAAAACCGCGGTAAGCGGTTTTTTTTAAGGCGTTCCATCATTCACTGAATCAGGTAATCGATGTAGTCATCTTCTTCGACCTGATCATCAGTCACCTCAAACCAGTTCAAAACAGAAGCCCCCGCTTCCTTGACCGACTCTCGACGTCCGCTCATCAGTGGGTGCCAATCATACAGATCCTTCCCTTCATGCACTAAACGATAAGCACAAGTCGGTGGTAACCAGTGAAACTCTTTCACATCTTCAGGGCGCAGTTTTACACACTGCGGCACCAGTGAACAACGCTCTTCATACTTCGTGCAAAAGAGAGTATCCATATCCAGCAGATGGCAGACCACACTGGTGTAATACACCTCATTCGTCTCTTCATCTTCCAGTTTATGAAGACAACACAAAGAGCAGCCATCGCAGAGCGACTCCCACTCATCGGAAGACATCTCCTGCAGCGACTTAGAGCGCCAAAAAACCTGATGAGCCACTAGCGAACGCCAGTTTCTGGACGATCCTGATGGAGGTTCAACAGATAGTCATCTTTAGGCGGCGGCATCTGCAAGAAGTACCCTTTTTCACGGATATCCTCCAACACTTTAGCTGCCTCAACCCGTGACAGTTCCTTCTCAGGTGTAAGCAGCATATCGAAAACATGAACAGGCGCACCAAACATCTCTTTCAACGCGTCAGGCACCCTCGCTAACTGCTCTGCTTTATCGACGTACAGGTACATTTCGTCTTTTTTAGAACTTCTGTAAACGCTACAAATCTTCTTCATACGGTCTCTATTTATACTTCCAGGCTTTGCAGTTTTTCCAACAACGCATCACCAATCACCTCTTTTCGCCAGCCGGACAGGCTAGGCGGAAGGCTGAACTCACCCTGATTTTCAGTCCGAATCAGAGCATCAAGATCTTTCTTTCGTAACAATATTTCCGGCGCTATATTCAGCTCTTCAGCTTTAGCACGGGCCATCGCTTTTAGCGCCTTCAGGGGTTTATTCCACTGATAACCCAAGGGTCTCTGGATCGGCGCCGGTGGTTTTGCAGCGGCTGACTCTGCGGCCGTTTTAAGATAGCCAAGAATCACTTCGCCATCCTGCCTGACCTGTTGATGACGAACATCCTCCACCCGGGACAATGCCTGAGTCGTTGTAGGCCACTTATTCACTATATCCAACAGAGCACTGTTTCGCAGTACCTTATTACGAGTCGTATCCCGTTGCCGGCAAATTCGCTCCCGCCAGGCAGTCAGATCACGTAACGCCGCTATTCTTTCCGGTGATAACTTCCAGGCCTGACTAAAGCGCTGATAATAGGTTACCCCATCCGGGTCCCTATCCGGCATTTGCGGCAACAACAAAGCTGTCTCTTCCGCAGCCCAATTGGCCATCCCCCGCTCTGCCAGTTCAGCCTGCTGTTGCTGACAAAGGGCAGGCAGATAAGCAACATCTAATGCTGCATAGTGTTCCTGAGAGTTAGTCAGCGGACGCTGTAACCAATCCGACGTGGTTTCACCCTTCTCCAAATGAACATCAAGCGCGTGTTCTACAAGTCGCTGGTAGCCCATAGAAAAGCCCCAGCCGAGAAAGCCCGCTGCAATTTGAGTATCAAAAATTGGCGTCGGCAGATCACCCAGCATATAGAGGAATAGTTCAAGATCCTCACTGCCTGCGTGCAGTACTTTAAGCACAGACGGGTCGCGAAACAATTGCACCATCGGCTCATAATCTTCGATCTTTAACGGATCAATCAGATAACACGCCTTATCATCGGCGATCTGAATCAAGCCGGGAACGGGATAGAAAGTATCAACCCGGATGAACTCAGTATCCAGCGCAATCAATGGTAATGCCTGCCAGGCTTTGCAATACTGCGCCAGCGCTTCATCATCAGTGATCCAGATCGGCTGATCAGCAGCGCGTTCCAGTTGCTGCCAGTTATAGGCTTCTGTCATTACCACCTCAATTCATCGACCGTCGGCCAGCCATTGCATGGGCCAGAGTGCCGCCATCAACATATTCAAGTTCTCCCCCCACAGGCACGCCATGTGCGATGCGGGTGACCTTTATATTCAACGCTTTTATCTGCTCAGCAATATAGTGAGCTGTCGCTTCACCTTCGACGGTGGGATTCGTTGCCAGAATAATTTCTTTGACCACACCCGACTCAAGCCGGCTGAACAATTTATCCAGCCCCAGATCATCAGGGCCAACCCCATCAATGGGAGACAAATGCCCCATCAGAACAAAATAACCACCATTAAAGCCGCCTGTCTGTTCAACCGCCAGCATATCTACCGGTGATTCAAGCACACATATCTGGCTTTCATCCCGTGAATTATCTGCGCAAATCTGGCAGAGATCATTTTCCGAAAGCGTACGACAACTAGTACAGTGGCCCACTTTATCGGCAGCAATCGTCAGCGCCGCTGACAATGATGCAGCGCCTTCCCGGTCTCGTTCAAGCATATGAAATGCCATCCGCTGAGCCGTTTTTGGCCCAACACCGGGTAAACACCGAAAGGCATCGATCAAATCCTGAATAAGCGGACTAAATGACATAGTTTCAGTCGCCTTAGAACGGCATATTAAAGCCCGGTGGCATACCCATACCACCAGTTACGCTCGCCATTTTTTCCTGAGTGGTACTCTCAACTTTGCGTACAGCATCGTTGATTGCTGCAGCAATCAGGTCTTCAAGGATCTCTTTATCTTCTTCCATCAAGCTTTCGTCAATGGCAACACTGCGTACATCATGGCGACCATTCATCACAATTTTAACCAGACCTGCACCCGATTCGCCATTGACCTCAGCCTTAGCAATTTCTTCCTGTGCTTTCTGCATATCAGCCTGCATCTTCTGTGCCTGCTTCATTAGGTTGCCCATGCCACCTTTCATAATACTTTCCTCGTCTATCTCTTAGTCTCTGGCTTAATCGATCGGCTGAACCGACTCGAGATCAATACGGCCCGAGAACCGTTCGATCACCCGCTGTACAACAGGGTCATTCTGAATAGAACTGACCGCTTCAACCTGACGTTCCGCCCGTTTCCGATCCCGGTACTGACTTGGCGTCTCACGGCTGTAATCACCTAAGCTGAATTCTACCTCAACCGAAGCGTTAAAATAATGGCCTATAGATTCCCGGATGCGGTCAGTATGAACATCACTGATCATCGCTTTCTGTTCGCGGGTGTAATGGAATCGCCAGCACCCCTCAACCGACTCCAGTGACGTATTAGACGCAATGCTATACGTCATACCCGTCAGTCCGATCAATTCAACCAATAATACCCACTGATCAGCATTAAACCGGTTAACATCCGGGCTCACCTCAGCGACTGGCTCAACAATATCTTTTACCGGCGCGTTATCTTCTACGACGGCGGACGCGACTGCTAATGACGGAGCCAACCTTTCCGAAGTGATAGCACTCAGTTCAGCAGGTTTACTTTGCTCGGTGTTCTCTGGCTGCTTAGGGGTGTCTTCTGTTCGTATTTCAGGCTCAGACGACGCAACAGGTGGGCTTTCTTCCCATGGCAGATCCACCGCTGACTTTATCGGCGTAGCTGGCGTTGTCTGAAAAGTTTTTTCCGGCGCAGGAGAGTTCCCCGCAGCCGCTGGCGGTACTAAATCTGTTTCAGACTTTTTTCCCGGCTGATCCTCAGACCCTTGTTGCAGGTAAGACTCATCATAATCTGGTGGCCCTTCCTGTTGAGCCGACTGTGGCATGGTCTCAACGTCAGACTGAGGGGACGACGCCGCTGAGTCAAGCTCTACCCGACGGAGCGCTTGCACTTCAGAGTGAACTAAAGGTGTCTCTGTTTCAGGGGCTGATTCAGGAATTGATTCCGGAGCATCCGCTGATACAGGAGCAGCCGATGTTTCAACGCCAGGCGGCTCTACCGCAGAAGGCTCTGTCGGTTGACTCAGCCCCTGACTGCTTACCGAGACAGGTCTGAACGCCAGCATCCGCATCAGCGTCATCTCGAGGCCTTCACGGGCATCGGGTACGAATGGAAGATCTTTTCGGCCCATCAAAGCGGTTTGGTAGAACAACTGCACATCTTCAGCCGTCAATTTACCCGCCAGATCCAATAACATCTCCCGATCACCGAGACCGTTATCTACCGCATCCGGTACGATCTGAGCCAGTGCAATGCGGTGCATCAGGCTAATAAGATCACCCAACACAACATTATAATCAGGAGAATAGCGCGCCAGCTCATCAACCGACGTCAGTAACGCCTTTGCATCATGAGCCGCCAGACTGTCTACCAACCGATAAACCAGTCGCTGATCAATCGTGCCCAGCATTGCACGAACATCTGCTTCAATTACCTGCCCCGCACCGAAAGCGATTGCCTGATCCGTTAGACTCAGTGCATCTCGCATCGACCCATCAGCAGAACGCGCCAACAGCCATAGCGCAGGCTCTTCATAACTAATATTTTCTGCCGTCAGCACCCGACAAAGGTGTTCAACGATCCGCTCAGGGATCATGTTTTTCAGATTAAATTGCAAACAGCGAGACAGAATCGTAACCGGTAGTTTTTGCGGATCGGTGGTCGCCAGCAAAAACTTAACATGGGGGGGAGGCTCTTCCAGAGTTTTCAGCAACGCATTGAAAGAGTGCGTGGACAGCATATGTACCTCATCGATGAGGTATACCTTAAAACGCCCATGGGTCGGTGCATACTGAACATTTTCCAGTAGCTCACGGGTGTCTTCCACCTTCGTACGGGACGCCGCATCCACTTCGATCAGATCAATAAATCGCCCTTCGCTAATCTCCCGGCAGGCAGAACACTCACCACAAGGGGTTGACGAAACGCCGGTTTCACAGTTGAGTGATTTAGCAAACAAGCGGGCAATTGACGTCTTACCGACACCCCGGGTGCCCGTAAACAGGTAAGCATGGTGCAACCGGTCATCATCCAGCGCATTAACCAGAGCTTTGAGCACATGCTCCTGCCCTACCATTTCAGTAAATTTTGCGGGACGCCATTTACGCGCCAGTACCTGATAACTCATCGCTGTAAATCTATATCAGAAGGGTGTTTATTCATGGCTACCAATGCTAACGGTAACCGCCTGATATCGCCAGCGAAACCCGTTATTTAGTGACAACTAAATTGCTTTTCATTGGCCCTCTTCGGTTTAATTCCATCCCACCGTTAGATAACCCATGATTTATGGTCTAACTTACATAAACAACAATAACGCTTCTAACGTGCAGGGATATGGATATGCAAAGAGCAAATAACGCTAGCAAGTATGAAATACACCGACACCGCTTAATAGAAGAGCAGGAAATGATACAGTTTCAGGACCCACACTGTCCTATCAGTATTGTCACAGAGGAGAGCTGCTGGATTGAAAACAAACTAGTGTCACTTGAAACCACTGAACTACAAACCCACTAACCCTGATCACATTAAATGAGAAGCCTTATCCTAAACAATAAGGCTTACTTCTCTTCTTATCGTTCTGAGCTTTTTCGAATCAGCGAAAGACACATATTCGTCTGCTGTGAAAAGAGCGTAAACGCCATAAAGTCATCCTGACTTAGAGGCTGATCTACGGCCTTGTGTGCAATATCATTGCGATCTGCGTAAAACAATCCGACACAAACTTTACCCCAGATGATCGGCGCCACAAAGAACTCATCTCCTGCGATTAAGTGCCGTAATGAGCTATCCAGATAACATCGCCATTTAGGCGCATTCACATTGTCCACCCAGGCGGGCTGTCGGGTATTCAATACATGGCTAAAGATATTAGGAGAACCACTCAAACCAACCACAAACTCCTGTTTAATCTGATTCCCACCGGCCGCAGATATAAACCGGGGCATTAAACTACGCCGCTCACGAGATTTAAGGAAAACAATTGTCCGGCGCATACGAATACCCCTGTGGACACCCTCCATCGCGGTTTGCACAATAAGATTAAAGTCCGCACCTTCACTGGGTAAAAATGCCAGTTCACGGAGAATTTTTAACTGGAGCGCCTGATCACTCGGCTCAGGATCTTCAGACTCATTGTTTCTGGATTCAGAGACTATCGGATCATGCCCAATATAGCGGGTTAAAATCCCCGCACCATATGACTGCAACAGCTCAACCGTCTCTTCTGAACAACGCTCAACTTCAGCCAGCACTTTCCATTTATCCTGCTGCATCAGATCTGCAGCCTCAGCCAACAGTTTATCAAGCTCTGCTCGACTATAATGTTGATTCGCCAGAGTAGCACTCAAACGCACCGACAGGCTTACTGACCTTAACTCCGGCGTGCGTAATTCAGGCTCTTCAAGCGAGCTAATCAGCACAGAACCCATGTTCCACGAACTGGCCAACCCCAGACTCATCTCTTCAAACGTCGTCCCCAGTACCCGTCGGACAATATGGGCAGCCTCTTCAGGCCGGGTGACCTGTTTTTGTCTCAACGCCTTATCCAACTCAACCGTTATCCGTCCACCCATACTCCAGAAAGCACTCTCACCAAAACGGTTCAGTAATGCCGCTATAAAAGTCTCTTCCTGAACATCCTCCTCATAACTCTTCATCATTAACTTAGCGATCATCCCCGCATGAAACGACTGCGCCATTAACTTCAATAAACGCTCATAAACTTCGGGGGTCAGCTTTCGATTCTTCAATAAGCTATTCAGCAATTTAGCGGTGATACAGACATTCTTAATCCGTGTCAGCCCCAACACCACCGACGCCCGACTCACCGTCGTCACGGGGTTTCGCCCCATATAACCGGCACTATTAGCGACTTTAAGAATAGAAGAGGTTAACGCATGGTCATGAAGTACCGTCTGGCCTAATTTTGCCAGAGAGGAAATATCATCTTTAGAAAGTTTTTCGATCTCGCGGATAGTAGAACATAATGCCGGCAACTCCTGCTCACCGATCATCTCTACCCACTCATCGGTTCCATGAGGCGTGAAATCTGACAACGCTCTTTCCTCTAGTTATAACTAACTTACAGAGATCATTTTAAAGCAGTTAAGGGAGAGGCAAATCAGTGAATGTATGATTTTGGGTAATGAGGGAGCAGTAACATCTTAAGCCAATGCACTTGCTCTCAATGCCTTGGTCATTCAATTGATTATGTGTAAACCGTAATATTTCGCCCTTTTTCTTTTGCTTCATAAAGCACCTTATCAGCTCGAGAAATCAGAGCCTCCTTAGAGTCACTTTCTCTAAACAATGTTGCACCAATACTAACCGTTACCTTACCCACGACGGCATAATCTTCGCCTTCGATTGTTTTCCTAAGCTTTTCGCAAAAACAGAGAAGGCTTTGTTCATCGGCCTCAAGCACAATTACAATAAACTCCTCTCCCCCCCACCTTATCAGCGTGTCATTTTCACGGATAGATTGTGACAGCACCTGAGCAGTCTTTTGCAAAACCTGATCACCGGTAGCATGCCCGAATGTGTCGTTGACGCTTTTAAACTTATCAATATCTATAATCAGGAGACCAAAAACCTGATTGTATCGAAGACAACGACCTACCTCTTGAGAAAGGACGTTATCCAAATGGTTGCGGTTAAACACCCCGGTTAAAGAGTCTGTAATTGCCAGACGATGCAATTCTTGCTGAGCTGCAAATATAGCTTTTCTCGATCTATCAAATATTAAGGCACCAAGACAGCCAAACGAAAAACTACAAAAAACCCAAAAAGCATGAATCGCATAGGTACCCGCAAGATTCATCAGATAGAAGGCGGATAAAAGCAGAATAACAGACGATATTATTGCGCTGACTAAAGCATATCTAAAAGTCATCCCCGAAACGATAAAGATCCAGAATACGCACAGATAGCCTTCCGCTAGAAACGGTGGAGAATTGGTAAGCATGCTGGCGATATAAGCGTGGCTTAACATCGCTACAACGGGAGAGGTCGCTAGCAACAGCATAACGGTCTTGTAAAAACGCCCTTTATAGGCGAGAAAACTAATAATAAGCATCATGGGAGCGATAATTAACATATGGCTCTTCAGCATTAATGCTTGAACGTGCTCAGGAGCCCATGATGATTTGTCAATAAACGTAAAGGCAACGTATAGAAACGCCGTTAAACAACTGATTACCGAGATTTGAATTTGCCGGGAAGGCTTATCCCACTCGTTATAAAGCTCATTAAAGGTATTATCTGAAAACGCGCGAGGCAGCTCGAATGGAAGAATATACTGAAGTATTTTTTGCATCGCTTTCTTAACACTCCATCTTAAGCTTGCTCAAAAACTTAGTCTTTGTACAACGTCAGCCAGAACAGCCTGTTACCTGCACTGTTCCAATACAGGTCATTCTATAACAGACTGCAAAGGACCGGGCCTTCGAAGGTATGATTTTGGGTAATGGAGAGAATACATTCAGATGTTTATTGCCTGGCTATTTTACTGCTCAGAAGCCTAACTCGATATTAGCTACAGGCTTTAAGCATTTTATAAAACATATCCATCACATTGACTTTCCTATAAAGAACCTAATTAATAGCAAAGCAACACACAAAAGTACCAATTACATTTAAAGCGACCTTATCCATGTTCCTTATTGTAGCTTTCCATCGCTCATTATCATCCGCAACAGCCCAATGGCTACATCGCGCAGGTCTCTCTATGGGTACAGACCTAATGCCTCCGGGGGTTTCTAACCCAGATGGCCATTTTGAGGATCTCCCACTCGTTAACCTTCATGATCGAATATTAGCCCTTAATAACACAGACTGGCGCTATCATGATGACTCTACATTTGATCCATTTATTCGAATGGACCTACTATCGCGCTATGTCTCCCACCGTGAAGAAACATCTGACAAACTCTGTGGGGTTAAAGATCCAAGGGTCTGCTTATTCCTGCCAGCATGGCATAAGTTACTAAATAAACAGGGCCGTTATTTGGTTGTTTTGAGGCACTGGAGCGGTAGCACTCAATCACTTTTGCACCGACATAGTCGAAACCTGGCTCTGGGAGACGGTAACAACACATTGGACCTTAGCTTTTGGCATTCACCTGAGCAAGCCGCTCGCATGTGGCTGGCATCACACCGACGTATTCTTGCTCTTCTGGAAGAATCGCCTGAGCAATGCCTGGTTGTATCCCATCGCTCATTATTAGAAGGTTTACCTCTAATAAATAAAGTAAACAACTTCTTCGACCTGAAACTAGATACCACAACCCCCTCTCCCATTCGCAATAACCTCAGCCAAGACAATGTAGACTCTAAGCTGAAAAGTTTACTTTCTGACTCTTTACAAGCTGAACTTGAAGCTATCTGGAACGCACTCACTCTGCACATAAACCACAGAACAACTGATGAAAGCCCACACTGGGTGGCAACAATCGATAACAAAAAAAGCGAAATCACACAGAAACCAATTGATTTCGTGGGCGCTCTTCAGATAGACGGCACTAACAATCCGAGAGCAGTCTCTGGGAGTTTGCAGGATCAACTAACCTCACTTGTTCATGATCCACAATTACCCCTTCGATCAGATGAGTTAATAAAAGACATTCAAAAAGAAGACAGGTTTTCTGGAATCTCATGGGAAAAGCTAGCTAGAGCGCAACTCAGTCGAGGTAATGCCTCAGGGGCAAAGCACTCTCTCATGCAGATGATAATAAGTGGTCGCTTCCCTCCTTTTGTCTATATGTTGTTAGGTGATTGCTACAATGCAGAACTTGATTACGCAGGGGCTGAGCATTGTTACCAACAAGCGATTCGCCTCAACAAAAATAATCCAGCATTTCATATTCGGCTTGCAACCATTTGGCTTATACAAGGACGTACAAAGAAAGCAATAGAGCACCTACAACAAACTCTGTCTAATCACCCAAACCATTCAGGTTTAGCTCTTGCATTATCGAACTGTCTCGATCTGCAAGGAAACACAAGTAAAGCGATAAATTTATTACAATCAATAACCGAGCCCCCAGAAGCTCTCTCAAATAGGTTCATTGCCCTCACCATGAAAACAAACCATTCTCAGGGAAAGGCGTTGCACAAAACCAAAGTAGATTTCAAAATCAAGAATCCAACGCTACAAAATGAGATCGCATACTTGATTGCTCACATAAAGAATCCGGCGGCACGTGAAGACTTAGCCCAGCGTATCACCAGACATTGGGAATAAGCCTGAGGGGCACTCCCTTTTTACTAACAGTATTAAGTATAAAATTCAGTGATAGCGGTTATTTAAGAGAATGCCACAGCCCCTATTCCCCTTTTATTACAGCTAAGAATAGATTACTCAAGAAACGGCTGAGACCATCACCCTTTCAACAAAAAAATTCAGCCTAAACCAGAATTCAAGCACAGTACGGATCTATATTAATAGAAATAAAGTAGATTACTGATTTAGCAGATAAACAAGATATAGAGAGGGAGTATTGGGGGCGACTCCACCAGCCACATCCCGGCACACGAATCCACCGCTGTGGCTGCTCCCCTCCAGGCCTGATCAGGTTCACGGTTTATCGTTGAGGGAGGCACGTCCCACGCGGCTTCCAGCTAACTCGCAGTATGCTGTCGCGGGTTTAGTTGAGTCCTTATGAGAACGCACTGCAAGACCGTCTGACAAGCCGTATATCGCACCTCAGTTCCGCTCCCGCCACTAAGCAGAGCTTCTGGCTTGACCTGAAGAACTTCAGTAAACGGCACAAAGCAGTCTACTCTAGTTGGAATACTGGACGTACGCTAACGACCCATATACGGATATATCGAGTATAGAAAGGATTAGTACCCTCATTTCTCTCAATTTACAAAAGAAGCAGGCAACCGGCAATCGCTAGCCGAGGGCATCTATTCCTTGGGAGGATATAAGGCTATGTTTTGGGGGAAATAGTGGCGGTTACAGTTAATGATTTTGCCTGAGAGCTCCCTCGTCTTTCCTCTCGCAAGCTTCTGAAGTATATTGCAGTTTCGACACAAATTGCCTATTGAGACTACTAATAATGCATGCAAGTTCGTTAGAGAATATGAGAAAGTGCTATCAGAAATATATTGTTGGCAGCGAACTTGAAAAAAGAAATCCATTAAAGGTTTTGGACGTAGGCGGTGCAGATATCAATGGCAGCTACTCTGAGGTTTTTTCGGACGCAAATGTACAGTATTTGGGGACTGATCTCGCTCCTGGGCCTGGTGTTTCGGTTATTCTGGACGATCCGAATGCATTCCCGTTAGAAGACAACTCCATCGATGTAGTGATCTCAGGGCAGATGCTTGAGCACTGTGAGTTTTTCTGGGTAGTGTTTGCTGAGTTTGTCAGAGTATTGAAAGATGATGGGTTCATCTTTTTAATCGCCCCCTCTTCTGGCCCAATACATAATTATCCGGTGGATTGTTATCGGTTTTATCCTGATGCATATCGCGCTTTAGCGAAGTATACAGGCTGCAACTTGGTCGAAGTATGGCATGATAATCGTGGCCCATGGGACGATTTGGTCGGTGTGTTTAGCAAGGCTGAGCTTGCTAAAAAAAATGCTGATAACGATATTTCACTTGCTTTAACAGCTAACTCAAAAGCGGCCATAGCGCCTACGGCATTTGAAACTGTACAAGGCGAGTTGCCATACATTGAGGTTCTAAAGCTTTTACACGAAAGTATATCACCTGAGAACTACCTTGAGATTGGTGTACGCAATGGGCGCAGCTTATCTTTAGCTAATTGCCATTCCGTTGGTGTGGATCCAGATCCGGAAATAACCTATGAGCTAGCTTACAATGCACGGGTTTTGAAGCTGACCAGCGATTATTTTTTTGAGCTTGCGACAGATCCGGTTTTGCAACAAAAGCCAGATCTTGTGTTTATTGATGGCATGCATCTGTTTGAATACGTTCTAAGGGATTTTATCAATGTAGAAAAGGTGAGTGGCCCTCATACGGTTGTTGTGGTTGATGATATTTATCCTAATCATCCTGAGCAGGCAACGCGAGAGAGAAATACGAGGGTTTGGACCGGTGATGTATGGAAGTTACATACACTACTTAAAAAGTACCGGCCTGATTTAACATTGGTTCCAATTAATACCAGTCCAACCGGTTTGTTGATCATTCTTGGATTGGATTCCAAAAATGATACGCTAATCAAGCGATATAACCCTATTGTTCGTGAGGCACTACATAAGCTAGATAAACCCGATCAAAACACTATTGGGAGGGTGGGAGCGTTATCGCCTTCAGCAGATAATTTGCGCCAATTATCACAAGTAGTAGCCCGCGCAAAGCGGCTTAGCCTCCCGTACAAATCACAAGCTGGTTTCTTTGATTGTCTGATAAGCCACGGGCCCGTCAAACCGGTGGACGCTTCGAAGCAGCTTGCTATGAGTGTTGTTGTCATTGCTTACAATATGGCGCGTGAATTACCTCGTACACTAAGAAGCCTGACACCGCCGATTCAGAAAAATATATCTGTAGATGATTATGAGATTATTGTGGTGGATAACGGTTCTACCGATGGTGTCGATGAAACTCTATATCATGCTATCTCACCAAATATTCGTATTATTAAGGCTGAGGGTAATTCTTCCTCTCCGGTAGCTGCGATTAATCAAGGTCTTGCTTTAGCCCGTGGCGAAGTCGTAGGCGTGATGATTGACGGTGCCCGAATGGCATCGCCAGGCTTGTTGCACAGGGCACTAGCGGCATCAAAATCCTCTCCGCAAGCCGCGATTGGCACGTTGGCGTTTCATTTGGGCAACGATGTTCAAATGAAGTCAATACTTGCGGGTTATGATAGAGAGGTTGAAGATGAATTGCTAAGTACCGTTGACTGGGAGGACGATGGCTATAAGCTATTTGACGTATCTGTGTTTGCCGGTTCCTCCAAGGGTGGGTGGTTTGATCTGCCTGCAGAAACCAATGCCATTTTTTTGAGTGCTCATAATTGGATAAAAATAGGCGGCTATGATGAGCGCTTTCAGCAGCCTGGTGGTGGGCTTGCCAATTTGGATACTTGGTATCGAATTTGCGATAATCCCGGTTTAAATGTGGTTATGTTGCTGGGAGAAGGGACGTTTCACCAATTTCATGGCGGTGTAGCAACTAATGCAACAAGCTCTAGTTGGGACCAGTTTAATAAAGAATACGTGGAAATTAGAGGGCAATCCTATAAGCCGCCGAAAAATGTTAATGTATCCTATTTTGGCAGCATTCAGGATAACCAAAAGCCAAGTATCTTGGAGTCATCATTTAAATCTTTGCCGCAATCCAACAAATTGCCCACCAGCAATATCGAAGTGAATGAGAGGCCATTTAACTCAAAGTTTCCTCCGTCTCTATTGTCTGAAATCCAAAAAGGTGTAATGAGGACAAAGTACCGAGACGTACCTTTTTTCAAAAGCCCCTTAGATATCGGAATTTATTATCAACTACTCAATAAGGCGTCGGCTAAAACCATTATTGAAATAGGCTCAAAGTTTGGCGGTAGTGCGTTGTGGTTTGCCGACACGCTAACAGCTTATGGTGTGGAGTCACCTAAGGTTCTGTCTATTGATATTGAGCTGTTGGCAGAATTTACTGATGATAGAATTGAGTTTATAACCGGTGATGCCGCCAATTTAGGTGAGGTGTTGAATGAGAGCCTGCTGCAGGAGTTACCCCGGCCGATTGTTGTGATTGAGGACAGCAGCCATTTTTATCAACATAGCACGGCGACCTTAAACTTCTTCCACAGATATCTGCAGAAGGGCGATTACATTGTCATTGAAGATGGGGTGTGCTCGCAGCTTTCTGAGTCTCGCTATAGAACTTATGATAATGGCCCTAATCGCGCTGTTAGAGACTTCCTGTTGGCACACGGCGATGACTATGAAATAGATACCGCCCTTTGCGATCATTATGGTATTAATGCGACCTATAACCCTAATGGTTATTTAAGGCGTATCTAGTGCGGCGCCGTAAATGTAGGTATGCAGTGTCCCTTACTGGGTATGGGTTCAATGAGTCAACGCAACACGCTATCTTTATTTCAAAGATGGAGTTCTGCAAATGGCTAAAAGAACACGGATCAAGCACACCAAGGAAATCACTTCCAAAATATGGAATCGGTATCAAAAAGGCGAATCACTGAAAGCTATAGCACGCCTTTTAGATACTCAATCCTCTTCAATATTTGCCCAACTCGTCCCAACCGGTGGTAAAGGAAACGCGCAAAGCTATCCCTCACGCTGGCTGAACGAGAAGAGATATCTCGGGAGATTGTAGCTAACCACTCAGTTCGTACTATTGCATCTGAGCTGGATCGATCCCCTTCAACTACTAGCCGTGAAATTAATCGTAATGGCGGTTATGACATCTATAGAGCAACTCAGGCTGAAAAGAGTGCATGGGATCGGGCGCTTCGTCCAAAACAGTGTAAGCTGGCAATTAATCCAACATTAGGGAGAATTGTAGAAACAAAGCTCAGGTTAAATTGGTCTCCTGAACAAATTGCAGGAAGGCTTAAACGGGAGCATCCCGATGAAGAGAATAAACAGGTGTCACACGAATCGATTTACCGCAGCCTCTTTGTACAAGCACGTGGCGCGTTAAAGAAAGAGCTTCAACAATATCTTCGCTCAAAAAGAACCATTCGACGGGCTAAAACATCAAGCTTAAAAGGTGATGGGCTTGGCAGGATACCAAATGCAATATCCATTAGTGATAGGCCAGCATCAGTCGAAGATCGCGCGATTCCAGAGCATTAGGAAGGCGATCTAATAGAAGGCTCTCAAAAAAGCTGTATAGCGACCCTGATGGAAAGACACTCACGTTATGTGATGTTGGTTAAACTGGAAAATAAAAGAACGGAAACCATAGTTTCCGCGCTGATAGAGCAAGCAAAGCAACTACCAGATGAGCTTTATAAATCGTTAACCTGGGATCGCGGTACATAAATGAAAGCGCATCAGCGATTTACCCTTGAGACCGATATACAAGTTTATTTCTGCGATCCTCAAAGTCCTTGGCAGCGAGGTTCTAATGAAAATACCAACCGTTTATTACGGCAGGAACAGACTTGTCGGTTCATTCACAAAGGCAATTAAATGAGGTCGCACGGCAGTTAAACGAGCGACCAAGAAAAACGCTAGACTATGAAACACTTGCTGATAGATTTAACGGGGGTGTTGCAACGATCCACTGAATCCACAGCACTTAGTGGACCTTGTAGCGTTATGGTAAGTCGTGCGCCACCACTACGCTTCCTGCTTCAGACGGTCATCAGAGACCGCAAAGGCAACCTGCTCCTTCCAATCTGTAATGACGAGCAACCACGACTTTCAGCTAATGATCGTAATGTAGTTTGAAGGGATTTAACAAATTCATTGCGTCCAAGGATAGGACGGGCGACTTCAGGGATACCCATACGGGCATACCAAGTGTTATGACGTTTCTTAAGATATGACATGAGATTCCTTTGATGTACCAAAATGATGTACCAAAGGCATGGGGTATCAAACTTGAGAATGCAGCAATCACGGGGCCTGTAGCCTTACGTGAGAAATTGGGGGCGACTCCACCAGCCACATCCCGGCACACGAATCCACCGCTGTGGCTGCTCCCTTCCAGGCCTGACCAGGTTCACGGTTTATCGTTGCGGGAGGACCAATGGAGCCACCATAACGTGACCACTTAAGGTCGTCTCGAACGAGACAGGCGCGCAGTATAGCAGTCTGTTCAATAGATGCAACAGCCTATCGGTCTGCCGGGGACGACACCGGATAAAATCCCTTCTAAAGCGTTTCATTTACCCGGGTAAACGTTGCTATTTCGAAGCAATTCAACCGAATATCGAGCTTGATCCCATTGGGTGATGAGTAAAAATTAAATTTTAAATAACGTTTAATCGTCCGACTTAAACTCTTTAGTAACCCGCCGCACATACCACCAAACTAAGATCACAATCGCTGGTAAAGAGTAACTAAGCCAGTTGATTGCTATCTCTTCAGGTTCACCCGAGGTCATATGACGAATTGTTCGTTCCACCAGATCAAACAAGTAGTATGTCACGACGATTATCGAGAAAGTTTCTAGCTTCGCCTGTAAGTTCAACTGGCGACGAGTACGTTTATTCATTGAACTGAGTAATCCGTGGATTTTCTGTTCGGTCGACAGGTCTACCCGGGAACGCAGCAGGTTACTGGCACGGGCAATACGTTGAGACAACCGTTCCAGTCGTTGTGCTGCCGCCCGCCAGGTGCGCATCGCCGGGTCAACCCGACGCTCTATAAACTGCTCCAAGGTCTGCAGCCCTTCGATACGAACCTCTTCTAACTCTGAGATTCGCATTCTCACCAGCGCATAATAGGCATCCGATGCGGAGAAGCGGTTGACCGTATCCGCTGAGATCTCTTCCGCCTGAGCGGATAAGATCATCAGGGCATCCAGCGTATCTGACTCATCCCCTTTTTCAAGTTCGCTTAACTTAACCGTTATTTCTGCCAGTTCGCGATCCAGCTTAGTAACTTTTTGCATCACTTTACGTGCCGGCTCTATACCTAATAAAGCCACAGCCCGGTAGGTATCAATCTCACAAAGCCGTTGTATGAGTCGACCACACTGATAGCCGTGCATATCAATGTTTTTCACCAGGATACGATCAAGAAAAAACTCACCTTCTGCACGAAAATCGGTCCAGACTCTCGCAGCCCCGCGCATTACGTTAGAACCAATATACTGATGATGTTTAAACAGATCCTTTGCCATCTGCTCATCACCTTCGGTAGACGGAGCCAGCACCTGAATCTGAACACCACCTATCAATTCACCCGGGAGTTGATCACTCCAGCCTTCCGGTAACCCCGGCAATGTCTGTTCCCAACTACTGTCGAGCTGGTTATGGTAAAGCGTCAAAGTATAAAACTCAGTATGCGCTTCCCATCGCAGCGCCAGCTTCTCCAACTGTTGATAGTAAAAACTTGCCCCGGGTTCCATCGCCTGACCACCGCAAGCAACAAAAAACTCTGAGATTTCGTTACGCACTTCAGCGATACTCTTCTCTTCAAGCATCAGGGCGAAGTGCAGCACTTTCAGCGGCGCGCCAAGCTGTTGAAACGGCCGGGCATGTACTTCATTGGCAATCATCTGGCGTTGAGAATGAAACTGCACTGGGTTTCTCTCCAATTTGTATTAACAACGTTAATTACTTATAACAATCTGATACTGAGGGTATTCCTCATCAACTAGCTTATGCTAAAACTGAACCTGCTGAATTTTATCTTTTCTAATAAATAACAGGATTAAGCATCAGCGTGCACTGACCGAAAGTAAGAAAACAACGTTATCAGACTTAAGTCTAAGATTAAATATAATTTATGGAGCAGTATGAAACAGGACAGCAGCCAGCGATCTATCGCGAAACTCTTTACCCATCTGACCTGGATTATCATTCTGGGCCTGTTTTATCTGTTGTTTCAGGATCAGCTGTTGCAGAAAAACGACCCCAATCACGACCTGAATACCGTGGAGAACGACCAACCGGTTGTACTGCAACGTAACCGTCAGGGTCATTACGTGGCGCCCGGCAATATCAACGGTCAGCCGGTTCGGTTTCTACTGGATACCGGTGCAACTGATATTAGCATCCCCGGTGCATTAGCCGACAAACTCACATTAATACCTGGCCGGGCATCATATGCCAGTACCGCTAATGGCACGATCAAAGTCTATGATACCCAGCTTGACTCGGTCGCTTTAGGCGGATTATCACTGCCGAATGTGTCTGCCCACATCAACCCTCATATGCAGGGCGATACCGTTTTGCTGGGCATGAGTTTTTTAAAACATCTGGAACTGACTCAACGGGGAGATACACTAACGTTGAAGCACTAGCATCTCATCACTACACTCAACACAAAACTATTGCACCGGTAGAGTCATTATCCTAGAATTGATGCTCAATTTTTATACATCAAGAGAAGGGCTGACGTCCTCGCCAACCTGCCTACCTGGGCAAGGTGGTTGTTTCGCTAAGTAACAGCGTAACGATGTGGTCATTTACCGACAATAAATCAGGTAACCCCCACGTATAACGTCAGCTCTCATGTAAATGGGAGCAGATCCATGTTTGAAGCACATTTAACCTACGCAGCCTCACCCCTTGCCGATTATGCGCAGGATGACCCCTGTATTAAACTCAATACACCCGCCAGCTGTTGGCACGCTATTCATCAGTGTAACCTGCGTTACTGGATAACCCGTGGGAAACGACAATCCCAGACCCTGCTGTTTCTCTATATCGAGTTCAAAAAAACTGACAATAGCCACGGTTATAAACTCATCGAGCTTCTGGAAACAGAGTCCTCAGCAATAAAGCTATCCGTTAAAGAGGCACAAAAGATCATTAATTCAACTTTGCTTGGCACTACTTTAGATCGACTTAAAACAGAGCAATGGTGTCAGTCTTTATAAGTTTGGGCGAAAAAGGATACAGCCTTGCAAAACCTGTAGGGCTGTCTAACAAATCAAGCGCTTTGTAGAACAGGGGAAGAAATCGTAGACTGAGATGATCTTCGTTCTCTATTACGTCGGTAAAGACTTCAAATCATAAGCCTTTTGCCGATATTATTAATGAAGAGTCTTTTGAAACGTTGCTGACGTACAGCAAGATAAGCAGGCGCAGGACAACAACCAGGCTACCCATGAATAATATACGTAAACTGACGTACGAAATTCTTGAGATCGGTAACAAGCAACACATGCTGGGCAGAGTGATCGATATTTTCTTAATCGCCCTGATATCATTAAACGTGTTGTTTGTTATTTTGGAGACCCTGCCCTCTATCAGTGCAGATAACCACCTCTGGTTTCATCGGTTTGAGGTATTCTCTGTACTTGTGTTCACCCTCGAATACATTGCCCGGGTCTGGAGCGCAGTTGAGGACGATGAGCGTAATCATCACCAGCCGTTTTGGGGCAGAATACGTTACATGCTGACCCCGATGGCCCTCATCGACCTGATCGTTATACTGCCGTTTTATCTGAGCATGGTAATAACCGGTATCGACCTACGCTTTATGCGGGTATTACGTCTGCTGCGAGTCTTTAAACTAACCCGCTACTCCTCTTCTATGTCATTGCTATTGCAGGTTCTACATCGCGAATCCAGATCGATTAGCGCGGCCCTGTTTGTGCTCTTTATGCTGATTATCGTCGCATCAAGTCTGATCTATTTCGCAGAACATAAAGCCCAACCTGATGTTTTCAGCAGTATTCCTGCAGCGATGTGGTGGTCAATTGTCACTATGACAACTGTTGGCTATGGCGATGTTATTCCCATCACTGCGATGGGTAAAATAATGGCCTCGATCATCAGCATTATGAGTTTAGGTATCGTGGCTCTTCCTGCTGGGTTATTGGCATCAGGTTTCAGCGAAGCGCTTAGACAGCGACGCAGAACCTATGAAAAAATGGTCAACCTGGCCATTCAGGATGGCGTTGTAGACTCAGTAGAAGATAAAGCCCTGAACCAGATGCGCAAAGCCCTGGGAATCAGCAAAGAGGATGCCGCTCATATTCTTCATTCCAATCTGGACCAGAAACTGGAGCAAGATATGCAGCATGATCTGGCCCAGTTACGAAAGGAGATAGACGCTGTGTTGCATGACCACTGCCCTCACTGTAACCACGCGGTAAAATGGCTTGAACGAAGAGCTAGATAACTAAATAGTAGTAACAATGGTTATTAGCGAAACAAAAACAATAAAATAATAACTTATTGTTTTATTTAGGCTTAGCCATATAAGCATATTATTCAGTAACTATAATTTGTTTTTTTCTTCAATAACCATATAAAATAAAGGTCATTGTGTACTACTGAGGTTAATGCTGGTGACAACAAAGCATACCGTTAAAAATAAAGGTGAGCAGCAGCTGGAACTCACCCGTTATTTTCCATACAAGTTATCAATACTGGAGCGGGTCGTTGGCCAGTCTATCGCGCAACTATATTTAGGCAGATTTAACCTCAACCGTCAGGAATGGCGAGTTATTGCAGCGCTGGGAACCCAGAAATCGATGTCTGCAAAAGAATTAACCGCCTACACTAATCTGGAAAAAATGCAGGTCAGCAGAGCGATATCCCGGCTCCGAAAAGATGAAATGCTTCACCAGCAAGAAGACAGCCAGGACCGGCGATATAGCCAGCTTAGCCTGACTGAGAAAGGAAAAGCCACCTACCGTAAAATTGTCCCTCTGGCGCTGGCTCGCGAAGAATTTATTCTCTCGGGGCTCACGGAAAAGGAACAAGCACAGTTGTTCACGCTGATGGAAAAGGTCCACGACAAAGCGGACGAATTACAACAATGGGGTTAATCTATTTTAGCCTGAGGTGATGTCCATAAAAACAAAATCGCCCCCCATTTGCTTACCTCGTTTCAATGCAAGATCTGCACGCTCTAAGACTTTGTCAGCATTGTCTCCGGATTGATAAGTCGTTAAACCAATAGTGGCCGTCATTGCAAAAGATATATCCTGCCACAAAAATGTATGAGCGCGAATTTTCTGCAAGGCTTTCTGTATCACCTGCCGTGCAATTCCGGAATTGCCTTCGCGGATCAACACAATAAAATCAGCACCATTCCATCGAGCTAAACAATCCTCAGAACTCAACACCTCATTGATCATGCTTGCACAGGAGATTAAAACCTGATCACCGCATTCATAACCATAGCGGTCATTAATCATCTTGAAAAAATCCAGGTCAAACATCATCAACGTAAAGTAAGAATCACTACTCACTGCACGTTCTATCTCCTGCTCAACTCGCTGTAACAGATGATATTGATTATAGACACCAGTCAACTGATCCATAACTGACTGACGTTTAAGGCCTTCCATCTTTACCGTCATATCAGTTATATCGATAAAGGAAATAATATAGTGATTGGGCAGGATAGTACTTCTAACTTCACTAAACGCTTCAAAACAACGATTCCGGCCATCATTGCAACGTACGTTAACGATAGCCTTAGCAGTTACATCATCACGTTGCATTGCAGCTGCAGATTCATCTTTCCAACGGTTTGTTATCTCCTGTCGATATTCAGGCTGAGGGTAAGCTAACTGCATCCAACTAGCCGCATCAGGAGTCGCCGACAATGGATAACCTATCAGTTCAAGATACTTAAAATTCACATGACATATTTTCTGAGCACTCAGATCATCAACCTGGTGTTCTTCAAAAGAAATCACTAAAGCTGCGATCGGTAAGTGATCTAAGAAACTGTAGAAACTATCTAAATCACCCTTTACCAACTATTAACCCTCATATACATCACATGGAAAGGTAGCTAAAAGAGATTTATACCTGCTTTCCTCAACTCCCCGTAATCGTTTCAATATTAATTTCACCTTCCAGCGTTCGATGCACTGGACAACGATCCGCTATTTCTAATAATCGCTGCTGTTGCTTAGACGTTAGATCTCCGGTTAGCGTTATATGCCTTAAAAACTGGTCAATTTTACCACTTTCTTGTTCGCACTTGGCACAATCCTGAGCGTGCACTTTAGTATGACTCACATCCACCTGCACATGCTCTAAGGGAATATTTTTCTGGCGCGCATACATTCTGATAGTCATTGAGGTACAAGCCCCTAACCCAGCGGCAACCAGTTGATAAGGTGTCGGCCCCAGATAATTACCGCCGTAACTTGCCGGTTCATCCGCAACAAGATGATGGCCTGCAGCACTGACATCCTGAGTAAAGCTGTCAGGATCAGCCTCAGATATCCGGGTAATCCCTTCCGGTGCTTTCATCTGTTTAGGCAACAGCTGAACATCAATATAACGCTGCGCCCAGGTAGAGATCACCTCTGCTGCATAGTCAGCATCTTCAAACCGACTCAACAAGTGGTCGGCGGAATCCAGTGTAACAAAGCTCTTTGGATGTTTTGCCATCTGAAACAGTTCGGCGGCATTCGCCAGATCAACCGTCTCATCCAGTGGCGCATGCATCACCAACAATGCCTTACGTAACCCCGTTACCGCCTGTTCGAGCGATACCGCAGAAATATCCTCAATGAATTGGCGCTTAATGGTAAATGCGCGGCCTGCCAGACTTACATCTGCCTTACCTTCGGAACATATTTCATCAACCTGACCACCAAAATTGTGCAGTACATGCCTGGGATCGGCCGGTGCACCGATCGTCACAACCGCCTTAGTTTCAGGTACCTGACCAGCCATCGCTAGCACTGCCGCACCACCAAGAGAGTGACCGATCAACAACTGAGGGGCCGCGTACTGCTCGCGCAGAAAGCTCACCGCTAAGAGTAAATCCTGCATATTAGAACTAAAACCGGTATTAGCGAACTCTCCCTGAGAGTGGCCCAGACCGGTAAAATCAAACCTCAGTACCGCAATTCCCAAAGAAGCCAGGCGCTGGGCGATCCGTTTCGCGGCCTGTATATCCTTAGAGCAGGTAAAGCAGTGAGCAAACAAGGCATAGGCTGCAGGTTTACCTACCGGAAGATCCAGACGCGCTGCCAGCAGAGATCCATCATGTCCCGTAAACTCTAACCGTTCAGTTCTCATAGCATCGCTCCAAGTTTTCTTTGTACTGAGTATTGATCAGACAATGACTGCGAGCTATTTATTTTTAACTATCAGATAGATTGAGCGGATAAATCAGAAAACAGATACGGCTTCGCCATTTGCTGGACGTCGCTACACGACTCGCTAGAAAAACAAAGACAAAAAAAGGCTACAGAGTGTCCCCATATAGCCTTTCACAATCTAATCTTTTTCCATCTAGCGCCTAGCAGGAGCCGAGGGCTCCGTTCTAGCAAGCAGCGAAGCTGCGTTCAGCACTAAAACGCCGAAGGCGTTTTAGTGCTGATGGCCACCTTCGCCGTGAGCGTGTCCATGAGCAATCTCTTCACTAGTTGCATCACGGCTATCGATGATTTCGATATCAAACGTCAGCACTTTACCGGCCAGGGGGTGATTATTGTCGACCGTCACCATGAACTTACCGACTTTAACAACTTTCACCTGTCGTAATCCCTGCTCGGTGTGGACCGTGCCGACCATACCCGGACGCCACTTCTTCGCCCCTTGGAGATGTTTAACAGGAATCCGCTGCTCGCAGTCAGGCAAAAACTCACCGTAGGCGTCTTTGGGCTCAAGAGTTACAGAAAAGGTGTCACCTACTGCTTTGCCTTCCATCGCCTTTTCCAGGCCCGTGATCATATTATTATGACCATGCAGGTAAGCCATCGGCGAACCACCCCGGGTGGTCTCTTCAACACTGTTATCCGCATCAGTCAGGTTGTAGTGAAACTGAATAACTTTATCTTTTGTTACACTCATTACTATTCCTTAATGGCTTCAGGGCTGCCGATGAGCCCCGTAAAAACAATTGCTGTGGATTATACGCCATCAGCAAAGATCAGTAATCTCAAATTCACCCTGCGGCAACATCACCACATCACCTGAATACCGGCCCATTAAAACTTTGCCAATAGGCGCTTCAGGGGTAATAAAGATAACGGTATAAGATTTATATTTAATCTGAATACCGCCTCCCGCAGGGCCAATAAACAGATACTTCAGGGTCCCATCCTCCGCTTCCAGAGTCACTAGTGCAGAAAGACCCACCACTGAATCTTCAGTAAAATCCCTGAGTAGCATACTTCTATAGGCTGCTATTTCGATCTCCAGCGCCTCCACCCTTCTGGACTGCCCATGGGCCAGATAGGAGGCCTCCAATCCCAGAGTGTCATACTTGTTTTCAGCTACATTTTCTTCATGAGTAGCATCCTCACGCGCCTTGTTTGCCGCTGCAATATTGGTATCGAGGTCAGCCTGAAGTTGACTTATTACCTGTACTACCAGTTGTTTTTTATCCATATACCCCGCCCATTTCGCCACAGTATCTCTATTAAATAATGAAAAAGAAACATTCTATTCACATACTTCAATGATGATCTGTGGGACAATACGCCGCTTAATTTTCACTCAACGTTATGACTGATGGATTCCTGCTTTGCTGACTACCGCTAATATCACTATGCAGTTTGGTGCCAAACCACTGTTCGAAAATATCTCCGTAAAATTTGGTGAGGGGAACCGCTACGGCCTGATCGGCGCGAACGGTTGTGGTAAATCTACTCTGATGAAGATTCTGGGTAGTGACCTGGATGCCAGCTCAGGTACCTTTTCTAAAGATCCTAATGAACGCATCGGCAAGCTGCGTCAGGATCAGTTCGCTTTTGAGGCATACAGCGTAGTTGATACGGTGATCATGGGCCATGCTGAACTTTGGAAGGTCAAACAGGAACGGGATCGTATCTATTCACTGCCCGAGATGAGTGAAGAGGAAGGCCTTCAGGTCGCGGAGCTGGAAGTCGAATTCGCAGAACTGGATGGCTACACAGCTGAATCCCGTGCTGGCGAGCTATTGCTGGGACTGGATATTCCGATTGAGCAGCACTTCGGCCCGATGAGCGAAGTCGCTCCTGGCTGGAAACTGCGCGTTCTGTTGGCTCAGGCGCTGTTTGCAGATCCTGACATCCTGCTATTGGATGAGCCTACCAACAACCTGGACATCAACACTATTCGCTGGCTGGAAGGTGTACTGAACGAACGTAACAGTACCATGATCATCATCTCCCACGACCGCCACTTCCTTAACGCAGTCTGCACCCATATGGCTGATCTGGATTACGGTGAACTCCGGGTATATCCAGGCAACTATGATGATTACATGATCGCCTCTACTGCACTGCAAGAACGTCTGCAGTCAGAAAATTCAAAGAAGAAGGCTCAGATTGCAGAACTTCGCAGCTTCGTCAGCCGCTTCTCAGCAAACGCATCCAAAGCGAAGCAGGCGACATCGCGCGCCCGTCGGATTGAGAAGATCGAACTGAATGATATTAAGCCATCCAGCCGACAGAGCCCTTATATCCGCTTCGACCAGGAAAAGAAGCTACACCGCCTGGCATTGGAAGTCGAAGGTCTGAATAAAGGTTTTGGTGCTGAACCACTGATCAAAGACCTTAACCTGATGGTTGAAGTAGGCGAACGTATCGCGATTATCGGCCCTAACGGTATCGGTAAGACCACCCTGCTACGCAGTCTGTTTGGAGATCTTGAACTGGATAGTGGCGAAGTAAAGTGGTCGGAAAACAGTAATATCGGCTATTACGCTCAGGATCACGCCCACGAATTTTCTGAAGATATGAACCTGTTTGACTGGATGGCTCAATGGACTAAGTCCGGTGCCGATGAGCAGGTCATCCGCGGTTCTCTTGGCCGCATGCTATTTTCACAGAACGAGATTAAAAAATCTGTTCAGGTGCTTTCCGGTGGTGAGAAAGGCCGGATGTTACTCGGCAAACTGATCCTGCAGCAGCCTAACATCCTATTGATGGATGAGCCAACCAACCATATGGATATGGAATCGATCGAAGCCCTTAACCTGGCATTAGAAAACTTCGAAGGCTCGCTGATCTTTGTCAGCCATGACCGGGAGTTTGTCTCATCTCTGGCAACCCGTGTCATCGAACTGAAGGAAGATGGCCTGACCGACTTCCGCGGTGGCTACGAGGCCTATCTTAAGAAACAAGGCATCATCAGCTGATACAGCCCTTTATTTACCACCAAAGCCAGCGTCTGCTGGCTTTTTTATTGTTTGTCGCTTCCGCCGCCACATCCGCTCGTTTCGACTACACTGTTAAAATCCATTAATAGTTCTCAGCTTTAATCTACCCGTTTAAATCTGGAATCCACTTCGGTTTAAATCACAAAGCGCACTTCAATCACAGTCTCTCTGCTCACCAGCGGAGCACTTAAACAGAGGTCAGTATTATGATGTTACAAAATATTCGAAGGCAGACATGGATAGGCAGGTTCCTTATCGCCTTACTACTGACCATGAGCTTCCAAAGTCTCACCGTCAACGCGGCGATGATATCCACAGATAGCATTATTCAGACAGAGCACCAGCAATATACTAAAAGCGATCTATTACAAAAACTGGAATCGAAGGAACTACAGCAGCAACTGGCTGATATGGGCGTTGATAAGCAAGAGCTAGAACAACGAATTGCCAGCCTGACACCGGACGAGATCAGCCAACTTAACGCGAACTTAGCTTCTCAACCCGCCGGTGAAGGCGTTCTTGGGCTGGTGGGGCTGGTTTTTGTCGTCTTCGTTATCACTGATATGCTTTGTGCCACTAACCTGTTCAGCTTTGTTCGCTGTATTAATCGTTAAATTGGCAGTGCCACTGATCAAACGAATATCTGCGCCACTGCTACCGACCGTCATACTTTTCTCAACGCTGTTGGTAGCTGGCTGTAGCAGCAACCCGGTTCTCGTTGACGCGTTACTAACTGATCACACCCTCAGCACCGCCGCAGAGCTTCAGGGATTAGCCCATTTTCCACAGCAGGATAACCAGTGCGGCCCTGCATCTTTAGCCACGATGCTCGCGTATAACAACATTTCAGTTCGTCCGGAAGCATTACGCCCCTACCTTTATATTCCCGATAAACAAGGCACTCTGGCCATCGAACTGGAGGCAAAAGCACGCCAATATGGGCTGATTGTCTATCCACTTGAGCCACAACTGAAATTTATACTAAGAGAACTGGACGCAGGACATCCAGTGCTGGTGATGCAGAATCTGGGGTTTAGCTGGTTTCCCCAATGGCACTTTGCAGTTGCCATCGGCTATGATCTGGACGCACAGCAGATATATCTCCGCTCGGGCCCCGATAAACGCTACCCTACTGATCTATCCCTGTTTTTGAAAACCTGGAACAGAGCCAACAACTGGGCCAGAGTGATACTGCCCACAAACAGGTTTCCTGCGACAGTAGATCAGCAACGCTATGTTAAAGCCGCAAATACACTGGAACAACTGGGTGTAAACAACGCCACATTGACAACATCAGCATTCGAAGCTTATCAAACTACGCTAAAAAGATGGCCCCGCAATACCGCAGCACTGATGGGACTTGGCAATATCAGCTATGCCAGGCAAGAATATAACTCAGCCGTCGATTATTACATTCGTTATATTGAAAAGAGTGTTGCCCCTGAAGCTGGCTGGAATAACTTAAGCTATGCCCTGATGCAAACAGGCTGTATTGAAGCTGCTCTCAAGTCTGTCCGCTGCGCTATTTCAATAGCGCCTGATCAGGCTAACTATCAGAACAGTTTGGCTGAACTTAGCAGCATTTCAGGGCAAAAAAACACTGCTAAGAACTGCGAACTACCCATCTGCATCACGTCAGAATAATCTCAAACCGAAACAGCCCTGGCTCGACGCATCAGGCTAAACTCACTCAGACGTTTGTGGTAACGATGGCTTCACCCGCAAGCTGTTCATGCTAACTAACAGCTCCAGGGTAATCTGTTCAAACCGATATACACTTCCCCCTTCAGAGCTAACAAAAGCGTCCGCATCGGCTTGAGTTGAAAAGCTTGCCAGGGTTGGCCCCATCGCACCTTTTTTTCCATGACCGATCACGTAGAATGCTTTTTTCGCATCAATGTAGGTTTCATCATCCGGATGGTCCCAGGGAGTGACTGCCATATCGTGTACATAGGCCTCCTGAATGTTGTGCTGATTTTCCGGATCAACGATAAAGGCAAACATATCCCGGGTCGAGCAGAAGCGCATATTGCCACTGATACCCCGTGAATACAGCTGCCCTTTAGGGCCAGGAAAATTGGTAATAATCATCCCGCACATATGACATTCGTCACTGCTTTCTATCGCGATAGCCTGCCGCACCATGGCGGTCTTCTCAGTCTCTTCCCCACAACCTTGTAACAGCGCGAATGATAAAAACAGAAACACACCGCCCAGTAGTGACTTGATTGTACGGAGGTGAACAAATTGCTCTGACATTACAGTCCCCTGCGATTGAAAATTGCCATCGCCAGGGTCACTGGCAACGCTAACCAGACTAACATCCCACCCAAAAGGGACAGCGTGGAAAACTGTGTCTGCTGCGCAATAGCCATTAACCCAGTCAAATTCTGATCTGCAAAATACGTTATATTGACCAACCTGAAAATATCAGTCGGGTTCAATAGCAACAAGTAAGGAAACATTGTCTCATCAACATTACCCTGGGTACCCACCAGCATTCCCAGCAAGCCCAGATCAAATACCAAGACAAAAACAAACCAGGTAATTAAAGCGACACCTGCCGCTTTCGACTTCTCAGATACCGAAGCACTGATCACATACGCAATAGCGATAAAGATCCAACCCAAGAGCATCGAGGAGAAGATAAACACCGTATAGGGGCCAATTAATTCAGCCCAGGCTGTATCGGAGAATACCCCCATCATGATCGCTGAAGAACCAAACCCAATCAGAGTTGAAAACGCCATCACTGCGCTCTGACCTACCATTTTCCCCAACAATAACTGCCATCGGGATAAGGGGTATGTCATCAATAACAACAATGTACCGTTCTCATCTTCACCTACCACGCCATCATAGGCCAGCATCAATGCGATCAATGGAATAATAAAGACTGCCAGACTGGCTAAACTCACAATCGTTGACGACAACGATGTAAAACCCACTTTACCCGCTGCTGCCGCACCAAAATAGGCCAGACCAATCGCCAGTACTGAGAAAATAATACAGATCGACAGTACCCAGCGATTACGCAGACCATCACGAAATTCTTTATTGGCCACCGTTAAAATAGCACTCATTGGGCGGCCTCCTGAGTCACATTCATTGCAGAACCAGCGCCATTGTGCGATTCAATAAAGTGGGTATAGAGGTCTTCAAGTGAAGGCAGGTGAATATCCATGTTCTCCAGTCCCTGTAAACCAACCAGCTGTTGCATCGCCAACATTTTATCCTTTAACTCAATATCCAGCCGGACACCCCGTTCATCCTGAGATGCTTTGTCTGCCCAGTGATCCGGTAGTGTCAGATCGCGCCCCTGAAGATGAAAAGTCGCCGGCAGTGAGGCCTGGTGACGCAGGTCGTTAATACTCCCCTCAGCCAGTAAATTACCCTGCCCCAATATAAGCGCCCGATCGATATACTTTTCTACGCCGGGAAGAACATGTGAACACAAAATAACGGTGCAACCCTGCTGTTTCAGAATTTCAATACGTCTGTAGAAATCCTGGGTTGCGATAGGGTCCAACCCGACCGTAGGCTCATCCAGCAGCAATAGCTTCGGTTCGCCTAACAATGCCTGCGCCAGACCAAGACGCTGACGCATCCCCTTCGAATAAGTTTTTACCCGACGCTTACCCGCCTGACTTAAGCCCACCTGTTCTAACAAACTTAAACAGCTCTTTTTAGACACTCCCTTGAGACGGGCAAAATACTGCAGCACTTCCAGCCCGGTTAGCTGGTCATAGAAGCTTACATTCTCTTGCAAAAATCCCAGTTTACGCCGCAGATTACGTGCTTCAGACTGCGTTGGGTCTTCACCAAAGACCTTCACCTGACCAGAAGAGGCGCCTATCAACCCAAGTATCAATTTAATAGTGGTGGTTTTTCCGGCCCCATTGTGGCCAAACAGCCCTAATACTTCACCCTGACGTATTTCCAGATTGAGTTTATTCAAAGCAGTAACACCCTGATAGCGTTTCTCAACCTGCTCTAATTCAACAATATTCATCGTGTCATTCATATCAATTCTCTGCTACCTGCCCCGCCGCCGCTTCTAGCTGGCTACCGGAACGGTCAAACGAATCGGGTATCGCCATCAACGGATGGCTGTCGACTACACCGGGTGATTTTAAAATAGGGAACTGACGCTGCACCCAACGAAGTGTTTCTACTGCCGGACTATTTAATAACAATTTTGCAGACGGAAATTTCCATAACAAGCGATCGACACTGTCATTGGGCTCATATTCAACATCGCCTATACCATCGCCATCCATGTCCCAGCCTAAGTAATCACTCCAGAAATTACCGACACCTTTATCTGACCAATCCTGAGTACGGGTGGCAACATATTTAACCTGTTCTTTATTACTGACAAAGGCATTACCACTGAGCACATTATCCTCAGACCCCGCTGTCAGGTGGATTCCCATATCACTTTCAGCAAATAAATTGTCACGAATTTCATTAAACAGCGAGTTATAGATAAACAACGCCTTACCTTCCAGGCCTGCCAGGTTGGTCGACTGTTGCATGTGCGGGTTACGGTTATTCTGCACCCCTTCTACGCGATTATTTTTCAGCGTCGAGTTAGTAATGTAATTCATCAGAATGCCGTAATTGGCATCATTTTTAGAGCGATTACCGATCACTGTCAGGTATTTGGATTGCATTAGTGCATAACCTGTACGGGTATTCCGGGTGAAATTATCTTTGACCAAATTATGGTAGGAATACATGTAGTGCACACCGTAACGCAGGTCATGTAGATGATTACCAATCAGCTCGTTACCATTACTGGTGTCGATGTAGATGCCATCACGGGTGTGCCATACCTCGTTGTCTTTAGCTAAAGCCCCTTTTACATTGTAAAGGTGGATACCGTTGCCGCGATCGGATGATCGCATATTCAAATCACCCTCAACTTTATTCGCAACAATTTTAACATCCGGGGATGCATCCACCCAGATGCCAAAACCACCGCCCTGCAGGTAATTATGTTCAATACGGGTATTCGCTGCGGAACGGGAAACAAAAATACCAGAATCCAGATCAGTGAGATCAACACCCCAGTTCTGAATTCTCAAATTATGAATATAGACATCCGCTGAATTGATTAACAGCGTATGGTCTTTATTTTGTCCATCAATCACGGCTCCAACTTCACCCGTTAACTCAACGGCGTGGGAAACAATAAAGTTGCCTTGATACACCCCTTTAGCCAGCATAATCTGATCTCCGGACTGTGAACTATCCAGTACCAATTGCAGATTATCTGTCGGGTTAACATTGATGGTTTCCGCCTGAGCAGAAAGAGCAAAGCTTATGCACAGCAGATAACCTAACCGAGCGAATAGCGAACTCATAGAAGCACCCTGTACAAAGAGAAGACCCGGTCCTGCTCTGTATTAAACATTGCAGGACCGGGTTAATAAGGTATCACAGCAGTTCATCGATTTAAGCTCTATGGCTTATTAATCTTTTTGACGAACCCTGTAACACCCGTCGCACTTAGCTTTTCAGCCAAAATAGAGTCGTTAAGCTGGTTCAACCAACATACGACCACGCATCTCCATATGAAGCGCATGACAGAACCAGTTACAGTAGTACCAATGTACTCCCACCTGGTCTGCTTTAAAAGTAATAGACGCAGTCTGCTGTGGGCTGATCTCCATCTGTGCACCGTGGTTTACCATACAGAAACCGTGACTTACATCTTCGATCTCATCCAGGTTAGTGATAATAACCGTTACTTCATCACCCTGCTTAACGGTAAACTCATTCAGACCGTAGTTAGGCGCAACCGAGGTCATGTAAACACGGACCTTGTTTCCGTCACGGATAACCTTACTATCTGTTTCAAGCGTAATACCGTCTTTCTTCGCCATAGCAACAGTCGTTGCAAAGGTAGGATCCTTACGGTCGTATAGCTTACGAGTCTTAACCTTAGAACGGTGAACCATCATACAGTCATGTGGTTCAGCGAACGCAGGCCCATCGTGTATCAGCTTCATTTCGTCGCCGGAGATATCGATCAGCTGATCGTTCTCGGCATGCAGCGGACCACACTTCAGGAAACGGTCTTTAGAGAATTTCTGTAGAGATACCAGGTACTGACCATCCGCATCACGGGTTTCACCCATAGTGGTATGGTTGTGTCCTGGCTGGTAGTGCACATCCAGCTTCTGGAGGATGTAATCCACTTTTTCACCGTTGTAGAAACGGATCGCTTTTTCAACATCCCACTTACATACCTGGCTGTCGATGAACAAAGTAGTGAAAGCGTTACCACGACCATCAAAGGCCGTGTGTAGAGGTCCAAGACCCAGCTCAACTTCTGCAACAACCGTATCACGTGGCTGAATTTTATCGGCAAACAACTCATCAAACTTAGCCAGTTCAAAAACAGTCACTGTTGGAGACAGCTTACCGTTAGCAACTGCGTACTTACCACCAGGTGCAGTGTTAATACCGTGTGGGTTCTTAGGCACTGGTACATAACGGGTCAGTTCAGAACCTTTACGGCCATCGACTACCGGCACATCAGAACCAGGCAGAGTGATAAACTTACCTGCTTTTACTGCCGCTTCGATACGCTCAATGTTGAAGATAACCAAGTGGTCACGCTCATTACGCATAGAGCCCGGAAGGTCAATTGCACCTTCAGAGTTGTAACAGGTAGAGAACGCATACTTACCTGTGTAGTCAGCATCGGTGTTATCCAGGTTACCGTCTACGATTACCTGCCATGCAACGTCCATGGACTCAGCATCCAGACCGTTAAACATAGTGTAGTAACCTTCCACATCATCCATATTCAGGCCGTTATTAGGGTGCGGCATACGGAATTCAGCGTTAGCAAAGATATACTTAGTGTAAGGTACTTTCTGTACACGCAGACCGTGGATCGCCTGACAGTTAGGCACTGTCGTGATCTTATCAGTCTTCATGATATCACCACGGATACGGGCAACACGGGTGTTGGCCTTATCGTTGATGAAGATGTACTTACCGTCGTACTGACCGTCGGTCATAGACATGTGTGGGTGATGGCAGTCACCGTTCAGAGGTGCATTTTCACCCAGAACTTCTTTCGACTCGTTAGTCAGACCCCAACCCGTTGCACTGTCTACGTTGAAAACGGGAATACGCATCAGTTCGCGCATAGAAGGCAGGCCTAAAACACGTACCTCACCCTGATGACCACCACTCCAGAAACCGTAGTACTCATCCAGTTCACCGGGTCCTACCGTGTGTTTAGCATCAGTCGATGCATGGGCTACCGATGGCATCAGTGCGCCACCCATTGTTGCACCCATTGCCGCGGCACCACCCACCAGAGCAGCAGAGCCACCCAGGAATAAACGACGGCTGAGTTTCACATGCTCGCTTGCTTGTGAATCTTCAGTATCGATCACAGGAAGGTTCTTGTCCTTAGGATCTATCATGGTTTTGATCTCCACAAAAATACGCCCGGCCTTATGACGAGGCGGTGTTTTATTTAGGCGCCTGACTTAACTGTCAGGTCGTCAATTTGCACTGCCGGAATTTTACTCAATGCAGCTTCTTGCTTTGTTCGCTTACGTTTTTTCTGTACCAGCGGAGGACATTTGTCATCCCGGTAATAAGTCACCTGGCAATCCAGACACTGATGGCATTCATTGGCATTGATACTGCCATCCGGATGGATCGCCTGAATTTCACATTCATTTGCACAAACCTTACAGGGCTGACCACACTCTTTGCGGCGCTTAAGCCAATCAAACAAGCGCAGGCGGGCAGGAATCGCCAACGCTGCACCCAGTGGGCAGATATAACGGCAGTACACTTTACGAGTGAATATATTGATCACCAGGAGGAATACCGCGTAGAACACGTATCCCCAGTCACGCTGGAATTTAAGTAGGAAAGTCGTTTTAAAGGGCTCAATCTCAGCAAAACGCTCGGCTTGTGACAGAGATTCAAGTGAAATGGCAAACAAGCCTAACAAAATCACATACTTCAGTGCCCAGAGGCGTTCATGCACCGCGAATGGCAGATCATACTGCTTAATCTTTAGCTTACGGGCCAATTCGTTGATCAGCTCCTGTGCCGCACCAAACGGGCACAACCAGCCGCAGAAGATACCTCGCCCCCAGAGCAACATAGTCATCGCCGTGAAGCCCCAGAGGATAAAGAGCATGGGATCAAGCAGGAACAGGCTCCACTGAAAATCCCCTTGAAGCGCATGCATAAAGGTAAACACATTGACGACGGACAACTGCCCTAAGGTGTACCAGCCGATAAAAAAGACCGTAAATACCAGATATGCCCGGCGAATGCCGTGCATCAGGCGAGGGTAACGCACCAATACATCCTGAATAAAGATCACAACAAAGAGTATCGCCAGCGCAACCGTCAGGACGATGATTTGAAATGCACGCTCTTTCCATATTGAAACCCACAGCGGTTCGGGCTCTGGCTCAACAACAGGCTCAGGACGATCCAGATATTTTTCAGGTGTCAGGTAATCGCCATTGAAGCTGGTAAAAATACTGTCCAGTGCGCCAACCTGACGGCGTACCAGCAGTTCCAACTGCCAGGGGGTACCCAGATCAAAATCATACTGATTACGAACAATGAATATCGCCATCTCACGGAAGCCCGGAAAGCCCTCGATATACACATCATCTAAACGGTAATAATCAGTATCATGAAAACTTATTGCTTTGCCCGCTTGCTGCAGTTGAGTTCGATCAAAGATACCGCCCCGTACATAGCCATTGCCTTTAAACGAATACTGGCCTTCACCCATCACTGCCAGCGCCTGATCACCTTCGCCCAGCTCACCCATTAACCATTTGTACTGATCATCGCCCAGCAAGTTACGACCAATACTGGGTATATTCAACGGCGCATAGTACATATCAATGAACATACGCTGCTTACGGCCTTCACCATGATGCCCTTTAGTCGCAGCGGCGGTGCCTTCAAAGGCTTTATCAATATCACCTTCCACCAGCATCAGGCGACGTACAGAACCATCTCCGGTAAGCGTTTCCCAGTCAGCTTTTGCAAACGTATCAGGCTTTATGAGCGCTTTGGGGATCTTAGCCACTTCAGATAAGCCAGCGATACCCATAATTTGAGCGAATTTACGTGCCGAACGCATAATGCCTTCGTTTACGACCATCACCGTAACGGTCGCACCCGCTACTACATCGACGTTAAGTACATCTTTGTTATTACCTGCACCGACGCGAACCTTATCGGTAACACTTAAGCCTTCGTAGGCGGCAACGAAATCAAACAGTTTCTGTTCCGGAATCCCCACCAACAAAATAGGCTCATGATGTTCCAGAACACGGGTTGCGCGAATTTTTCCATCGATATCCATCGCAACCAGCGTATTGACTGGTTTACCGGAATAAGCAGGAATTTTAGTTACATCATCCGTTTCAAAACCGTAACCCAGAATTTCTTCGCCCTTATAGGCGCTCCAGGCAAGAAGCTTTCCATCGGCAATCTGTTGCTTCTCTTCGATTGATGTCATTTCAGGAAACGCGCGCGCTATGGTCTCAAGCTTTTGCGCATCAGTGACTGGTACCATCGCCATTGAAACGGGCGAAAAAAGGCCAACTACCATTAACCACAGCAGGATAAGGAAAGGCTTTCGGAAAAAACTGTAAAACGATTTCATTGTTACTACCACACTTACATTCGAAGCAGGTTGAGACGTAGCGATGTCTACAATATTCAACAGAAACATACATCTGTCACCAGCACGCTCCCTGATACTGACTTTATTCCATGACGAGCTCTAGAATCGTAAATTTCATCATATTCTTATGCCCCAGACGAAAGTGGATCTCCTGATCTACTTTAAAATCTGAAACTAACAGACCGTCAGCCAGATCAAATTTCATCTGCATCGCTGACATATTCCACTGCGGTATAGGCTGGTGCTGCACAATGATCTGCTTTGAGTCTGTAAGAACCCGTTTCACAACACCGTCAACGACAACTTCTCCCTGCATTGCAGAGTCAGCTTTCATCGCGTGATGCATTGTCGCGTGCTTACTCTCACTGTGTTGACCTGACTGATGCTGCATATCAGTTGCCGCTGTGGCGATACTGATTAAACCGGCAACCATCACTACAGTAGCCAAGGCTCGCACTATCCCTGTCATTATTAATTTCACTACGAACTCCTACACCAGATAATAGGTGCGACAATTTGTCGCACCAAGATAATAACAAGGTCATTCCCTGCGCCCCTTGATAATTATCAATCTGGAAAATTTACAAACAGATGTAGTGGGTGGTATCACCCTGCACTATGACAAAAGTATTCCCGCTAAAACGAGTCAACTGATTTAGCAGCGCGGATATACAGATTCAGAATTAAGTATGGTAATAAAAAGCCAAAACGCCAGTACGGCATATTGAATCAGAAGAGAGGTTTAATCAGGTGGTAGCAGGTTACCGATGCTAACGTGGTTATAAAATATAAGTGAACGGCTTACTCTGAGAAATCACTTACTTAAGATTCAAGCCAACGCTCTGCAAACGCTTGTGCTGGTATGGGGCGACTAAACAGATAGCCCTGGCCAAAGTCACATCCAACCTCCATCAGCAACAGCTTCTGCTCTTCAGTTTCCACACCCTCGGCAATCACTTTTATGCCCAGGGTATGCGCCATCACAATAATCGCTTCGCAAAGCACCAGGTCACTCGAGTTTGGTTTTAGATTACTGACAAAACTCTTGTCAATTTTCAGGTAATCGATATCAAACTGTTTCAAATAAGCCAGTGATGAATAACCAGTACCAAAATCATCAAGCGCAACCTCTATACCCTGATCCCGGAATTGCATCAGCCTGTTGGTCACCTCATCCCCGGCTTCCATCAGCAGGGTTTCAGTAATCTCAACACAAAGATTGACCGAAGCCGCCTCTTCACCCCTAAGGTTGCCAAGCCAACCCGGTAAACAGCCCTGTTCATCTTTATACTGTGCGGGCGATGTATTAATACAGATTTGCAGATCTGTTTTATAATGTGATTTCCATACTGCGGCCTGTCGAAAGACTTCGGCGAAGACCCAGTTACCGATCTCAACAATCAAGCCGGTCTCTTCTGCCAGAGGAATAAACTCCATCGGCGGAATTTGACCTTTCGGATGATTCCACCGCAACAACGCTTCCGCCTTGACCAATGAGTTGTCCCTGAGATCAATCACCGGTTGATAGTACAACTCCAACTGCTGCTGGATTGTTGCATCCCTCAACTCATTAAGCATATGTCTGCGACGCTGGGCAGCTGCTTCCATTTCAAGGGTAAAATAATGATACCTGTTTCGCCCCTTATCTTTGGCTGCGTACATCGCCTGGTCGGCATTTTTTAATAACGCTTCCAGTGTCATCGCATCACTGGGATAAAGTGTGATACCAACGCTCGCCGATACAAAAGACCGATGATCGTTAAGAAGAAAAGGTTCTCTCATCTTCTGAAGCATATTTAAGGCGATCCTATCCACAACCGAGACATTGCCAATCTCATCAAGAATAACCAGAAACTCATCACCGCCCAATCTAGCCACTGTATCCGTCGATCGAACACAAGACTTTAACCTCAATGCTGCTTCCTGAAGTAGCAAGTCACCATGATCATGACCCAGAGTATCATTAACTTCTTTAAAGCGATCCAGATCCAGCATCATAACCGCAACCTGTCGACCTTCTCTGTCTGCTCGCTTCATCATCTGTCGTAAACGGTCAGTAAAGGTTCTTCGATTAGGCAGTTCGGTTAATTCGTCATAATGCGCGATACGGGTGAGTTCAGCGTAGGCTTGCTTCTGCTCTAACAGGCTAACATCGATACAGTACATCTCTTCTGAATCATGTTCCGACTGCAGCATTACATGGCTGCTAAAAACAGGCACCAGGCTACCGTCTTTATGCAATAACTCTAATTCCGCCGGAGGAATCGCCTGATGTTCTTCTACCCATAGCCGATGCGCTTCTATCACATCATGGCGCATGTAATCAGGAATAATCAGATCTTCAAGAAGCTGACCCCGAGCATCTTCACGACTAAAACCATAGAGCATTTCACTGGCATCATTCCAATAAATAACCCGGCGGTTCTTATCATAGCCCTGTACAGCGATAGCCGGCAGGCTTTCAATCAACTCTCGAAAGCGAGACTCACTTTGTCGAACCAGCATCTCTGCCGTCTTCTGGTCCGTAATATTCAGCATTAACCCGCGCAGCCACCGAGGTTTGCCCTCTTCGGTTACGACGCTGACCATATCCCGGATCCAGACAGTCTCGCCCTGAGCGGTAATATAACGATATTCAAACTCATGATCTTTCAGTTTACAGGTTTCTTTCTGACAAAAATCCACTGCCCACTGACGGTCTTCCGGGTGAATATATTTAGGCCAGAAATGCGGCTGTAGCCATTCATTCACAGAATACCCAAGAATACGTTCCACATTTTCGCTGATATAGGTAAATGTATCAGCACGGATATCCGCTTCCCATACGACGCCATCGGTTGTATCAACCAGGTTTTTAAAGCGTTGTTCACTTAGTTTATGGGCCGCTTCAGACCTCCGTAATCGATAATTCCAATAAAGAAAGAAAATAAACAATAGAGCTAAAATGGCTCCTGCTTTAAATATTGTATCCTGCGCAATACCCTTGGGAATTTCCAGATCACTCCATTGATCAAATATCTGCTGATGCTCTGCTTCAGTAATACTATCAAGGGCTTTCTGCATAATACTTAATAGCTGAGGAGTATTCTGTGGTACTCCAAGTCGAAATTCGCTCTTATAGTCTGTATGGCCGGAAAAACTTAAGTTGAGAATCCCCTTCTGTTTCATTACATAATTAGCAGCCGTTGCGTCTCCAACAAAAGCTTCGACACTTCCGTCTTCAACTAAACGCAGAGCTTCCTGAATTGAAGAGGTATTGACGATCGTAATTTCAGGATAGTCACGGCGCAGCAGCTCATTAGTAAAATGGCCTTTATGAATCGCCACCCGCTTTCCATTGAGCTTATCGAGAGTGCCAATATACCCCCGTGCCTGTTCACTAATGATTACTTCAGAACTAGATAGATAGGGTGTTGTAAAATTGAGGTATTCAAGCCTGTCTGCGGTCTGCACAACACAAGGTAGCAAATCATACTCACCCGCTTTTGCGGCGGTTAGTACCTCCCCCCAGGAAGTTTTATCAGTAACCGGGACAAACTTAACCTCCAGCCGCTGCTCTAACAAACGCATGAAGTCAGCCGCTATACCCGTGTAACGCCCTTTTTCATCAATCCATTCATATGGATAAAAAGAACGATCAATACCTAATTTTAAGCGAGGATGTTGTTCAAGCCAGGTAATTTCGTCAGAGGAAAGATTTTGCGAACGCCAGGAAGAGTCTGCAGCAGAAGCCGCTATCGTTAAGAGACAGCTGACTATAAATAATAAAAAGGTCCCGGCCCTGAAGGGTACTCGTAACATCCTTATCTCCAGTCACTTATGACTTTTCAGACCCAAAAAAACAGTTAAATCATGTAGCTACGTCGCCATCAATCTCTCTAGTCGATATATTAAGAATAGATGAAACATGTCACTTTAGTAGGCGTAGAAGCTAAAAAAACAGCAATAACCGGCCTACACCGGTTATTGCTATTCCTAGAATTATAAGCCAGCTATGTAATCAGCCACAGCCTGAATAGAAGACTCATCTAATTTATCTACCTGAACCTTCATCAGGGCTTTCATAGGGCCACCATAAGTCCCCGCTTTATAGCCAGTCAACGCGTCAACAACCTGAGAAGACGACCATCCCTTTATCACCTGAGACTTGCCCATCGCAGCTTTCTCTGCATTAGCACCATGGCACTCAACACAAGTTTGAAATACAGCTGCGCCATCAGCCTGAACCATAGGTGCAGAGAAAGTAAATGCACAGGCAGCAAACAAAATACCACTAAATTTTTTCATTTTTAAACCCCCACGAATGTATTAACCCTATTTTAAGCAGGGTGTCTGGTGTATTACAAAGCTATCAGTCATCAGTTTGGGAGGTGAAAAAAACAGCCTGTTGGCTGGTTTTTAATGATACTCAGGGCATTGATCAAAGTTTTTTCTTTTTCAAGGGAGCCATGCCATCGTCTGAGACGATCTCCCGATTCGCCTTACGGCGATTCTTACGATCCTGTGGCGCTTTAACAACTCGCTTTGGACGCGCTTTGGCTGTATTTTTAGCCGCTTTATCAGCGGATTTTACAGGCGCAGGTTTAAGTCCTTTGAACTTCGCTTTTAAACCTTGAAGTTCACTAAAATTAATCGGTTGTTGCAAGAAGCTCTCAACCCGCTTAAAAGCCTCCCAGTCTTTCGGTCCAACCAGGGAAACCGCTACACCTTTCGCCCCCGCACGACCAGTACGACCGATCCGGTGAACATACTCTTCTGCCTGTTTAGGCATATCAAAGTTCACCACCAGTGAAACCTGCAAAAGATCCAGCCCGCGAGAAGCCACATCGGTCGTAATAAGCACCTGTTGTTGACCCCGGCTAAAGCTGTCCATTATTTTGTTTCTGTCAGCCTGACTCATCTCTCCACTCAGCGCAGCTGTTTTCAGCCCCTGACCGGTCAACAGTTGCGACAACCTATCGGTATCCGACCGGGTCGCAGTAAAGATAATCACCTGTTGATAAGTTTCAGTCTCGAGGACCTTCTCCAACAAAGCCTGTTTGTGATCCAGGTGATCAGACAGATAGAAACGTTTTTCAATATCTGCATGTTCTGCATTGGCCGCACCAATAGCAATACGTTTAGGCGCTTTCAACAGTTTCACAGCCATACTATTGACCGCAGCATGTTCCAGTGTGGCTGAAAACATCAGTGTCTGACGTAAACGGTGACTGGCCGTCTGATTAATCCGGGTCAATTCAGCGGCAAATCCAAGATCGAGCATTCGATCCGCTTCATCTAAAATGAGCAGCTCAAGCCCTTCCAGAAAAAGCGAACGCTCATCCAGATGATTAACCAAACGCCCGGGTGTCGCGACGACAACATGAGGATCTTTGGCCAAAGCTTTAGCCTGATCATTAAAGTTTTCGCCCCCCAAAACCAATGCCGCTTTATAGGTCGTTCCACTGACCAGACTGCGAAGCTGAGCGTAAACCTGTTTAGCCAGCTCGCGGGTTGGTGCCAGAATCAGTACGCGGGGGTCCCGTTTATTCAGTGCTTTCTTACGCATCAAACGCTGCATCGTCGGCAGCAGGTACGCCAGTGTTTTACCGGAGCCTGTTTTCGATGACGCAATCAGGTCATGCCCGGCCATCGCTGTAGGTATTGCCAGCGCCTGAATCTCCGTCGGCTCAGTAATGCCCTGATGATCAAGAATGGGGCTGAGCCGGGGGTCCAGCCCCAGGTCGTTAAAGTTTTCCGCGTTGGACAAAATCTGCTCCGGTTTTGACTAGCTGTTAACTCATTTCATTTGAATATCTGCGTGAGACGAACAATCATAGCAGAATCAAGTTGCGATAATGACTCTCACCGCATCCAGCTTCATGGTAGCGCTCTCAAGGTACTGTTCAAGATCACTCCGGGTTTGCGCCAGATAGTCGATCTCTTCCTGACGGATATTCGGATTCACCTGCGCCAGCGCTTTGAGTCTGTCCTGCTCCACACCCAGCAATGTCTGCACTTTCTGTTGGGCTTCGCTCAGCATCGCAGGTAATTGAGTTTCAGCAATCGCTTCAACTCGATCCACCATCGAACTAATCTCAGAACGGGTATGCTTCACAATCTCAACCGACTGACGACGACCAACCCGTTCAGCCAGGTTATTAATATGCGCTTCCGTCAGAATGGCGCTCAAGTCTGTTCCATTAGTATCCACGACTATCCGGCTCAGCGTCTGGGGCAGATAACGTTGTATCTGAATTTTTTTCGGTGCTGCACAATGCAGTGTATAGATAGACTCTAGCAATAGTGTACCGGGCTTTAACGGTGGTAACTTAATCGAACACACCGCTGTATTACCAAAATCACCCTCGGTAACAATATCCATCGTACCCATCACCAGAGGATGCTCCCAGGTAAGGAACTGCATGTCTTCACGACCCAGTGCCAGCGTCCGGCTATAGGTTGCCGTCATACCCTCAGCCGGTAACCCCGGCAGACTGTCGTAATGCATATGATCACCCGGACTGAGGATGATACTGTTGCTGCCGTGAACTTGTTGCTCGACACCGAACTGATCGAACATCTTCTCCATGTAGCGACTCAGCTCAATACTGTTACCCGTCACTTCCATGCTTTCAGCGATCAGATCCGCCTTAGCAGGGTTACAGGAATTCAATTCAAGTAACCGGTCACGACCCTGCTGCAGCTCATCTAATAGACGATCAGCTTCTTTACGGGTAGCCGTTATCAGTTCCTCGACATGTACTTCATCAAACTCTTCAAATAGCGCCGGAATAAGCTCTTCCAGGAACTGATCAAACAATACCTGTCCTACCGGGCAGGCCCGTTCAAAACAGTTGAGGCCTCGGTGGAACCAATCTAACAGCACCGCTTGAGCACTAAACTCATAATGCGGCACGTGAATCTGAACATCATTGCGCTGACCGATACGATCCAAGCGACCAATTCGCTGTTCCAACAGATCAGGATTGAGAGGCAGATCAAACAGCACCAGATCACTGGCAAACTGGAAGTTACGCCCCTCACTGCCGATCTCAGAACAGATCAGTACCTGAGCACTCTCATCTTCATCGGCAAAATAAGCCGCCGCACGGTCACGATTAACCAGAGTCATCCCTTCATGGAAGACCGCCGAGCGTACGCCTTCATAAAGACGCAGATGTTCTTCTAATGATTTAGCTGTTGCCGCATTGGCGCATATAACCAGCGCTTTAAGATCACGATTATCTTTAAGCCAGTCCACCAGCCACTCAACTCGTGGGTCGGCTTCCAGCCAGCGATCAGCCAAAATCAGTTCCGGATGAAGACGCTCTTCAAGATCCGCTTGATCTAATAGCTGCTGTTCGCTTTCTAAATAAAAATCAGGACCCGGCAGTGGATAACTATGCAGCACTCTTTGTGGGAAACCAGTCATCCCATCACGGGTGTTACGGAACAACACCCGACCGGTGCCGTGATGGTCCAGCAAGCTATCAACAGCATCTGTAATGGCTTGATCAAGCGAGTCGTTTTCAAGCTCCTGCTGAAGTTCGTGGGCGACCTCTTCTCCCAGATAGCTGCCTAGTTGAGAAAATATCTCCGGGGCATCTTTCAGCTGCTCCCGCGCATCTTCTGCCAGCAGTTGTTCTACCAGTTTACTCACCGGCTGATAACCCGTTTCCTCATCACGGAACTGAGCCAGACTGTAATAGCGATCGGGATCTAACAGACGTAAGCGGGCAAAATGGCTGTCCACACCCAGCTGTTCAGGCGTTGCCGTTAACAACAGCAGACCTTTAACTTCCCGGGCCAGTGCTTCGATACAGATATATTCAGGGCTGGATTCCTCTTCAGACCAGACCAGATGATGGGCTTCATCCACCACCAGCATATCCCAGCCAGCATCCAGAGCCTGTACCAAACGTTCAGGGCTGGATTTAAGAAATGAAAGATTACAGAGTACCAACTGGGCGGTCTCGAACGGGTTAACCCCTTCATCCGACAGTTCCAGTGCTTCACAACGCAGTTCATCCAAAATCGTAAAGCGCAGATTGAAGCGGCGTAGCATCTCGATCAGCCACTGATGTATCAGGCTGTCTGGTACCACTATTAATGCTCTTGAAACTTTGCCACTGACTAATTGCTGGTGCAGAACAAGACCCGCTTCAATCGTCTTACCCAAGCCTACTTCATCCGCTAACAGAACCCGTGGGGCATAACGACGCGCCACCTGATGAGCGATATAAAGCTGATGTGGCAGTAACTGCACACGAGGGCCCAGCAGACCATAGCTTTCGGATTGCAGGTGAGTAAACTGATGCTTAAGGGTTTCAACTCTCAACTGAAAGCGACTCAGCTTATCCACCTGTCCGGCGAATAAACGATCATGAGGCTTACTGAAATGCACCGAGCTATCCAGATCCTTCTCTTCAAGCACACTTAATTCACCGGTTTCATCTTCAGCCTGATAGACAATGTAGCCATTCAGTTCCTGAAACGCGGTGATCTTCAGCTTCAACCCTGAAGCGTTGCGAACATGCTCCCCAACCGGGTAGATAACTCGGCTTAAGGGAGCATTATCGTCAGCGTAAGTACGCTCCTCCCCAACGGCAGGAAACAGGATTTCAACACGGCGGTTAGAAATGCTAGTCACTAACCCTAGCCCCAGACTTGATTCGGTATTACTGATCCAGCGTTGGCCGGGAATAAATTCAGACAAAAGACAGCTCTCAAACAGACAGAAACAACAACTTTAATCACTATAGACGACATTCTTAACGATTATCAGTTCATCGCAAATAGTGGCCGATATGGGCGGCATGATAGGCGTTGTGAACGCCCACCTCAAGGCGCAATCGCAATCCGTCATCAATAAGGCAAAATATTATATAAATAGTCCCTTGAAACAGGCTAATCGACCCCCTTCCTAAATATCCGACAGAGCAAAAATAAGGTATGCTTGCGCCTTTAAATCTGTGAGTACCCTTCGATGTTCTTTATCGACCTAAATCTGGATCTGGAAATACTGGGCCCATTAGCTGACAACAACTTCCTCAGCCCCCGCCCAATCCAGGAACAGGCCATTCCTGTCGCACTGGAAGGCGTTGACCTTCTGGCTTCAGCTCCGACTGGAACCGGTAAAACCCTTGCCTTTGTATTGCCCGCCCTGCAGAAAATTTTCGATGCAGAGCCCGATCGCAGCAGCGCTCCGCAAATACTGATACTCACCCCAACCCGGGAACTGGCAAAACAGATCCACCAGGTTGTCGAACTGCAGACCCAGAACAACCGTATCAAAAGCTGCCTTATTGTCGGCGGTGTCCCTTTTGGCATGCAGAAAGGCATGTTGGCTGAACCGATTGATATTATGGTTGCCACGCCGGGGCGTTTGCTTGAACTGAATGCTCAGGAATGGTTGGATCTGTCTCTGGTTGATATGTTGATCATCGATGAAGCCGATCGGATGCTCGATCTGGGCTTTATACACGATATCAAACAGATCGCTGATGTATTGCCGCTGGAACGCCAGACGCTGATGTTTTCCGCCACCCTCGAAGGGGAAAAAATCCAGCAGTTCGCTACTGATCTCTTGAATGAAGATTCACAGATTGTAGCTGTAGAGCAACCTCGTCATATTCCATCCAATATCGAGCAGTTTGTTTACCGGGCTGATAATGAGCAACACAAAGAGTACCTGGTAAAAGCGCTGATCCATCAGCCGGAACTGAAACAGGGCATCATCTTTGTAAATAGTCGCAAACAGGTCGAGCAATGGGTAGAGATTGTTCGCAGTGGCGGTATGCAATGTTATGGCCTGCACGGCGATATGCGCCAGAGTGAGCGGAATCAGCGGATCAAAGAGATGCGTCGTGGACGCATTAAACTGATCATCGCCACTGACGTTGTCGGCCGGGGCTTAGATCTGCCCGACCTGACTCACGTAATTAACCTCTATCTACCGATGAAAGCAGATAGCTACGTACACCGCTCAGGACGTTCAGGCCGTGATGGCGCGAAAGGCACTGTATGGTCAATTGTAGAACCGCTGGACTGGTCGACACTGGGTAAGATCGAGCGTTTCATCGGCGAAAAAATCCCCCGAATAACCTTCCCAGGTCTGGCTCCGAAAAAACCTGAACCGGGTAAAGGTAGCGGTAAACCTAAGGCCAAGAAGCCCAAAGTAAAGAACAAAAAAGCGATAAAGAAAGCTGCAGCTAAGAAAGCCTCTTCTCAGAAAAAAGGACCTAAGAAACGAGTAGGTCGGGGCCCGAAAGCGCCGAAGTAGTCATATTGATGACTGCTCTCGGTTGAGTACAAAACTGCAAAAAAAGCCGCTTCCTGTAAGCGGTTTTTTTTATGCCACCCCTCTGACAACATTTGCAAAACCGCTAAACATAAACCACTCCGGTAAATGTCGAATCAATTGCGAGCTTCCCTTCATTGCTAACTTACCGACAGCTTCAGCTTGCGATACCGACGTATCCCCTAACCAGATTTCGGTCATGGTTCGCAGATCGCTTACAAAGTGCAGGTCGGCATCGAAGCCCGGGTCATCCACACAAAGATCGATCTCATTGTTTTCAGCCAGCATCCACCAGTGCTTATAGGTTTTATCCAGATCTTTAAATTCAAAGTGCAAGACTGTGCGTGTTATTGGTAGAGCCGAGCAGTTAATCGTGCGGCGCATATCCCACATCAATAGCTCCACACTCAGGTCGTCATCTGACATCTGGCTGCGTATCCAGCGCGCGCCCCACTCTCCTAACCCCATGACAATCGGTTCTAATTCAAGGCCTGCCTGAGTAAGGTGATATTCTCTGCTTTTATTATCTTCAGAGCGCTTGAGTTCAACCAGTCCTCTGTCTTGCAATACGTTAAGCCGCTGAGACAACATGGTTGGGGATATTAATGGTAAACCCCGTTTAAAGTCATTGTACCGACGACTGCCGCACAACAGCTCACGTATCAACAGTAGCGTCCAACGCTCCCCTAACGCCTCACAAGCCTTCGCTATTGGGCAAAACTGTCCGTAACCTTTCATATAAGAATCCTGTCATCACTTGCGTGCCACTACGGTTTTCGTAGCTTAAGGTACGATTTCTGTACTAAACAAACTATAGACCCTCTGCTGTACTTAAGGCACACACATCCTTAAAGCACAGAGGATTCATTATGAATATTGAACAGCAATATCAGGGAAGTTGCTTCTGCGGAGCAGTTAACTTCAGCGTCACAACTCAACCGGTTCTTATGGCCTATTGTCATTGTGATTCCTGCCGCCACTGGTCTGCTGGGCCCGTAAGTGCCTTCACCTTATGGAACCCCGAAACCCTGCAGATAACACAGGGCAAAGATCAGATTGGCAGTTATAAAAAAACACCCGGCAGTATTCGCAAATGGTGTCGCACCTGCGGTGGACATCTGTTTACGGAGCATCCAGAGATGGGCGTCATCGATGTACCTGCCGCCATTATTCCTGAGCTTAGCTTTAAACCCGCCTTGCATGTGCATTATCAGGAGTCCGTACAGCCAATGGCCGATGGATTACCAAAGATGAAAGATCTCCCCGCCGAAGCTGGAGGTTCCGGTGATCTAGTCCCCGAATAAAACCAGAGCAAATCAGACAACAAAAAATAACAACCCCGATGGCCCAGACACGATTACGCCTGAAGTGGAGTAAACCTCATGGATATCAACGTAGCAATTTCACAAAAACCACCCGTTCTCTTAGACCTAAAAGCATCGATCGCACAAGCCGTAAATACAATTGAAGAGGTCGCAGCACAAGACACCCAACTACTCGTATTTCCCGAAGCATTTCTCCCGGGTTATCCCACCTGGATATGGCGACTTAAGCCCGGCGGAGATATGCCTCTGGGTAATCAGCTTCATACCTTGTTACGCAATAATGCGGTTGATATTTCTAAAGGAGATCTGGATCCAATTTGCGAAGCAGCCGCCAAATACAATCAGGTTGTAGTGATAGGCATGAACGAGATCGATTCCACCTTCAGCGGGTCGACGCTATTTAATACCGTCGTAGTCATAGGCACGGATGGCACAATATTGAACCGCCATCGAAAAATAATGCCCACCAACCCTGAACGGATGGTCTGGGGCTTTGGCGACGGCAGCGGCCTGCGCGTGGTTGATACACCGGTAGGGCGAATCGGCAGCTTAATATGCTGGGAAAATTATATGCCTCTGGCACGGTACGGTCTGTTCGCTCAGGATATCGATATCTATATAGCACCCACCTGGGACAGCGGCGATACCTGGATAGCCTCAATGAACCATATTGCCCGTGAAGGCGGCTGCTGGGTATTAAGTACCGCTACGGCGATGCAAGGCAGTGATATTCCCGATACCTTTCCTGAGCGGGATCGTTTATTTCAACCAGACGAATGGATTAACCCTGGTGACGCGGTTGTAGTGAAACCTTTTGGTGGCGTCGTCGCCGGACCACTTCACAATGAAAAAGGTGTGTTATTTTCCACTATTGATATCGAAGCAGCGGGGGAATCACGCAAAGCCCTCGATGTGACGGGCCACTATAATCGCCCTGATATCTTCCACTTAGAGATAGATCGCCGTGTAATGCCACCCGTAACTTTCACTGACAATACTAACTGAAGTTGTATTTCTTTATAGAATAAAAAAGCCCGGCAGTTCAATGCCGGGCTTTCTTATCAGAAGAAGATATCATGCAGCCTGAACAGCTTCGATACCACAACGACTAAATGCGGTTAGCATCGCCTGAAGAGCTGCAGCTGAAGTATCTTCAGCCACCGCAACAGCGCAGTATTCTTCGCCATTAATCTGCACCGCGATACAGGCCTGAGCATTAGCATCAGTTCCCCCACTTATCGCATGCTGATCAAACTGAATGACTTCTATCTGACACTGATAACCGGTTGTCAAAGCCGCACAAAGGGCTTCTAACGCACCGGCGCCTTCCCCACTAATCTGTTGCTCACCGATTTTAAATCCGGCGCTAACATGCTGACCCTCTGCATGAAGATCGTAGTCATGCAGCTGCCACTGGGAGACAACTGACACAAAGTGTTCTTCAAACAGACGCTTTATATTGGTTGGAGAGACCTCAATACCACTCTGCTCAGCAGCGCCCTGAACAACGCGGCTCAAAGGGAAGTGCATCCACTTTGGCAGGCTGATATCGTAGTCCCGCTCCAACACCAGTGCCACGCCACCTTTACCACTCTGGGAGTTAATCCGCACCACTGCTTCATACTCACGGCCGATATCCCGTGGATCAATTGGCAGATAGGCAACATCCCAATGGGCTTTCTTATGTTCTGTGTGATAGTTCACTGACTTACGAATCGCATCTTGGTGACTACCAGAGAAAGCGGTATACACCAACTCGCCAGCCCAGGGATGACGGACCCCAACCGGTATTCCGGTGCAGCTTTCCACCACCTCATTAATTTCAATGATGTCGGAGAAATCCAGCTTCGGATCAATCCCCTGGGAATACAAATTCATACCCATAGTTATCACATCCATATTACCGGTACGCTCACCATTACCCATCAGCGTGCCCTCAACCCGGTCAGCGCCAGCCAGTATACCCAACTCCGCAGCAGCTACCGCACAGCCTCGATCGTTGTGGGTGTGCAGACTCACTCGCACATACTGTCGATTCCTCAGATTACGACAGAAATATTCTACCTGATCAGCAAACAGGTGCGGAGAAGACATCTCCACCGTTGCTGGCAGGTTAATAATGATGTCACGACCACCTTCGGGTTGCCATTGGTCGATCACCGCATCACAAACTTCAATGGCGTAATCCATCTCGGTGCCGCTAAAACTTTCCGGCGAATACTGAAAAGACCACTGAGTATCAGGGTGGTGTACCGCATATTGCTGAACCCACTTAGCTCCCTGAACCGCTATCGCTTTAATGCCATCACAGGACTGACCAAATACCTGTTCACGCTGCACAGTAGAGGTCGAGTTATAAACATGAATCGTTGCCTTTTTTACGCCAGCCATCGCTTCATAGGTACGCTTAATCAGGTCTTCACGGGCCTGGGTCAGCACCTGAATGGTGACATCATCTGGAATTCTTTTTTCATCCACCAACTTACGTACAAAATCAAAGTCAGGTTTAGAGGCTGAAGGAAAACCCACTTCAATCTCTTTAAAACCCAGCTTAACCAGCAGATCAAACAGGCGAGTCTTCTGTTCAACACTCATCGGATTAACCAGTGCCTGATTACCATCACGCAGATCTACACTGCACCAGTCAGGTGCTTGCGTCAGGGCTTTGTCTGGCCAGGTACGGTCGGTCAAACGGATCGGTTCAAATGCACTGTATTTACGATGGTCAAACATAGCGTTGTCCTACTGGATATCTGCCTTTGGCAGTAAATTTATTAACCAATATAAAATTGAAATCCCGTGCGATTGGCACGGGACCAAATCTGTATATCGCATACTTGTGGTACACATCAGTCAGCCCGGTAGACTGGCGCTTAAACCTGGTTAGACACTTTTGGTGTTTTCACCCACATCCGCTGGTAACGGCATGCTTACGTGGTTCTCGGCAAATACTGATCGCTTCAGCAATCAATAGAGCAAAGTTTAAAGCGATTGATGCGCAATAACCGATCTAAATAAAAGAATTTCATCTCAATTGCGCAATATTAATAACTAAAATACAATAAACCTATAGATATAATTGCGCAGAGTTAAAATACAATGAAATCAAACCACCCTATCGACAGTTTTGACTTAAGAATATTGCGCGAATTACAACTGGACGGAGGGCTCTCAAACCAGGATCTTGCTGAGAAAGTAGGACTAACAGCTGCCCCTTGTTCCCGGCGGGTAAAAGCACTGGAAGAAGCCGGAGTTATCAAAGACAGAATCGTCAGAATCGACGAGCGAGCGGTAGACCTCAATCTGATAGCTATACTCCACATCAGCATGGATAAACATATCCCTGAACGATTTGAAGAGTTTGAAGCCACTATCAGCAGTTTCCCAGAAGTAATGGAGTGTTACCTGATCACCGGTCATGACGCGGATTACCAACTAAAAGTCGCCGTACCGGATATGGATCGTTACCACGACATCCTACTGGGTAAGATTACCCGCATTCGCGGCGTAACCGGGGTTAAATCGGCCTTTATAATGCGTAAAATAGTTGATAGTACGTCGGTGCCACTTAACTATATTAATAGTTAATCAAACGCTGGGAGCAACAAATTAAACATATGTTTAAAAATTATTGTAACGAGCAAAACTGGCTTTATAATTAGCGCCATATTTATATCCGTTTTTAACTCAAGGAAGAGTCACTCGTATGCGCTATACCCTCCTTTGCTTTCTGGCTTTATTAGCCGGTTGTAACAGTATGAGTCAGCCAGAGCATGTAAATGACACTGCTCGACTAACTAGTTGTTTTAACTATTCTGTTTGTAACACTGACGTTATGGTGGAAAAGAAAACGAAGGGTCTGAAAGTGTCTGTTCAGGATCTCTATCACCCAATACTGAGTGCAACACTTTGGATAGATGGCACGCGCTACCCTCTTACCCCTGTAGAGGCCAACACTGAATACAAAAGAACGAGTAAAAGTCTGCGAACTTCCTCCCGACTATTTAGTTTAGAAAGTAGCTTTACGGAAAAACTCGACGACGCTTATAGAGTTCGATTATTAGTCGGCCTTCAGTCTTACACTATTGAAACGTCTCTGAAGGGACCTGGCGATACAGCTTTGTGGTAATTAGTGCTGTTAAGCACCAATTAACGGAGATAAACAATGGGTATTCTAATTGACAACAAATCAGAAATTCAGCGGCGTTAATCTCTCTTTTCTACCTGCTTCGCGCCTCAATATTAGTAATGGAAGCCAATAGGTTTTCATACTGCGGGGCCATTGAACTCCAGCTTAAAGCCGATATATCTGGCGCTTGCACAGACTCACCGCTATTTTTCTTTTGAGCATAGTCCATTATTCCAGTCATTAAGTTTTCTGCTTCGCCTTCGCCACTACGATAACAGCAGTCTGCGGGAAACAATTCAGGATAAGCCAACCGATTTGGCACCAAAGGCATAGCGCCGGCAGCCACTCCTTCCAGTACAGCGATCCCTTGAAAATCATGCAATGCTGTCGAAAGAACAATATCAGCCTGTTGTAACAGCCTGCGGTAATCACCAACAGACTCAACAAAACCCCAATGCCCCACCCGGTCACCCAACAGTTCTTTCAACGCCTGGAACTGTTCAGGCACTTTGCGGAACTGCTGACCAACCAGGTCCAGCCTGAAATCTACACCGGCCTCACAGAGCCCTGCCATGGCATTAAGTAATTGCTCTGGCCCTTTATCAAACTCCCAGCGATGATTCCATATTAAACGAACCGGGCCTGGTTGGGGGTCATGGTTCAGATACGATGATTCGGACAAAGGTACCTGAAGCACCGAAGATCGCTGTTCAAGCTGTTCCACTACTCCCGTAGGAATCTGGTCCGGTAGCTTTTTTAACAGCGCCCTGCAACCAGCTATAAAGGTATGACGATTATAGGCGGTATTAAAACAGATATGATCCGCCGCCAGCGCCGTATAAAGGTTGAGAATTTTCGGCTCAACATTGCCGTACTCTCGACCAGATTCCGGATACGCAAACTGGTTCTCGTGAAAATAAACCAGAGTAGGAATGCCCGCAAGATTGGGAATAAAACCGCGTAAGGCCGACAGGTCTGTCATTGAAGTGGCAACAATCAGATCGTATTCCTGCTCCAAAACCTCTCGTTCATTAAAGGCCCAGCTCAGACTATTACCCCGTATTCGCCAGGAAAAATACCTCGGAGGCAAGGTCAATACCGTCCACTGGTGCTGGCTGAGGTTATCTACCAGACCTTTATGCCAATAGGCATGACTGGCAGCATCATAAGCAGAAAGCAGAAGAATATTCACGGAATAGTAGCCACAGATTATTAATTACAAGGTATTCTTTAGATGATGTTAGCGTGCATACAGCGAACGATAGCTTCGCACCCAGGCTTCTTTGGCTGACAATTGTGACAGGGTTGCACTGATAACGCTCTGAGCGGTCACTTTATCGCTGAAAGCCTGCTTAAGCAAAACCACATAGTCATGGCGATCAAGAGCAATAGCATGAGCCGTCCGTATCAGTCCCTGTTGTCGAATAAAACTTTCAGCACTTTTATGACTGTTCAATCTTGCCAGCTGAACCACGTAATGACTCGCAGGCTGCGCCTTTAACCATTGCAGATCTTTTTCCGGTAGCAAGCCATCATCCAGTTGCGTTTCTACGGCCGATTGAGCTTCACTGGGAGTCGGTTCCTGTAACTGCTCTAAAACTCGCTGATACAATGACTGGCTTGCAGCATTACCCAACTCTACGCTCGTACTGGCATAGGCGAGCGCCTGCAACAGGTCCTTCTGAACAGAAGTGCCTTCAAAGTAGATCAGTGCCAGATTATGCGCGGCATAAGGGTTACCCCGGGACACTGCCTGAGCATACCAGTGCAGGGCTGTATCAGGATCAAAATCGATTAGCAGCACACCGAGCGCGAGTTGCGCTTTATCATCACCGGCCACTGCCGCCAGTTCGATCCAGCGTCGAGCTGCCTGAGGGTTTTTCTCGCTCCCCTCTCCCTGTAACTGCATCAACCCGGTTTTTAGCTGGCTATCGGTTAACCCCTGTTCTGCCGAACGCTGATACAAACTAAAAGCCCGGCTAAGATCTTTTTCAACACCATCACCCTGTTCGTATAACAGGGCAAGATTGCGCATCGCCTTTGGGTTACCAAGCTCAGTCGACTGCTGATAATATTTAAACGCTTGTTGCTGATCAGCAACTACACCTTTTCCCAGCTGGTATGCAATGGCCAGATTATATGCAGCTTCATGATGATTCCCGGCAGCTGCAATTTTCAGCCACTTAACAACTTTAACCCAATCAGAAGCCCCCTCCAGACCAATGGCCTGCAGACGTGCAATGATAAACGCGGCCTGGGGGTCACCTACCTGTGCAAGAGGCAGACAGGTTTGATACGCGGGCTGAACATCACCTTTCAGGAAAAGTGCCTGGCAGCTTTCCATATCCGTCGCCAGCGAAACTGTCGCATTAGCAAGAACCGCAAAAGCCAGAAGAGTCCTTAACCGGTTAATCATTATCATCCCTTAATAAAACCTGCATTGTTCAGTCTGCTGGTCGATAAGCACTTTGAAGTGACCGGTATGATCTGAACCATACCTGGTCAGCGATCGATTCCGGTAACTGACTTTTTGCCAACTGCCTCGCTTCTGCCGGTGAGTTCGCTGAATCAGCATACAACACCACATACACCCGACCCGCCTTAGTGAGCGCTTTGAAATAATTCACCCGGCCTTCTAATTTATTCGCTTGCATAAATCTATTCACCGCACTAACGGTAGATAGTTGAATCAACTGAAGTACATAGCGACTGGAGGGCTGCAACATCAGCCATTCATAATCCCGTAATCCATTGTTGATAACGGAGGCTGTAGCATCGTCCAAAACAGCCTGCTCTTCAGAGAGTGCTATAGCAGACGCTCCCGGCGATAAGTCAGATTTTTTCAACTCTGTCACCGGGGACGTTTCAACCTCTCTCGCAGCTAATATGGCGGTCTCAGGTTTAGCAACTGTCATCTTATCCGGTTCGGGTAAAGCATCCGTCTTTTCTGACCCAGATAGCGTCGACTGTTGCAGTGCCAATTGCTGATTCAGGCTCTCAATCAAAGCATTTGCGGGTGCGTGCCCCAGGCGCATACTTTCACTGGCGTGTAATAGCGCTTTATCCAGGTCCTGTCGTTCCATCTCTCCTGATTCGCTATAGATCAGTGCCAGTTGATAATGGGCGTAAGAGTTATGCTGAGCTGCCGCCTGATGGTATAGCTCGACGGCTTTCTGTGGTTCTGTAGACGTCAGCATCGCCGCCAGTGTCACCTGCGCACTCTGGTCACCTGCGACAGCAGCACGTCCGAGCCAATGCTGCGCCTGAGTTAGGCTTTGCTCAGTTCCCACTCCTTTAAGATAGGCGACTCCGGTCTTCAACTGACTAGGAACATAACCCTGCTCACTGCCTTTCAGATACCACTTAAAAGCAACCTTATCATCGCGTGCAACCACTTCACCTCTTTCATAAAGTACCCCCAGGTTATAACAGCCGGGGCCGTGGCCCTGTTCAGCAGACCGGATCAACCAGGTTAGCGCATTTTCAAGACTGGCAGGATGATCAGCACTCCCCTGAACGTAAATACTGGATATTATAAAACTCGCTTCTCCGTCCCCTTGCTCAGCCTGCGGCATACAATGGGTTAGTGCCGCACTAAACTGCTTAGTTTGATAAAGCAAACGACAGTGCTGATCCTGAGCCGATGAAGTCACTGACCAACACAATAAGAGCATCAAGAGCGCGAAAAATATTCGAGGCATATCTATTCCAAATCGTTATAGCAGCGGGGCCTTTGTCCTAGTACCCCAGAGAAATCAGGGAGCAAGATAGAGTTCCTGAAGACGGCGATGCTTACGAATCCAATGAGACTTCCGGGCAGACTCCGGGATTTCATCCAGTGCTTCACGAGCAGCATCGATGGTGCCAAAGTCACCATAGACCATCACATAGAAAAGCCCGGCTTCCCTTTGAGTACGAAAGTATCGGACCGAGTCAGGCAATGAGTGTTTCCTGATATAGTTACGCATCCCCTTTTCATCTTTTCCGTATAGCAACTGGATGGTAAAGCGTGGCGGAGACTGCTTCATTACCCAGCCATCTTCAAGACGATAAGGGTGCTTCGTATCAGCAACAAAGGGTTCTACGGATTGAGGCCTTTGCTGGGTCGCTGTTACAGCTGCGGGCTTTGCTTCAGCCACTGAAGCAGATTCTGTTTCAGAATAACCCGCTGCCGGATCAGGTAAAATCCCTTTATCCGAAAGCGAGGCAAGCTGTAGCGAAGGTTCGGTTAGTATTTTCTCAGGTATAGACTCAATGATCTGCTGTGATAGTTTCTGTTTCTCAGCTTGCAACTCAACAACTTTTTGTTGCTCTGTTTCAAGTCGCATTAAACTCAATAAAGAAGCGGCTTCTTCATTACCTACATCCACAGCTTGCTGAGCTAATTCAACCGCACGGGTATGATCTGCTTCAACCCCCTGACCAACATAATAAACTAATGCCAGATTCTGTAATGCGACACCATTACCTTGGTCAGCAGAACGTTCATACCAGCTAAGGCTTTCTGCCGGATCAGTCTCTGTCAGCAGCACCCCCAGAGCAACCTGGGCATTTGCGTTGCCAGCAGTCGCTGCTTTTCTAATCCAATGCTGAGCAGAAGCACGATTTGCTTCAACGCCTCTGCCATCCAGCAGCATTGAGCCTACTTTCAGTTGTGCATCAGCCAGACCCTGCTGAGCCGCTCGCATATACCACTGATAAGCCCGGGAAGGATTCAGTTCTCCCGCCGCTCCCGTTTCAAACATATTTGCTAAGAGTTTCTGCGCCCTGGGATGCTGAGCGAGTGCCGCTTGTTGGTACCAGTTACGCGCTTTACTGTTACTTTGGCCGACCCCCTGGCCTAACTGGTACGCCAGCCCCAAACGGTAAGCCGCTTCCGGATGCCCTTTCTCTGCCGCTATCTGATCCCAGAACAGTCCTCGCTGATCATCCTGATTTGTATCCAACCCCTGATAGTAGATATTTGCGAGCAGAAAAGCCGCTTTAGCGTCACCCAGTTCCGCCAGTTCCTGACACTGTTGTCTGGCTGATGAGTATGCGGCATCAGAAAAGAGCTTATAACATTCGTCGCCTTTATCATCTTTGGCGATCGCAATTGAAGAAAATATCAGCGCAGAACCCAGGCCGATATACGCTGGAATCCGAAACACACTATTTACTTGTCTGTACATAATCCCTGCCGTAATCCTGAAGAGGTTATAACTTAGCTCTTCATATCATTTTGTACTGCCTCTTCCCCCCGGAATTCAGCAGCAAACTGGCGACCAAAACAATCCTCTGTCGGGAGCCACATATCAGGCCAGCCTGTAATCACTGACGATCACCACTGAACTGGCTGGTAATGTATAACGACCAAGCCGAAATGGTGAGTGTAGAAAGATAATTTAACAAATTGTCGCCCTTTCAATAAGTGATAATACGCAATAATTAACCTAAAAAATGAAAAAACCGGCCATATAGGCCGGTTTTTATCACTATTCCCAATTTCAGGCGGTCGTCACTCCTGCCTCCGCAGGATCCTGTTTACGTAAACGGCTATAGATAAACAACGCCAGAAAGCACAGTAAAGCCAGACTACTGATCCACCATTCACCATGGGGCCATAACATCGCTACCCCGGCCAGACCCGACAAGACCCGCAACACAATATTAAGCGGGCTTTCCAGATAACCCTCCATAAATCCCACTAAGGCATAGATACCGAATACGGAAAAGAAGAAGACACTCAGCACCTCCATCGTTGTCCCACCGATAAAGTTAGTATAGGCAAATAGCAGCGGCACGATATAGAGCCCTTTAGCTATCTTCCAGGCGGTGAAACCCGTTGCCATCGGAGGGGTTTTAGCGATAGCTGCTGCGGCAAATGCTGTCAGGCACACGGGTGGAGTGACATTTGAATCCTGCGAAAGCCAGAATATAATCATATGTGCTGACAACAAGATCATCGCTAACCGAGCCGGGTCAATCGCCTGCTCCAGCAACTGTCCTTTAAAGTCACCTGGTACCAGTGCCAGTAATTGCTGCGCATCAATTTTACTCATAGGATCGGCTAGCAATGCCGCTTTATCAGCATCCACCAGCAGGAAGATAGTACGCGCAATCTCTGGCACGGTACCATTAACCATCATCTCAATCAGCTGCATCTCTGCGATCAGGTTATACAACGCCGGCGCCGAAAGCGTCGCCAGTACTATGTATGAAGCCGTTACCGGCAAGCCCATACCTAAAATCAACGATGCCAGTGCGACCAGAATAATAGTGATCAACAGACTACCACCTGCCCACTCAGCCACCATCAATGAGAAGGTATTACCAATGCCGGTCATCGCGACTACATTGACTACCAAGCCCACTGAGATCAACAACATAGCGGTAGTTGCCATATTTTTGGAACCCTGCGCCAACGCATCAAATACATCCCTGAGACCCATTGGGTGTTTTGATAACCAGGACGAAGCGACCACCGATATAATTGAAATGCCCGCAGCATAGGTCGGCGTAAAGCCATAGACAAGCAAGCTCACCAAGACCACCAGAGGTAACAGGTAGTGCCAGCCATCACGAAAAACCTCACCGATAGAGCGCGTATCCAGTTCAACAGCATGAGCCTGACTGCGCATCGCTTCCACACGGACAAAAAAGCCTACCGACAAAAAATAAAGTAGTGCTGGCAGCGCTGCGACCGCAATCACATCGACATAAGGGATCTGTGTGTAGGATGCCATGATAAAGGCGCCAGCCCCCATCACCGGCGGCATTAACTGTCCACCCGTAGAGGCCGCAGCTTCCACACCGGCGGCAAATCGAGGTGGAAAGCCCGCTTTCTGCATCAGTGGAATGGTAATTACCCCTGTAGACACAGTATTCGCCACAGAGGACCCTGACACCGACCCCATCAGACCGGACCCAAGCACGGCGACGAAACCAGGCCCTCCCACCATTCGGCCAGCCGCACAACGCGACAGCTCAATAATAAAATCGCCCGCGCCAGACTTCACCAGAAAAGCCCCGAACAGGATAAACATAAACACATAGGTCCAGGAAATTCGGGCTATCTGGCCAAACATCCCTTCCGAAGAAAAATAACTACGAAACAGCAGGGTTTCCAGGCTCAAACCAGGAAAGCCAAAAATGCCGTCAACATACTGGCCCCACCAGAAGACATAGGTGAGCGCTACCAGAATCATGCAGGGAATAAACCAACCGGTCGTTCTGCGTGCCATTTCCAAAGCGATGAATATCGCACAGATCGAAAATACCCAGTCGAACTGAACAAATTTCACTCCCCGGTCATAGAGAGCATCCTCAAAGCCAATCAGATAGGCTGCACAGACAATCGCCGCGCAACCTAACAGAATATCCAGTAATAAAGTCAGTCGCTGCGCCCCTGCCGTGTGACAACGCACCATCGGTACCATCAGCGCACATAACAACGCAAAGCCACCAAAATGTATGGCTGAGACCCACAGTTCCGAGACCGTGCTCAGGGTATTAAAGTAGATGTGCACCAGCGCAAAAGCAACGCCAGCCCAATAGATAAAACGACCCGTAAGAGAGGACTCTGAACGCTGTAAGAGTTCCAGACTCTTCAGTTTTTCAGACGTTTCCCGGTCAGTTTGGGTATCGATAGAATTCATAACAGTATCCCTAGAAAACAGGAAAAAAAGGCGGGGGGAGATAACCCCGCCAAGATCGCAAAGTTATTCAGCGATGAGGTGTGCAGGGATGTTTAAACCTACTTCTTTGTAGTAGCGAGCGGCACCCGCGTGTAAAGGAAGTGGCAGGCCAGCAATCGCTTTCTCAAGTGACATCGCTTTAGTTGCCTTATGGATACCATTCAGAAACGGCAGGTTTTCATAAATCGTTTTGGTCAGCAGATACACATCTTCTTCAGACAGATCATCTCTGACTGCCAGAAAGTTTGGTTGTGCCATTGTGTTGATATCTTTGGTCTGACCCGGATAAGTGTTTGCTGGTATTACATAACGGGTCCACAGCTGATAGCTGCCGTTCGCTTCTTTAATCTGCTCATCAGTAAAGTCCAGCACTGTCATGTCACTGCCCAGTGCCGCATATGCACGGGTGATAGCAGAGGTTGGGACACCTGAAGGAATATTCATACCATTGATAGTGCCATTTTGTAACGCATCAGCACTGGGACCATAGCCCATGTAAGCCAGATCTAAACTTTCAGCGTCCATTCCCAGGCCACCAAGAATTTGACGTCCAGAGCCTTCTGTACCTGAATTTTTCTTACCAATAGAGAATTTCTTGCCTGTCAGTTCAGACAGATCAGCAATCGTACCGCTTTTTACCAGATCAGACTTCACCGCAAACTGCTCAACGTTTTGCCACAACATAGAGACAGAACGAAGGTGTTTCTGAGGACCGGAAGATTTTAAAGCACCTTCACCACTCCATGCCCAGGCGCCATATAAGCCCTGGAGAATTGCAAACTGTGCTTCATTCTCGCCCAACAGCTTCACATTTTCTCCTGAGCCTGCGGAGTTGATTGCAGAGAGGGATACCTTGTATTTAGGCTCTAGTTTTACTTTTGTAAGCGTCGCCAAAGCAACACCCACTGGATAATATGTTCCACCGGTAGAAGCCGTGGCCAGAATATAGGAGCGTTTCTCCTCTGCCTGAACCAACGCAGCACTGCCTAAAGTAGCGCTCAGAGCTACGGCAACGCCCAGACCTTTTATCAGAGTTCGTTTACTGCTTTGCATTTTAGATTCCTTCACTCGGGTTTTTATTGTTCGTACCCTATACAAAGCAATGTGGATGCCAAACCAAAAAAATAATTAACAACCCATTGATTATTATATAAAAAAACAAAATTCACGATAGCTAATCGAAGACCTGATAAGCAAAAAACGGCCTATTGAGCATCAATCCGATAAGCAACTTTTTGCTTATTCATGGCTAATAACCAGTAAACTTTTTATTTGAATGGTAAGAAACAAACTGAATTACCCCCTAAAGACTTCGTTTTCTGCGCCTTAAACGGGCAATAAGCAATTTATTGCCTATTCATCAATATAGTCTGTCCGTTCGATCTGATACTTCACCATTTTCTGATTCAACGTCCGACGTGGCAGATCAAGCATTTCCATCACCGCTTTGATATTCCCCCGATGCTGACGCAGCGCTTCACAGATCACTTTGTATTCAAAGTTGGCAACCTGAGCTCCCAGAGAAAGAGAAGTATCAATCTGTGCTCCTCCTACAGGCTCTATCGTTTCAGGATACAGCAGGTCAACCACCGGCAGTGAACCATCCAACGCATAGCGTACCGCTATATTCTTCAATTCCCGGACATTACCAGGCCAGGCGTACTGCTGCAGATTAGTCATATCCTGTCGGGTAACCCGACGGAGCTCCCGCCCATGTTGAGCCGCCGACTGAGCCGCGTAATATTCAAATAACAATGGAATATCTTCAGTACGTTCACGCAACGGAGACAGGTAAAGACAGGATACATTCAGTCGGTAATAGAGATCCTGACGAAAACTCTCTTCCACTGAAAGGTCTGCTTTTGAAGCGGCGACAATGCGAAGATCGACAGGTATCTGTTTGTTAGAACCCAGAGGTTCAATCACCCCTTCCTGCAGACTTCGCAGGATTTTCACCTGCAAACTAGCCGGCATACTCTCAATCTCATCCAGCAGTAGTGTTCCGCCATCGGCGTGCTGAAATTTACCGGTACGTTTTTTTGAGGCACCAGTAAAGGCCCCCGCCTCATGCCCAAAAAGCTCAGTTTCAATCAGTGTTTCAGGAATCGCACCGCAGTTAATCGGTACAAAATTACATTCGCTTCGGGGGCTAAACTCATGCAGGCACTGGGCAACCAGTTCTTTACCGCTGCCGGTTTCGCCATAGATAATGACATTGGTATTTAATGCAGCGTACTTAAGAATATCCTGGCGCATTTTCTGAATCGCCGGAGAGATGCCAATAATCTTACTATCGATACCACTGTGGGAAGCCAGGTCCTGCTGCAGCCGCAGGTTTTCCAGTACCAGTCGACGCTTCTCACAGGCCCTGTTAATCGTTTCAACCAGACGTTCTGGAATAAAAGGTTTTTCGATGAAGTCATAGGCCCCATCGCGCATCGCACCAATCGCCATATCCACATCACCGTGACCGGTAATCAGAATCACTGGCAGCTCAGGTATACGATGACGGGCTTCCATCATTAACTCTAGCCCATCCATTTCCGGCATTCTTACATCACTCACCAAAACACCGGGGAACGCTTCATTCAGATGAGCCAGCGCCTCAGCAGCACGCTCACAGACAATCACCTCAAAACCAGCCATTTGCAGCCATTGGGATGTTGATTGCCGAATTAACGGATCATCATCTACCAGTATTACCTGACCTCTGTTCATTGTGATTCTCCGGTCTGTCTTAAAAGCGGTAAAGTAACGGTAAAGCAGGTGTAGCTCTCCTGACTATCGGCTCGGCTAGCGACTCCTATATCACCCTGGAGATCTCGAACGATAGAGCGGATAATCGATAAGCCCAAACCTAAGCCTTCGCCTATTTCCTTAGTCGTAAAAAAGGGCTCAAATATATGACTCAAACTTTGTTCGTCGATGCCAACACCGTTATCTATCACGCTAATTTTAATCTGGGCTTTATCATGCTCGACCTGAATTTTAAGCCGGGGGCACTCAGCTTCCGACAACGCATCACAGGCATTCGTTATAAGATTTAGAAAAATCTGTTCAAGACGAGCACTGTCACCACTGACGAGCATATTTATATCAGGGCGAGGGTAAACCAACTCAACCTGCTGTTGATCCAGCCGCCCTCTCAACAAATTCAAAACCTGATCCAACACTAACAATGGATCCACCGGCGCCATGTGCTGAGGTTTCTGATAAGCAAAGGTTTTCAACTGCCGGGTCAAAATCGACATTCGACTAACAAGATCGTTGATCAATTCAAGATTATTATCTAACTGCGCCGTCTGGTTTTGTTCAATCAGTTTACGACAGATTGCAATATAGGTTCTCAATGCGGTTAGCGGTTGATTCAGTTCATGGACCACCGCAGAGGACATCCGCCCCAACGCGGCCATTTTCTCAGCTTGCACTAACTCATCCTGGGCTTCTTTCAACGCCTGAGTACGTTGAATCACTTTATGCTCAAGTTGATCATTGGCCTCCTGAAGCGCCCGTTCCAGGCGTTTACGCGGGGTAATATCAATCACAGTAACCAGATAGTTGGCAGAGATTTCCTGCTTCATCCGCTTGATTGAAAACAACATAGGAAAGTGGCTGTGATCAGACCTTTTTCCCACAGTTTCCATCGCAATTAACGGTGCAAAGCCTTTGCTACCCAGGCATGACAAGGTTTTCTTCAACACTCCCTGATACATTTCAGGGGCGATCAGTTTGTCGATATGAGCCCCCTGAATACGCTGCATCGATTCATTAAACTGCTGCATCGCCATCGGGTTAATAAACAGGACCTGACCCTGGTTATCCAGTGTGATCATGCCAACATGAGCTGTGTTGATGATATCCCGCTGGCGCGCTTCACTCCGCTCAAGCGCCTGCTGAGTCTCTCGTCGGGAAATATGCTTAAGCTGGCGTTCTCTCAAAAGAAAAACCAGCAACGAGATTACAATACACAGCGCGATGGCAAAGAAAGTCGCGTTACGTTGAATCCGCACAACCTCACCAAGATCGTTGAACACGCTAACCTGCCAGCCCAGATCATCCAGCGTTACTGACTGCATGAGCGCCCGCCCACCCAGCAAAATATCAACTTGCTGAATTTCAGAACCATCATACAGTTCCGTGATGCGCTCTCCCGTAACAATATCCTTTAACTGAGAGGCTGTCTGAAAGCGTTTACTGGCCATCAGTACCTGCTCATTTTTACTAAACAGATACTCCCCTGTCTGATCAAGACCCGTCTGGAGTAATTCAAGATCGAGCCTTACGGTTGCCACGCCTTGTAGACGACTCATCACGTAAACAGGTGCTGACAGATAGATAGCGCCCTCATGTTGAGAGGTCGGCAAGGCGACTTGTACACCTTGCTGTCCCTCAAGCGCCTGCAGAAAATACCCCTGATTACGATGATTTATCTCGTAGAAATTCTGCTGTGCCCGCCAATGGCTAAACGCCCGGGCCCTTCCCTGAACGTCCAGAACAAAAAGCGCCGTAGTGCCCGCCACCAGATTAGTTTGTTCAAGGTAACGGCTTACCCGGGCTATTTTATCAGGCGATGGAAGACGCAATAGTTCTGCAACATCATTGCTCTGAGAAACCAAAAAAGGCAGGTACTGATATTCAGCAATTTCAGAACGCGTCTGACTAATAATGCTCAACAGCTGATTTTCACCACGCTCTTTGAGATCGGTAAGCGCCCAGTCACGGACAAGTTGACTCACCATCGTTGTGCCGATAACCGACAGCACCAACATCAACGTAATCAATGGAATAAAGCGAGGAAACTGCAATCACACTCTCCTGTTACTGGGCGTTTTATTTGTTGATATCGTATTTAATTATCGAATATGCCTCGCAGCAGATGGCTACCATTGCCGTGTAGCAGCGGTCCCTTCTCGCACAGCCTGATACCAGGCTGGCGCATCTGTCAGTGCCAGCAACTCATCTAGTGGGGGGTATTCCAATCCCTTCTTATGACAAAAATCTGCCAGATCTGGAAAGCTCCACTCAAACAGAGTATCTGCATATTCCAAGGGGTCAAGCCTGGACTGTTCATACATCCCTGCCTTTAAGCGTTGATTCTGAGCCTCTACCAGAATGATCCCGGCGGCTGTAGACACGTTAAGTGAGCCCACCATCCCCATCATCGGAATTAAAATATGCTCATCCGCAAGATCTGCACCGTCATCACTCACCCCATGCTTTTCAGCGCCCATCAGAAGCGCGCAGGGAAGCGTAAAATCTACATCCCGATAATCGATAGCCCGGTCTGAGAAGTGTGCCGCATAGATTTTCATTCCCTGCGCTTTAGCCCCAGCGACCGCGGTTTCAACAGAGTCATGGTTTTGACTTTTAACCCAACGGTCACTGCCGCGTGTAGTCCCTGTAAACTCATACCCCTCTTTCGGGGTAACCGTATGAATACGAGAAATACCCACCGCATCACAAGTCCGTATCAAAGCCGCTATATTGCGGGGTTTATGCACCTGATCAGTAATCAGAGTCAAATCTGGCTGCCGTCTGTTGAGTGTCTGAATTAGTTTAGCTGTGCGCTCCGGTGTCATCTTTCTACTCTGTATCTGAAATATGCGGCAATATTAGCGAAAAAACAGGTCTTCAACACTCCATAATTAAGAAACTATGACATAATCGAGGCTAAATTTTTTACAACCGGAACCATCATGTCTGCTGCACCAAACATCATCGCTTTTCAGGGCGTCGAAGGCGCTTATTCACACCTATCCTGTCGTCGGGTTTTCCCGGAGATGGAAGCGTTTGCCTGTGAAACCTTTGTTGAAGCGATGTTTATGGTAGATCAGGGCAAAGCCAAACTGGCAATGATTCCGCTAGAAAACTCGACTGCAGGGCGGGTAGAAGAGATCTACCGCCTGATGCCTAAAAGCCAGTTACACATTATCGGCGAGCATTTTGAGCCGGTAAGCCACTGCCTGCTGGGAATAAAAGGCAGTTCACTAGAACAGCTTAAGACGGTCTCTTCACACCCTCAGGCACTAGCCCAGTGTGATGGACAGATCAAACAATTAGGCATCGAGCCTATTGCCGCCTTTGATACCGCAGGCTCAGCTTATGAATTGGCACAGAACCCGAGTCTGACCCACGGGGCTATCGCTTCAAGCCTGGCTGCTGAGCTTTACGATCTTGAAGTGCTCCAGGAAAACTTTCAGGATGTGACCGGAAACACCACCCGTTTTCTCATTCTTGCCAGTGAACAGGGTATTCCTGAGTACGAAGCCAACACCCCCTATATCACCTCACTAATGTTTACCGTGCGTAATATTCCAGCTGCGCTTTACAAAGCGATGGGCGGTTTTTCGACAAACGGTATCAATATGGTCAAACTGGAAAGCTATATGGGTAACGGTCTCACCAAAGGGGCGAGTTTTCATCTGGATGTCGAAGGCCATCCCAGTGACCGGATGATGCAGTACGCCCTCAAGGAGCTGGAGTTTTTCACCAAAGAGATGCGTAATCTGGGTACTTATAAAGCCCATGAATTCCGCGCTCAGAACAGACCGCTTCCTGAGTAGTCAATTTAAGTAATCGCTTAAAGGCGTAATTTAATTATTACGCCGATCTCCCATTGTTAACCCTCACCCAGGCCTGTCCTTGAAGCTCAGTAAACGATTACATCAGATTGAACAGATGGTCGCATCAGACTATGCCCATATCTGGGACTGCTGTTGTGACCATGGGTTTCTGGGCACCGCCCTGCTGTCCCGGCAATCCACCAGCCAGATCCATTTTGTTGATATCGTACCTGAACTGATGACAGAGCTTGACGGCAAGCTGCAGCGGCTTTATTCAGACTCAGCGACAAGCTGGAAGACACACTGTCTCGATGTCGCTAAGTTGCCGCTAGAACAATATGCTGGAAAACAGTTGATCATCATTGCCGGGGTGGGGGGTGACTTAATCGTCCAGTTTATTGAAGCTATTCACCAGAAACATCCTAACCTGAATATTGATTTCCTGCTCTGCCCGGTGCATCACCAGTTTACATTGCGTCAGAAACTGATCGATCTTGATTACAGTTTAAAAGATGAAAGTCTGATTGAAGAGAAGCAGCATTTCTACGAAGTCATTCTGGTTTCAACAGAAGCCAATGACAGCGAACCAGTTAGCCCTGTAGGGCATAAAATATGGCGATCCACGTCAATAGAACAGAGCCATGTTATTGAGAAATACCTGAATAAGAAACTTAATCACTACTACCGGATTCAGCAAGGCAAGAACGCTAATGTGGAACACATTATTGAGGCATATCGCGCGATAACGCTGTAATTCATTTATTTATCTATACCGCTAAACTGGCAGCCTTATCTACAGCGAAACGATCTTCTCAGTTACGTACGAACAAACAATCAATTGTTATTTTTTGGTTGATCGTGATCGATTCACCAAAATTCAGGCGTAGCTCTCATATAAAGAATTACATTTTCTTACAGGAATACGAAATAGTTACCTTCCAGTTATTACTGGACTGTTTTTTCCATTTTGTTTCGAAAGGGCCTACAGGCACCCATTTAGAACCACAGCTCGACTTTTTGTTTACTTTTTCCTTTGCCTTTTCATGAGCGATTCCTTGTGTTTTCCCATAACCAACTTGATAGCCCGTTTTAGCAGCAAGCAGAAGCCCTGGCGTCATGCAAAGCAATAAAACAAAAACCTTTTTCATATATAACCTACTTTTTATTTATCATTTTAGTTGTATCACAATGAGACTTCGCCAATTTGATAGAGACCCGCCACTTCATTTATGACTAATAATTTCATTAATAAAATAACCCATGCACGCCGGCCACACCACCAAAAACAGCAATCAAACTAATCGATAGCAAAACTATGTGCATGACTTGCACGAAGAGAAATGTTCGTTCATTGTTTTTTTCTGCTTGCTGATGAAACCATCGATGTAAAAACAGCGGTTCAAGTACAAACAATACAACCGTAAATATTGCCCATATCAGAATCATGATATGAATCCACCACTGCATAGATGCCCAGGCATCCATCGCATATAACATATAGAAACCGGACAACCCTGTAATGAGCGTTGTTAATTTGGCCTGAAAGCTAAACTTTCCTTCCAGTGTCTCAAAGAGACTTATTCGATTTTCAGGTGACTGAGAGCTTCTGATAGCGGGGATTAAAACGGTAGTCACGAAGGCAACACCGCCTATCCATAAGACAACAGCAATGACATGCAGCGCCCTGGCGATTGTTAAAAAATCATGCTCCATAACTGACTACTTCCATTTTCATAATGGGCCAGCTGACTGGCGCTTGTTGATTATTTTGTTAGAGATGCGAAGCTGCTTTGCAATCGCTGTATTTCGAAACATCTCTTCCACTTTTTTTGCCGATAGACGGTTAATACTATTGATCGTTAATCGATAGTGCTTCAACTTCTCCATGGGTTAAGCTGCGCCAATGGCCCACCTCTACATCCAGTTCGAGATCACCGATCTGCTGACGGTGCAGTGATTTAACTCTATTGCCGATAGCGGTAAACATACGCTTCACCTGATGAAAACGGCCTTCTGTCAGCGTTAGCAACACGTTATAGGAATCGATAATATCTAATTTAGCAGGCAACGTGAGCTTTGCTTCACCCTGTAGCAGAACGCCTTCGAGAAAACGCTGAGTCGCATCAGCCGATATTGGCCGAGACAGCAGCACTTTATACACTTTTTCACAGTTATTCTTAGGCGACGTCAGATTAAAAGACCAGTGCCCATCATCTGTGACCAGAACAAGACCGGTCGTATCCGCATCCAAACGCCCGGCAATGTGCAATTCAGACACTCTATCGATATCAAGAAGATTAAGTACCGACGGGTATTTCTCATCAACATTAGAGCAGATCATATCGGTCGGCTTATGCAGCACAAAATACCGCGACTTTCTGGGTGTTAATGTTTCACCATCAAGCGTCACACTATTGTTTTTATGTACTTGATAAGACGCCTCAATGGCAACAATACCGTTGACAGCAGCACGCTTATTTTCGATTAACGCTAATGCATCAGTCAGAGAGAACTCTGTGCTTTTACATATATATTTATCTAAACGCATAACATCATTCGGTACATGCCTGCTCTGTTTTACTTTCCATTTATCACGACTGAGCGCTTGATTACCTTTTTAGGGTGATGCCTGATTTTTCACAGACTACAAACGGCGTCTCTCAATCATACAAACAACGCCAATAAAACTTGACCCCATATCGCCAGGCAAAAGGCTTAAAGCTGTTTGCTTCAATATCGGTGGGGCCACCCAAGTTCAAGCATTTTTTGACTGCCTTTTTCTCAGCTTTATCGCGAGCTGTTTGAAAAGACTTATCGCTCAACTCGGTCACGCCATGCTTTTTCGCAGGGTCAGGCGAATCAAGTGGTTCCTGTATATCAACGCCTTCCTGAATGGCTGACTGAGTATTCACAGAGGAGCTTTTTCGTGGGCACTCGTAGTCAATACTTACGCTCGCATGATTAAAGTAGGCATTTGAGGTACTAGACTTAACTCGCGCATGCTGTTCGACAGTAATATCGATGTTAAGGAGTTTTTTGTAAAATTCTATTTTAGCCTTAGTGGAACCTGAATGACCAACGACCCCTGAACCACATATTTTGCGAGCTTCCTCAGACATCCTATCTAAAAACAAACCTCCCTGAGTACTCGAATCTGAAGTAATGAAAACGCCTACTGGGCCACCAATTATCTTCCTATGCGTATAGGTATAACGCTTTGGTTTAGATGCTTCCTGCTTGGCTTTTTCTTCCGCGCAATACAAATCAGTCCTGCAACAATAGTACACATTGGCGCTTTTTCGCCCCTTAAGCACAGACGCATAAGCTTCATACTGCTCATCGCGTATAATAAACTCACCACCTTTATCAGCACAGAAGGTTTTAATTTCTCGTTTTGCCGAGTTGAGTGCATCTTCATAAGACACGGGACTTATGGCAATTTTTGAACGATGCAATGGACCCTGCCCATAGCCTCCAAATGACTCTGCATAGGTGGCCGATAAGCCCAAAGCCATCAAAAAAAACAACCAAAGGTAAAACATAAACCAGTTGCTAGTGATCTTAATCTAAGCATCATCCACCTCAGCGTTAAGCATTGTGCATGACAGCACCTCTGCCGACCTTAAATCCATCCGGCCTTCCTCATCAAAGCGAGTGTATTGCATTAACAAGGTACCATCCATGAGATTCAAATCGACCTCGCTAAAGCCATACGAATCGTCCATTTTTGAATCGTTTTCTGACTTGAAGTGTTTAATTTTGAAGCGAATACGCTCAGCAGATATATCGGAGAAACACGTAGATATAGGGTTCGTACCAGTGCACATATTAGAGATCACACCACCATATTGTGAATAAGCGAATAAAGGTGGCTGATCAATGCTCTTTTCTACTTCAACTAAATACTGAGCGGAAGCTTTCATCTCATAGCGCAGTAAATCGCCTTTAGGCTTAAACCATTCAACCAATCGTGGGCCACCAACGCACTCCATCTTTAGAATGGTTGGATTCGACGGAGAAATTATCCCCCCAAACCAATCTGAATAGTGCATATAGCCATAGTAGAGCGCATAGCCGAAAACCGTGAGTAATAACCCATAAGTGATCTTTTTAAACAGGGATGAAAAAACACCTGGTATGGCGTCTGACGTATCTTTGATTACTTTACCACCATAACCTTCTTCAACTTGAGCGACAGCATGCTGGTATCGTTCCAGTTCTTCTTCTACTTGTTTTTTAGAAAGGCTTGATCCTTCCAATGCCCCTCTAAGCTGAGCGGAAAGGCTATTGTATATTTCAATTCTATCGCGGTGATTCTCCGCGCCTGATTGAGTGAGGGTGTCACTAATAATCTTTATGTGATTGGTCATCGTGGGTAAACCCAATACATGAATATGGCCTTCAACAACGTACTGCAATTAGCTTATCAGAAATTATGACTACTCTGGCGCATAAGCACCATCAAAAGAGCTTTCCACTAACTGTACGGTGACATCTGCAGGTGCATTAAACTGTCTATTTAAATGCTATGAGCTTCAACAAAGTATGAATTTTTATTAAAGTCCCATGCTATTTCATGGCTCATGTAGTGCTCAATAAAACTGACATTAATCTCTTGAATCGGATAGCAGTCAAACATTGGGTCTTCACTATTGGGCTCGTTTAGCTCCGCTTGAAAGCTGACCAGATCAAATGAAGCTAAATCATACTCAGCGGTTAACTCTTCGGTCTCTTCACTGTATTCAGCAATATAGCGTCTAACATTGAAAGTAGTATCTATCATAGGGTTACCATATAAATTTATCTCAACACATACACCTCACACAAAAGCCCAAATACATGTCTAGATCTGCTTTGTTATGAGCTATTTACCACCGGCCAAATCTATAAACGCGCCTGTAACATAGGAAGCATCATCAGACAGCAGCCATGTTATCGCATTAGCGACTTCGTCTGGTGTTCCACCACGTTGCAAGGGGATTTGAGGCGCTAAACGCTTAACCCGATCGGGCTCTCCACCATCAGCGTGCATCTGAGTATGAATAAAACCCGGCCTTACTGCATTAACGCGAATGCCTTTTGATGCTACTTCTAACGAAAGCCCTTTGGTTAGCGAATCCATTGCACCTTTAGAAGCAGCATAATCGATGTACTCAAACGGAGCACCCGTTCGAGAAACGACAGATGAGACATTGACGATAGCCCCTTCTGATTTCGTTCGCTTAATCAGCTCTCGAGAACAAAGAAAGCAACTTGTCACATTAGACACCATGACTTTATTAAATCGCTCAACATCCATATCTACAAGGTTGGATTGTGGAAGTAAAACCCCTGCGTTATTAACTAAGTGAGTGACAGAACCAAATGCTCTTTCAGTCGCATCAAATAACGCGACAACGTCACTTTCAATCGACACATCCGCTTTGAAGGCGACCGCTTTCCCGCCTATCAGGGTAAGATCGCTCACTACCTCATTAGCACTTTCGGAATTTGAGCGATAATTAACACAAACCAGGTAACCCTTAGACGCTAACAGTTTTGACGTAGCCGCTCCGATACCCCGACCGCCACCCGTTACGATCACCACTTTACTCATGTCTATTTTCCTTATCGCTGTCCCTTATCACAGAGAACGCCTCAAGCACTGGCCTGGCCTTGCTGGTCCGAAGGCTTTAGCCTGTTATAGCATTGTGGACAATACGCCCCTAAGTTAGAAGCCTCACGCAATGATTAACAGGCTATTCAGCCTTCTTCACTGGCCTGTCTTCCAGCAGAAATTCAATCAAGGCCCTAAGGGCTGGATTCATTAAGCGGTTGGCTGGGAAAACCAGTGAAACCGATGACGCCTCCAGCTCGAACTCGTTCAAGATAGGCAGCAGTTCTCCTGAATCCAAATAGGCTTGCATCAAAAATGTCGGCAGATAAGCGATACCGTGACCATCAGCGGCAAACTTAGCCGCCACTTCACCATCATTGGCTTGAACAAATGGTTTCACTACGATGTTTTGCTCAACGCCGTTTTCACGAAATCGCCAGCGTCCCGGTTGTCGGTTAGAGCTATCGAGAATACATTGATGTTGATTCAGCTCTTTAGGGTGTGTGGGCACGCCAAAACGCTGGATATAATTGGGGCTGGCGACAAAGTTCACCTTTATTGATGAGTAATGCCGAGCGATCAGGTTAGAGTCAGGCAGTTCGCCTATTCTAATACTCAGATCTACCCCTTCTTCGACCATATTGACGAAACGATTTAAAAACAGCCACGAGATACGTATATCGGGGTGGCGCTTAATAAACTCACTGGTACTCTGTAAATAGCCTAACGAAGCGGAGCCCTGCGGAGCAGTGATACTCAGGTGCCCTGCGACACGTTGCTGCCTTGCATCGGCAATATCTTCCAGGCCATCAATACGCGCAAGAATATCCCTGAACTGTTCAAGATAATATTCCCCCTCACCGGTTAAGTGCATCGCTCGGGTGGTTCGATAAAGAAGCTGAGATGAAAAATGTGCTTCTAAGTCCGAAACATGCTTACTCACCGCAGAGGCAACAATATTTAGCTCGCGGGAGGCCTCCGTAAAGCTCTCTTTCTCCGCCACCATGACAAAGGTACGGATCGCTTTCAGTAGATCTATTTTTCTCATATGGAGAATAATGTTTTCATTTTTAAGTTATTTATCAAATATACGCTACCAATTATAGTTATTCCAACTTAAACAACAGACAAGTTAGGAATCAATCATGAAAATTTTACTAGTAGGCGCATCTGGAACTATTGGCAAAGCGGTAAAAACAGCGCTTTCAAAAGACAATAACATCATTACTGCGAATTACTCAGGAGGCGATGTGCAAGTTGACCTCGGCAGCCCTGAATCTATACGGGCTATGTTTACCAATGTTGGGGCAGTTGACGCGATCATCTCTACTGCAGGCGTCGCTAACTTTGGCGCATTTGAGGAATTAACAGAGGCTGATTATGAGTTAGCGCTGCAGAATAAGCTGATGGGGCAAATAAACCTGATCCGATTCGGCCTGGCTTCAGTCAATACCGGCGGTTCAATTACCTTAACCTCGGGGATTTTGTCTCGTCAGCCGTTACCGGGTAGCTCAGTAATCAGCATGGCCAATGGTGCTTTAGAAAGCTACGTGAAAGCAGCCGTTTTGGAACTTCGTTCTGCACGATTGAATGTTGTAGCACCCGCCTTTGTTAAGGAAACCATGGTGATGATGGGGATGGATACCGATGGTGGCTTGTCCGCTGCCGATACGGCCAAAGCCTATGTCAGCGCAGTGACGGGGAATATGACAGGCCAAACACTAGATGCCCCGGACTTTGTCTAACACTTGAAAACACAATGTTAAAAGCAGCGGACCAAACAGCTATTGTTGGTATCCGCTGCTAACTTATTATGTTGTTAACTGATTTCAGTGAGAAACTGTTTTGCCAGCCCTTGCGCGCTTGTACGATACTGTTTTCCAGTATTGCTCCATTCATAGCAATACCAACAAATACGTTCTGCGATTGAACCATCAGAGGGTTCACCGAGCTTTTCTTGTAGCGATAATATCTGCGCGCCTATATCGACTAACTCTGCCATTGTTTTGTCAGTCTGTAATTTCAACTGTTTAAACGAATGATAACCCGTCACACAGAAGGCTAACTCATTATGTCCGACAGCCGCCTGCTCCAGATGCGGAACCAAACGTTCCTTTAACTCTAACTCGAGATCATCCAGCTTTGAATATAATTTTGCTTTAGAAACCATTTGAGGCACTCATTAGACGTTTGACGCTATCAGCCGGTATCGAAAAGCGGGAACGATACATCGTTGTACACCCTCTGGCTGGACCTGTTATCTTTTTATGCCCTGTCTATGATGCAGTTGCATACTACCCAGGAGAGCATAGATATTTATTATTCAATAATTGCATCTACTCTTTCTACATATGTATCTTCAGAAAGGTTGTATTTATTACCAAAGTAGAGTTCTGTTCTACCTTTTTCGTGGGCAATCAAATTGCAGGTGATTCCTCCGAAAATGACACCGGGTTCACGAAAAGGAATAAAGCTTCTAGATTTAATGCAGTCAACACTTGCTATTTCTGGCGAGGAAGAGACGGCCCAAGGAAAATACCCCCATCGCCCAGGAAAACCATTCCCAATGGCTAAAAGTTCCACAATGTCTCCTTTCTTTATATGTAACACCGAGATGTCATTATTATTTTCAACGAGATTTAAGTAACTATGTCTAGTGCCAGAGCAGCCCTGAAGAAGAATTGATATCAAAAATAGGTAAGTGACGTGCTTCATATCTTGTCCTAGTTATGTCATCTAGCCATCCGCTACAATTTGTTGCGAATCCGATTGCTAATATTTGGTAACTTCATTTAGTTATGTGTTTTTCAGAGTAATTAATACAACGATTCTTTTCATTTTCAGGAATAAAAATCTGAGTAATTATCTTGCTTTTATCAAAATAAATGCTCGGACAATTAGGTACATACATCCAATAGTCCATCTCACTCAAGTCCAGAAACCAACCATGCTCTAATTTTAATTTACTGTCTTGGATTTTATAGCCATACGTATTGGAATACGGCATACCATTACTAACTGAAGTTAGAGTTTCCCCAAAAACATGCCATTGTTCAGTACTACCTAAGTAACTCAACTTTTTAGTAAAAGTAGACAGTTCTATTTCAGAAAAGCTCTTAAGTGTTTGCGAGGTTATATATAAATCTCGATTACCAGAAGCTATTGAAGTAGAAATTGTCGCAATATATAAAAATATGATAATGAACGCTTTCATTTAAAAAGCCTCTATAATTGATTGATGAAAAGCCAACATCTCCATAATTTGAGGCTTATAGAGCAACGTACAGCAGTAAATAGATGGCCTTGTTATGCATCCTGGTACTTATTCCGAAACTTAATACAACAAGGTCATAATACCCTAAGAAACTCTTTAGGTCGTAATAACCACTTAGCATGGTAATCCTCCCTTTAAACGGGTGCTAAAAGTAGAAATTAAGTAGCAGAAAGCCCCTCACGGGGCTTTTTTGTTTCAGATTTGTTTAAATAACCGAAAAGAAGATTCGCTAACGAATCCGATAGGATATCGGGCAACTTATCTATCAGCTATAAAACACCTCGCTCATGGGGAAAGTCAAAATCAAGTTCAGGCCCCAGCGGTACTATCTGAGTGGGGTTGATCATATGATGGCTGCCGTAGTAATGCTGCTTGATATGTACCATATCAACCGTCTCAGCTATCCCTTCGATTTGATACAGTTCACGGATATAGCCAGATATATTGGGGTATTCACGCAGCTGTTTAAGGTTACATTTAAAGTGGCCATGATAGACCGCATCGAAACGAATCAGCGTGGTGAACAGCCTCCAGTCGGCTTCGGTCAAAACGGCCCCGGTCAGATAGCGCTGCTGAGACAGAATAGCTTCTATCCGCTCAAGACTGCTAAACAGCGCTTTAACATTATGCTCATAGGCTTCCTGTGTGGTAGCAAAGCCTGCCCTGTAAACACCGTTATTTACGCTGTCATAGATCCAGCTATTCAACTCTTCGATCTCATCACGAAGGGGTTGCGGCCAATAATCAGACCGATTACCGGTCAGGTCATCAAAGGCAGAGTTAAACATGCGGATTATTTCTGAGGACTCATTGCTGACAATCGTCTGTTGCTGTTTGTCCCACAGCACCGGCACAGTAACCCGACCGGTATAATTCGAGTTGGCACGACTATAGATTTGGTGCATAAAGTCAGCAGCATAAAGCTCATCGCCCGTAGAGCCCGTTTCAGTATCAAAGCTCCAACCCTGCTCCAACATATCAGGGCTCACCACTGAAACAGTAATCAAATCTTCCAGCCCCTTCAGCTTCCTGAAAATAAGGGTTCTGTGCGCCCAGGGGCAAGCCAGAGAAACATACAGATGATAGCGACTGGGCTCAGCTTTAAAACCACCCTCACCGGTAAGGCCAGGATTGCCATCCTTGGTTAACCAATGACGAAAACCGGCCTGCTCGCGGACAAACTCACCTTTAGCATTTTTCGTTTCGTACCATTGATCATGCCATTTGCCTTCAATTAACAGTCCCATCGTTGAATCCTCTATGCTTGCTATTCTATGGCTCCATATTAATTTCTATTTATTAGATTAAAAATCGCCTAATTACGAATCTAACATTCTAATAATTAGAACCATATTCATCGCAACATCCGTGCAGTAACGCTGCCAGACGCTTTATACCCGGGCCTACACAGTCCTGACGGGCATAATACAGCTGCAACATCATGCTGCGGCTCCCCCCCGTTTGTAGTGGAATAGGTTGTAGTTCACCCCGTTCCAGCGATTTCCTTATGAGAGTCACAGGTAGCCAGGCAAAGCCCATCCCCCGACTGATCATTTCCGCTGCTGTGCTGATATTACTGACGGTCCAGCGCTGATCAGCTTTTAACCAGCCGGAATCTATATTCTTTTCAAGCGCCGAGTCGCGGGTCACCAGCTGGCGAAAATTGGTCAGATCATCGATCACTAATGGCTCGGCCTCACTGCAACTGCTAAACAATAGGTGTTTCGGCGATGCTACAGCGAGAAAGTCCACCGCAAACAGAGGTTCCGCCAGAAAGTGGGAGACTCCAGCACCGGCGATTGCCAGATCTACCCGCCCCTGAATTAGCGCTTCAGATGCACCGGAAAGCACCGTTTCATAGAGTTGAATCCGGGTATTAGGATATTCATTAGCGAACTGCTCAAGTACCTGGCTGATATACTCTGGCGGAAAGGTCTGATCGACAGCGATGGAGATCTCTGGCTCAACCCCTACATGCAAACTGGCCGCTAACGAGTCAATATTAGCAGCAGACTCCAACAGCTGTTCGGCCCGTTGTAACAGCAAACGCCCGGCATCGGTCAGATGAGCCTTTCGCCCTTTGACTTCCAGCAACTGGACATCCAACAACGACTCCATTTTCTGAATCGCATGGTGAATACTCGACTGACTCTTATGCACTGCTTCGGCTGCATGGGCAAAACCACCATGCTCCACTACGGCTTTTAACATTCGCCACTGCTCTAGGGTGACCTTCATCGCAAGTCCTTTCTATAAAATAGAATATAAAACCCGATTTATACCGATTTTTATTTCGAATTATAAGAATACTATAACCCCTATAGAGAATTGAACCCGAAGAAGATCAGCTACGACTAGTTAACATAGCCGCAGGGAGAACACATATGAGTATTCAGATTATTCCAAGCCGCCCATCTTCTGATGGTGCTGGCGTAAAAATTCAGCGTGTACACGGTTTCCAAAATAACGGACTCGACCCTTTCCTGATGCTGGATGAAATCCGCTCAGACAACCCTGATGATTATGGTGCAGGCTTTCCCGCTCACCCACACCGGGGAATCGAAACCCTGACCTACATACGTCATGGTGGATTCGAACATCAGGACCACTTGGGTAATAAAGGTGGAGTACAGAGCGGTGAAGCCCAGTGGATGTCTGCAGGCAGGGGGATTATTCACTCGGAGATGCCATTACAGAAAGATGGCTTAATGCACGGTTTTCAATTGTGGCTAAACCTACCCGCCAGCGAGAAGATGAAAGACCCGGACTGGCAGGATATAGGTCGCGATCAGCTTCCATGGCATTCACTAGAGAATAGCGAATTGAAAGTAATCGGTGGCGAATTCACCTTCGATAAAGAAACATTTAGCGGGCCATTACAACAGCTGCCCGGGCAAGCAGCTGTTGCTGATATTTGTCTAAACCCAGGTGCCGAAGCTCGTCTGGAACAGTCAGAGGAGTGCACACTGCTACTCTATGTTTACGAAGGAAAGCTGAGTGTAAACGGGCAAACAGTGGGCGCCCAACAGATGATAAAAGTTACCTCAGAATCAGCGCTGGAGATCAGTTCTGAAACCGGTAGCGGTGCACTGTTACTGAGCGGTATTCCTCTACAAGAGCGGGTTGCCCACTACGGCCCGTTTGTGATGAATACACAGGCCGAGATAGATCAGGCTATCCAGGATTATCAACAAGGTACGCTGACGGATTAGTTGAAGGCCCCTCTCATTAGAGAGGGGTTGTTCCTGCATAAGCAACGCCTGAAAGATACGCCATATCCCGATTCCAGGTTGCCAGATCTCCCATATCGAACTGACTCAGATGACTATGCCCGCACGCTCTGGCCATCACCTGCATCAGATGTACTGATCCGGTCATAAAGTTAGCTAGCTGAGCGGCTGACTTATCTACATTCAACCGCTGACGCAGATCTGCTTTTTGGGTTGCTATACCAGCAGGGCAGTTATTGGTATTACAGATACGAGCGGCCACACAGCCGATCGACTGCATTGCGCTATTAGCCACCGCTATACCATCGGCGCCCAGTGCCATCGCTTTTATAAAATCACTGGGGACCCTCAGTCCGCCGGTAATAATCAAAGTGACCCGTCCGCTGGCTCCATTGGTATTCAGACAACGTCTGGCACGCGCTAACGCCGGTATCGTCGGCACACTGATATGATCTCGGAAGAGCAGTGGTGCAGCCCCCGTACCGCCGCCACGACCATCAAGAATGATATAGTCTGCCCCCGCTTTCACGGCGAACTCAACATCTCTCTCTATATGATTTGCACTAAGTTTGAAACCAATCGGAATACCCCCGCTGATCTCCCGCACCCGATCGGCGAAGCGGGCATAATCGGCAACATTATCCAGATCACTAAAGGTTGGAGGAGACACCGCATCTTGCCCTTCAGGAATACCCCGAACCTGAGAGATTTTACCCACGTTTTTACTCGCAGGCAGGTGGCCACCGGTACCGGTTTTCGCTCCCTGCCCGCCTTTGAAATGAAAGGCCTGCACCCGGGTTAATAACTCTTCCCGGTAACCAAATTTAGCACTAGCCAGTTCGTAGAAATACCGGGAGTTTGCCAGCTGTTCTTCGGGTAACATGCCTCCCTCACCGGAACAGATACCCGTACCGGCTAATTCAGCACCTTTCGCTAGCGCAGTTTTAGCCTCCTCTGAAAGTGCTCCAAAGCTCATATCCGACACAAACAGGGGAATATCCAGTTCTAACGGTTTCCTGGCCTCAGGACCTATCACCAATGAGGTGCCTACCGGCACGGTTTCCTGTAACGGTTTACGGGCCATCTGAGCCACCATCACCTGAATATCATCCCAGGCTGGCAACTGGTTACGTGGAACCCCCATAGCCCCCATTGGACCATGAGAACCGATTCCTTTTATTCCGTCCTGTGCCAGCTGGTGAATAAATTCGACAGTGGACTCCTCTGCCGTATTTACCGCAGCTGGAGCCTGATTATCACTAGTAATAATACCGGGCCCTTCATGGCCAACAACGGTTGCATCAAACTGCTTATGAGTACCATCGCAGTATGGGGAGTTTGCCGTATGCTTACACGCACAGAGCCAGACATCTCCGGTTGTTTCTGCTTTAAATGCTTTAGGAGTGAATCCTGTCCCAGCATGCGATCCATCGCAAAAAGGTTGCTTAGATGAACGGCCACAGGTGCAGAAGTAAGACTCTTCTCCCTGACTCAAACTTACTTTAACAGGCTTATTATCAGCAACCACAGGCTTTGCAGACATAACTCACTCCTTCAAAATATCCAGTGAATTAAGCTTAGCAGTCGATTTAAAAAAAGAGCTAAAAAAGTACAATCAGATTCCGTCAGCGATCAGTTTGATCCCAACGATCAGAAGCATTATCAAAATAATACGATAGAACAACTTATCATCCAGCATCTTGTGGATAATCAGGCCTATACGGATACCGACCCAAGCTAAGGGAGCCAGCACCAGACCGATTAAAAGATTATCAGTATTGATCTGCCCCAACGCTCCATAGGCCACCAGCTTAAGCAGATTAACAATGGCAAGAAACACAACCGCCGTACCGAGGAATTGCTCCCGGGGCAGTTTCATCGGAATCAAATAGAAGTTCATGGGCGGGCCACCGGCGTGAGCAATAAAACTGGTGAAGCCTGCAACAGAACTGGATAGATAGCCGACAAACGGCGAGCCTCCTTCACCTGATTTTGCGCCATTGAATAAACCCCAAAGGGCAAAGCAGATCGACAGCCCCCCCAACAATAGCCGCAATATATCGTCATCAAGATAATCGAATAGCAGATACCCGGTAAAAATCCCCAGCATCGCTCCGGGTACCATTATCTTTAGCAGGTCATTTCGTTTATGCGTCCACCAGGCACGAACGCTAAAATAATCCATCAGAATCAGTAACGGCAACATTATCGCTGCCGCCTGGACCGGTCCGATATAGAGAGACATCAGTGGTACACTGATCACCCCGACTCCTCCGGCAAAACCCGACTTGGAAATACCGGTTATTAACACGCCAAAACCGGCCAAAACCGGCCAAAAGCCAGAATGACAAACTAAAAGAGCTGAGCAGATCCACAGATATTTCCCCCTAAAAATCAGCATATTACTCTGATAACAATACCGTTAAAACTAACGGCCATGTTTACAGTACGGTGCTGACAAGGTAAAAAAGAGATCAACAGTCTCCATTTGCGAACCTTCATGATCAGAATAAAACGTGCTTCAGACCGGGGATATGCCCATTTCGGCTGGCTTGAATCCCGACATGTTTTCTCATTTGGCAGCTATTTCGATCCAGACTGGATGGGAATATCTGAATTACGAGTGGCGAATGAAGACTTGTTACAGCCTGGCGCGGCGATAGATCCCAGCAAACATCAGGATATGGAAGTTATATCTGTCATTCTTGATGGCAAGAACCTGCATACCGACTCTCTGGGTAATCGCAAACTACTGCAAGGCAGAAGCCTACAATTACTGAGCACTGGCACAGGGGCTGAATTCACCGAGCAAAACGCTTCTCTGGAGAGCAGCCTGAAAATGCTTCAATTTTGGGTTATTCCGCAAAAAACCGGTAATACCCCCCGCTATCAATCCCGCAAACTTCTCAGCCGAGAAGGCATTCAACTGATTATTTCACCAGACGGTCGCGAAGATTCACTACAGATTGAACAAAACGTGGAGATGCATCAGTTCCGCTTACACCATACCAGTTGTGGCTTACCAGCATCAGAGAACGGCTTTCTCTACCTTGTGAGGGGAGAGCTTGAAATTAACGGTAGCGTTCTGGAAGCGGGCGATACAATACTGTTTGAAGATGAACCTTTGATATCACTTCGGGGGATCAATAAAGCGGAAGGGTTCTATTTCGCGCTTCCCTAAGCCTCACTCTTATCCATAATAAATCGACCTAACAGCCATTTTTCCCCTGTCAATAACCCGATTTAGCCCTACCTTTATCTATTTTATTTTGCAGTGCACAAAAAAATTAGCTATATTGAGTTTGCACTTTGCTTTTTGAGCCACCAATTTGGCTTATTTCGACCCGGCGCCCGCCGGGTCTTTTTTTATTTGCACTGCAACAAAACAGCTTAAAAAAACGTAATAATTACTTATAAAAAGCTACTGTATAGGGCTTTTACTGAATTCCAAAGCCAGCTGTTGAAGGTTATTAACGACTTTATCAGGCTTTAGATCCCAGGGATCAAACACCGCTCCAGCGCTACGCTTAATCCAGGCGGCATTCAATCCAGCATGCTTTGCCCCCATAACATCCCAGGCATTACTAGAAATCAGCCAGCTATTTTCAGCCCGGCTATCTGTGCGCTTAAGTAGATGAAGATAAACCGCCGGATCAGGTTTGTATCTGGAGACTTCATCAACACTTATTACATCATCTAACAGTTCCAGAACACCCGCGTTATCCAATAAATCTTTAACTTTAACCGCCGGACCGTTGGAAAAAGCCACACACTGATGTCCCTGTGCTCTGAGTGACTCAATACCGGGCACTACATCCGAATACGCTTGTAATAACTGGTACTGAGCCAACAAAAATCGCTGTTGCTCCGCCGTTAGCGACAGTTCGAGTACTTCCATCGCGTAATTCAAAGCTTGAAGGGTACACACTCCAAAGGGTTCATATCGGCCCATTAACCCCCTTCGAAAAGCATACTCAACCTGCTTTTCACGCCAGAGTTTAGACAACTGTTCGGCTTTCTCTCCTACCATCAGCTGCAGATGTCTACTCATTTCCAGAGGGTCTACCAAAGTACCGTACACATCAAAAGCGATCGTCTGGCTCTGCATATTAACCCTCCTGGGGTTCTTTCATTATTTAAGCGTGTGACCAAGAGCCATCCACCAATAACTAGATAAGTTACTCGATCACTATGACTTCTGACGGTATGAAACTCAAGATAAGCAGACTTAAAAAAGGAGTTAAACAAACAAATATAATAGAAGCGGGCAATATACGAAGAATAAAGAAAGCCCCGCGCTAGCGGGGCTACATGTGTCATACATAGTATTCTTTCATCTACCCCAACCGATTGGGGCTATATCCACTCTGACATTGCAGAGTAACTTTATCTTAGTACACAAGCACCTGACACAACTTGAAAAGTTTTTATCTCATACTCAACTTATGTGCGATTTTTTCTCTTAACGCCACTGGATGGAATGGCTTCCCGTGGATTATCAGGCCACGGATGCTTAGGGTAGCGTCCTTTCATATCCTTCTGCACATCCCGGTAACTATTGGCCCAAAAACTGGCCAGATCCTGAGTGACTGCCAACGGCCTGCGCGCTGGCGATAGCAGATGTATTTTCAGCGCTACCTTGTAACCAATCACAGGCGTGTCTACCGAACCAAACATCTCCTGAAGCTTAACCGCCAGCACCGGCGGAAACTCACTGTAATTAATCGCAGCCGTATGCCCTGATGGTAGCTTAAGTCGGGGCGGTGCAAGTTTCCCTAACTCATTCGGCAAAGGCCATTCGAGTAAAGCCTGCAAAATGGCAAACAAATCCAAACGACTAAAGTGATTTATATGATTAACCGGATCAAGATATGGCGATAACCACTGCTCCAGCCCCTTCAAGAGGCACTTATCGGAAAGATCTGGCCAGGGACCATCTAGCGGTTGCGACGAATGCAGAAACATAACCCGTTGCCGCCAGCGTTCAATCTCATCATTCCAGGGCAAAATCTGTAACCCCTGTTTGCGGATCAGATTGATAAGAATCTGGTTTTTCTCAGGTAGCGGAATCTCCTTCAACTCGTCGCGGCTGATAACCAATACCCCGATACGACGCTGCAACTCGCAACACATACGTCCCTGTTGCCTGTCCCATTCAACCACTTTCTGTTGTTGTAGCAATCCTGACAGTGCCGTATCGAACAGTTTTTCGGGTAGAGGAGTTGCTAAAAACACTTTATCTGTAGTTTGTCCCTGCGTTCCGCCGCAGTTTGCTACTGCTAACCAATCATGTTTAATCAGGGAGTCAGTTTCTGCCAGACGTACAGCACGACCACCACTCAGCTGATAATCCCCTGCTCCCGCTCTGCGACGGGAAGCGATTCGATCCGGATATGCCTGAGCAATCAGTAGCGCTGACAGCTCAGCGGTTGATAGTTTTATTGGTTGCGGTGAAACGTTACTCAGGATTTTTTTACAGCTTCTTCGATATTGCTGACTCAGTTGACGAATGCGCTGCAACATCGATTTTTGAGATGAAGAGCATGGAATATCTCCCCTCAGCCAGCTTAATCGCCGTTCAAAATCTGCATCACCCGTTAGTGGATCCCGCTCACTGAGCAAAGCGGCAATATCACAGGCTAGTTCACCACAGCCCTTCTCCCAACCGACTAACAGCAGATGTGCCAATCGGGGGTGCAATGGCAATCGTGCCATCACATCTCCGGCAGAGGTCAGCTGCAGGCTGTTATCGACAGACTGAAGTGCACCCAGCCGTATCAGCAGGTCACGCGCCTGGCTAAGCGCCGCATCAGGCGGCGGATTTAACCATCGCAGTTCTGCGGTATCTTCCACTCCCCAACGGGCCAGTTGCAGTGCCAGCGACGTTAGGTCAGTGGACATAATCTCCGGTGTTGCATGCTGGGAAAGCTGCGCCTGCTGACTCTCAGACCAGAGACGATAACAGCTACCGGGCTCCATTCGGCCCGCTCGTCCGGCACGTTGAATACTGGCTGCCCGAGAGACTTTACAGGTATGCAGCCGAGTCATACCGCTGGCCGGATCAAGCCTGGCTTCCCGGCTTAATCCAGCATCTATTACCACTCGAATACCTTCTATCGTCAGGCTGGTTTCTGCAATATTGGTTGCCAACACCACCTTCCTTTGCCCTTCCGATGCAGGCTGTATCGCTCTCTGCTGCTCTTGAATGCTCAGGTCACCGTAGAGAGGTGTCAGGACAACCCCTGTCTCTATTTGATTACTGAGGTTTCTCGCAACATTACGAATTTCTCTTTGCCCCGGTAAGAAGACCAACAAGCTACCGGACTCCTCGTCCAGCGCCTGCATGACGGCCTGAGCCACCCACTCCTCCAATCGCTGATTTCGCCCCTGAGCCCCTAAATAACGGATATCCACCGGATAGCTTCGTCCTTTACTACTCACCAGAGGGGCTTGAGGTAATAATTGATCTATCACCCGTTGATCCAGCGTAGCAGACATCAACAGTAGCTTAAGGGGTTGCTCATCCCGGAACAGTTCCCGCCCCTGTAAGGTTAGCGCCAAACCAAAATCGGCATCCAGACTACGTTCATGAAACTCATCAAAAATAACCAGACCATACCCATCCAGACTGGGGTCATCCTGAAGCATACGGGTAAGAATACCTTCGGTAACCACTTCAAGCCGTGTCTGCGGCCCTACTTTAGAGTCCATGCGTACCCGGTAGCCGACAGTGTCACCCACCGATTCACCGAGCTGACTGGCTAAACGCCCAGCAGCCATCCGTGCTGCCAGCCGCCGGGGCTCAAGCATAAGGATTTTTTGTCCAACCAGTAATGGGTGTTGAAGTAGCTCCAAAGGAACCAAAGTCGTCTTACCAGCCCCGGGAGGTGCTTCAAGCACAACCTCATCGCTTTCAGTAAGCGCAGTACGAAGGTGTTCCAGAACGTCTGTAACAGGGAGTACATTCATGGATAGTGATGGTCCGAGTGTGAGCACAAATAGGACCAGTATTCTAACAGGTGATATACATTTTACAGAACAAAACACCGCTCAGATCGGGCAGCTTAGATTACGGTATCCAACAGACTCTCCACCCCCCAGGCAAGAGAATCTTAATCATTGTTCAAGAGCGTTGGATTAATCGTCGAACTCGACATCATCCGAGCCATGTTCGTGTTGGGGTTCGTGTTCTGGTTCTTCATGAGCATCCTCAGCTTCGCTGGCTTTAACTGAAGCTAATTCACTAAGTCGCTCTGTATTTACTTTCAGGCTCTCCTGGTCTGCTTCACTCATCTCCTTAAAGCGCTGATCATGAGAAATAAATTCAGCAATCAGACTAAAGGTAAATTCCGCAGCATACTCGATATGTTGTTCGGTCCGGCTAATTTGATTCAGTAGCTGTTCTCTGAACGGTTCAACCGCTCGTTCAGAGCTTGGCTCAGCCCTTTCGCCCATCGACTGAATTTCACGGTATTTTTCAATCGCACGATACTCTATCGACTGTTCCATCGAGACATCCAGCTCTGCCAGCTGTCTAGTATCAAAACTCAGATCTCCCACCTGTTGCATCGCTGTTTGTATATCACCATTAAAGAAGTTACTCGCCAGTGATGAAAGGTCCTGAACCAGAGCAGCGATCGCATCAATCTCTTCAACATCAAGATTTCCTTCAACAGAAAAACCGAACTCACTGCTCTGCTCCTTATCAATACTGTAACGTTGATGTTCACGTCCATGACCGCTACGCAGATCATAATCAGATTTATAGCTAGTTTCGCTATTAAAGGTAATCTCAACCTGATCCCCATCCCGGGTAGTAAGGTTTATTGAAAAGCTATCATCACGGCTAAAACGTTCAGATAAGGAATATGACTGACGAGCAGGGGCTACCCCATTAGGCCTGTTTTCAACCGAACGATCAGAAGACGGCGCGCCTTCAAGATGGCGACTTTGATTATCAGACTGATGAACCAAACCAGGGTTAAAAAAGAAAGGTGATGAGCTCAATGGGTTAAACATAGCCAGACCCGAATTTTAGTATTGATTAAATTCGTTATCGCCAGCCAGTTGAAATTCTAAAGTGAAATAAATTCATAAACTGGTTATCAAACACATAGCGGGCCAGACACTGGCCTTGTTAGAAAAGATCAATCTGATCGAGCCAGACCTGTTCTTCCTGATCTATATACACTTGCTCCAGTAAACCAGCGGCCCAATCTTCTTTTACCGACAAGTGCTGCAGCAATGCTATAGATATTATTTTAACGGGTGCCAGATCACTCCACATGGTCGAAGCCAAAAAGTGCCAGTAACTAGGCTCAATTGTCCGCGGTTTATCCAGCTGACCCGTGCAGGTTTCACACAGCATAAGGCATTGATCGTAATTAGGATCACTTTCGATAGGCGGAACTTCGTAAACGGTTAGCTTAACTCCATGGGCCTCACAAAGTTCGCATTTTGATCCACAACGACGAATCAAATCCTTACCAAATTGCGACAAACCATGGTGTCGTTCCTGATGCTTAGCATGGCCTTTTGACATAGGAGTATTCCTTTCAAATCAAACGAGTAAGAACAGATATAACCATAGGCCTAAAGCCGAAAAAAGTTAAGGAACAGATATGATTTTTCACGAAAAAAAAGCGGCCATCACAGGCCGCTCTTGTACTTCCACCAGGGGAAACCTGCCTATCCATAGCGTTTATTAACAAACTCCTTCACGCCGCAAGTGGATGATCGTGAAAAACATGGCTACTCTCAATCAAGGCTTTAGGACAGTGTTGGCGTACCTGTTTATAAACCTCAGGCAGTTGTTCTACAGCCACATCCACTATCACTAAAACTTGTCCGGCTTCTATCGCATGCTGGTATTTTTCCAGGCCGGAGTTAAGCGTACTCTCTCCTATCGCCTTACCAATCAAACCGCCAAAAGCGGCACCCATCATAATTATTACTAATAAACTAATGATGCCAAACTCAACATTAAAAAATATTGAACCATAAACGGTTAAGCCCAGTACCAGCCCCATCACACCGCCTGCAACAATTCCCCAGTTAAAATCATTTTCAACTTCAGAAGTTTCCATATCTGTTGCTTCGTGAAGATGGGCCTTTTGTAACCCTTCATGATCATTAGCAACCAGATGCATCACTTCGTCATTAATATTCAGTTCCCGTAGCTCAGCCACCACTGCTTCAGCATGAGACAGATCTGGCGTAAGAAAAGTTAATCGTCTCATTTCACACCTCCCGGTCCGCAGACCGTTTTGAATATGAAAAGTATAGTTCAACAATAATAAGACAATAAAAAAAATCCGCACGCGGCGGGATTTTATTGATAATCTATATCGCTAACGCTTAGCTATTATCAATAGTGAAATCATCAGCATCCATCCATGCAGGAAACGATTCTTTAAACTGGCTCAGTTCAACTAAAGAAAGTGTTGCAGTATCACAGAAAGGAATATCCGGATTGTGGTCTATCAGAAGGTCTCCTTTGAAGTCCACCAGCATACTATCTCCGCTGTACTTATGACCGTTAGCATCAGTACCAACCCGGTTTACCCCAGCAACATAACATAGATTTTCAATCGCCCGGGCTTGCAACAACTTACGCCAGGGCTGCCGACGCGGTGCGGGCCAGTTAGCAACATACAGAGCCAGATCATAGTCATTACTGTTTCTTGAAAATACCGGAAAACGCAGGTCATAACAGACCTGTAACAAGATTTTCCAACCCCGATATTCAACGACTACTCGTTTGTCACCTGGCTGGTAACGTTCATGTTCCCCTGCCATACGAAAAAGATGGCGTTTGTCATAACAGACCTGACTGCCATCAGGATAAGTAAAAACCATCCGGTTGAAATAACGTCCACCTTCCGTAATCGCTAAACTACCACTGATGGCGACACCCCGCTGTTTAGCTTGTTCTTGTAGCCATAGACAGCTCTCTCCACCCATCGGTTCTGCAGCCGTCCGGCTATCCATCGTGAAGCCGGTCGAAAACATTTCCGGTAGTAATACCAAATCAGTATTACCCGCATTCTGATCCATCAATTGCGCGTACATGGCTCTATTTTCTGCCGGATTCTGCCACTTCATATCCGGCTGAATCAGAGTAACCCTCAGATCTTGCATAACTTCTCCGCAGCCTGTTTCAGCGTTTCATCATCTTTTGCAAAACAGAAACGTACCAATCGCTGCTCCGGTGCAGACTCATAGAAAACAGATACCGGTATTGCAGCTACTCCTATCTCAGTCGTCAGCCAGCGAGCAAAAGTCAGATCATCCATCTCTGGCGCAATTTCCGAATAATCCATCAACTGAAAATAGGTCCCCTCGGATGGAATACAACTAAAGCGACTGGTTTTCATCAGCTCACAGAAGAGATCCCGCTTCTGTCGATAAAATGTTGGGAGTTCCAGGTAATGTTCCGGGTAGTCATTGATAAAATCAGTCAACGCCAATTGAATAGGATGCACTGTACAAAAGGTTAAATACTGGTGTAGCTTGCGAAACTCTACAGAAAGAACGTTTGGCGCAATACAGTAACCCACTTTCCAGCCTGTCGTATGGTAAGTTTTACCAAATGACGAAACGACAAAGGCACGTTTAGCCAGCGCGGGCCGCCTCAATACACTTTGATGCGGTCCCTTAAAACAGATATGTTCGTAAACCTCATCACTCAGCAAAAGGATATTAGTTCCCTTTACCAGCATTTCTAACTGATCTAGGTCACCCTCACTGAGTACAGCACCTGTCGGGTTATGTGGACTGTTTAAGATAATCATCCGTGTTTTAGGACTAATCGCTTGCGCTACTTGTAGCCAGTCGATAGAAAAATCTGGCTGCCTGAGAGTGAGATGTACCGCTTTACCGCCGTTCAACTCAATTGCCGGTTCATAACTGTCATAAGCAGGATCGAACACGATCACCTCGTCGCCAGCACAAACCACTGCACCAATCGCTGCAAACAGTGCTTCAGTCGCTCCCGAAGTCACCGTGATCTCCGACTCAGGATCTACCTCGGCGCCATAAAGTTTTGCCACTTTCATAGCGATCGCATTTCGCAGCCCAGCAACGCCCGTCATCGGTGCATATTGATTAAAGCCGTTTTCCAGGTAATAGGTCACCCGGTCCAGCAGAGCCAGAGGGGCTTCAAAATCGGGGAAACCCTGAGAAAGGTTAATCGCACCATGCTCTGTCGCCAACTGCGACATTTCAGTAAAGATAGTAGTGGTAACTTTTGGCAATTTACTCGCTGGGTATCGCATTAATCTGTTAATCCTCTATCAGCTGATCGGAATCCGACAGCATTAAAGATCAACTCTAGGACTGCTGTGCCCGGGGGTCAAGCGAATCAGAACATAACCAGATGCAGTACAGCCCTTACCAGCGTCCCCACTATAGCACCCAGTATCGCAGCCTTAGCGATAGAGGAAACACGTTTACCGGCAGCCAATAAGATCGCCACGCCAGCCACATCAAAAGGATTGATGATAAGGCCCGCAACCCTATTCAGGTCGGTCGCTGTCATCACTCCCTGATTCAGCAAATCGATAGTCACACCCATCATCGCAGTACCACCCGCTATGAATTTGGTTACTATCGGCAACACTGTTGACTCCGGGAGATCAACCAGCGCCAAGACTGGCGCTAATATTGACGTTAACAGCTCAATTGAGCCGGTGACTTTTAACAAATTAACAAAGCAAAGCGCTAAAATGAGTAAGGGAATAGAGGCGATTACAATTTTTACCCCTTCCTGACCACCATCTGATAACGTCTGAATAATATTTTTCTTTTCATGCCGTTCTGGTGCCAGATGCTCTGCATGACTGTAGTCATCATCCAGCGCGGGATCACGGGCAAACAGATAGTATGTCGCAGCCGCAGCAATAAGCCCTCCAATTAAAGAGGTAATCATAATAAAGGGAACATCGAGGCCGACCACCGCCATCGGAAATACAACATTGGCCTGCGACATGGTTAAAACAACAGCCAGAGTCGCGGCAATAGCGCGACGGGAGGTCCCGTCCCGGTCCATTATTGCCAGCGTGGCTACCGGTGCATTAAAACTGACAAACATAATCTGTAGCATCGCAAAGATACCCAAGCCAGGTACGCCAAATATCCTTACCACCGGGGAAAGCTTATTAGAAACCCAGCCTAATACTCCTCTGCTCTCTAATAGTTTCATCAGCGCCAACATCACCACCATCACGGGCAGTAAAACATATAACACTACATCGACAGCCGTTCGACCAGAGTCGAGTATAAGGGTAATTATCTGTTCCATTTTTTAACCACTGGTTTCTTTTTATTCAGAATAATTCAGAACACAAGAGTTTATTCTAACCCGTTACTCTACATAGCATTTTTTAACAAACTGGCCTGACCAAGTGTCTGATATCATAAAAACATAAAATGAATATTTAAACCAACGATTCAAACGGCCGATTATGTTAATATTGGAGCCCTGTGAACTCAGCCTGTCAGGCTAGGATTCACAAGAGTTCTAACGCATAAAAATGACTATCAGCAAACGGCACTGTTTTGAGAAATTTTGCAGCTCAACTAAAAATTAGACGACAGTTCACTCAGTTAAATATGCCCTTACATAAGCGCCTGAAAACCATCAGCCGTCTACTCATCGGCATCTTTATTACGTCTGTTCTTTCTCTGCCGGCCATTGCACAGGAAAAGTTATCTGTTCAGACCACGGCGATTTCCAGTGCGACCCAGAAACTACTCAGCCTAAATCAAGAAAATATTGAATTAGCCTCGGTCAGTGCTGCCGTCATTGACGCCAGAACCGGCGCTCCGCTTTATTCAAAAAATGCTGAGTTGATTCTCCCCATTGCATCTGTGACCAAATTAATGACCGCGATGGTTACGCTGGATTCAAAACTACCACTGAACGAAAAGATACGTTTTACCCAGGCCCAAAAAGAAGCAAATAACAACTATTATACCCGTATCAGAATCGGCTCACTGTTGCCGCGTAAGGATGTTATCCGAATAGCCTTAATGTCTTCCGAAAATATGGCGGCCTCTGCCCTTGGGCATACATACCCGGGTGGAAATATGGCTTTCGTAAAAGCGATGAACCTAAAAGCTCTACAACTGGGTATGACTCAGACAACGTTTGTTGATTCATCGGGTCTTTCAGAGCGAAATATTTCAAGCGCATCGGATCTTGCCATCATGGTGCGGGCCGCAGCCTCTTATCCGGAAATCACCAAATACAGTACCACTAAAAGTTACACCGCCAGGTTCACTAACCCTGGCTATTCACTGCGTTACGGCAACACTAATGTGCTGGTGCACCGGAAAAGCTGGTCAATCGATGTAACAAAAACAGGCTATCTGAACGAAGCTGGACGCTGTTTGGTCATGATGACGAAAATTAACGGCAGGGATACCGTGATGGTCATGCTAAATTCATATGGAAAACGCACTCCGATAGGCGATGCGGGTCGTATTAAGCGTTGGATTACAACAGGTAAAAGTGGAAAAATCAGTAGCTCAGCACGGCATTATCAACGACAAGTACTGCGGCAACTAATGCCAGAACAGCTCGCGCTCAATTAAGTGTTACAGCTCAATATCTAATGATCAGGCCCTGTTAGTATTGGGCAATCTTATACTAACAAAAGCGGATCAAGGACAGATACGTGATCGAAAATCTATTGGAAAGCTTGCATCATGACGATTTCGAGGCCCTGGCCGCCGATATCAAACATTCACTGGAAGCACATCGTAAATGGATGCAGAGAATAACGACGGCGCTCGTTACCCGGCAAACCATCGATGAACAACAGTTTATTGCATCCGATGCCCACCTCCATTGTCACTTTGGCCGCTGGCTGACAAAAATCCTCAAAGACGAACTGTTTCAGCAAGGCTCATTTCTAAAAATTGAGCAATACCACAAACAACTTCATGATGATGCACGTAACATTATCAGCCAGCTAAATCAGGGTGGTGAGATCGATATTGAAGATTTCGAACACTTTATGCAAACGCAAAAAGAGTTCTTCGATATGGTCATAATGCTGTTCGAATTCTCTGTTCTAAACAAACAACAGTTTGACCCAACCACCCGCTTGATGAACCGCCGCTCTGTTGATTCAGTGCTCGCCAATGAATATAGCAGAATGCAAAGGGCTGACGATTATTACTGCTGCATCGTTATGGCAGACATCGACCATTTCAAAGATGTAAACGATGCATGGGGACACGATGTCGGCGATCTTCTTCTGGCACATACGGCAAAGCTGTTTAACAATGCTATCCGACGTCATGACACCGTATCCCGCTATGGCGGGGAGGAATTTCTTTTTATCTTTCCTGACATGACTCTGCAGCAGGCAGGCACCGTTGTAGATAGAATTCGCAAACAACTGGCCGACTCAAGCATCCGCCATCATGACAATCTACACCGTGTTACAGCCTCTTTCGGCGTTACCCAATTGTGCCGTTTCTGTGATATCAAAGGCTCTATCAAGCGAGCTGACATAGCTATGTACGCGGCAAAAGAGAAAGGACGGAACAGTACAGTTACTATCGATAGCCAGGCTATTTTAGAACAAAGTTCATACGAACATATAAACGATAATATCACCGAAATCATGCGCCAACACTGCAGACTGGTACCACAAAAAAACCGATAAGCTTTCAGCCTCTTTTTAGTCTTTCAGGCCAATGCTAACTTGACCGCTGCAGTCGCATGGATGGCGGTCGTATCATATAACGGCACCTCGGTATCAGACGCCCGAACCAATAGAGCGATCTCTGTACACCCGAGAATAACGGCCTGCACACCTCTCTCTGACAACTCATCAATAATCTGTAGATACTGCTGTCGAGAGCGATCACTGATCGTACCAAGGCACAACTCTTCATAGATGATTCGGTGCACAATGTTCTGGGATGCATCACCCGGCACCAAAACCCTTATGCCATGATGCTCTGTCAGGCGACCTTTATAAAAATCTTGCTCCATCGTAAAGCGAGTACCCAGTAAACCCACTGTCTCTATACCATCCATTTTTAGCTGCTCAGCTGTTGCATCCGCAATGTGCAGTAACGGGATAGACACAGCAGCTTCCACCTGAGGTGCAACCTTATGCATAGTATTAGTACCGATTAACAAAAAGTCAGCTCCCGCCGCTTCCACAGCCTTTGCAGCTTTCGCAAGAACCGATCCAGTCTGCTGCCAGTCACCCTGATGTTGTAATGTTTCAATCTCTGCGAAATCGACACTAAACAAAGCAATCTTCGCAGAATGAAAGCCTCCCAACTGCTCCTTAATGCCGATATTAAGTGCCCGATAGTAACTCACTGTAGATTCCCAGCTCATTCCACCCAACAGACCAATAGTTTTCATACAAACACTCCTCAATAGCCGTTATACCGAGGATATAAAACAATGAGGGCGATTAGCCAGATACAGTTTTTAAAGAATACTGCGGTACAGATTGTTTATTTTTTGATCTACGCTTAAGTAATATGCGTAACAACTTAGCAACACACATAAACTTATCTGGTGATTATCATGACAATTAAATCTATGTCTGAAATCTTCTATCATCCCAGCCTGGCAATGCAGCACTTAAGAGATGAAAACCTGAAAGGCACCTCAGAGGCGCTTTTCACACTGGCCATACTGGCACTAATTCCAGCTATATCACTGTTCATAGGAACCACTCAAATTGGCTGGAGCATTACACCCGGTGGTGACGCCGTAAAGCTTAACCTGATAAGCGCTCTGAACTCTACCATCGCTTTCTATCTGGCAACCTGTTTTGCACTGGGGCTAATGGGATTTTCTATGCACTGGATGGAAAAAACCTACGGGGGCCATGCATCATTGGAACGCTGTATGAATTTGACACTCTACACTGCTACTCCATTACTACTCGCCGGTTTTGCAGGCTTGTATCCAATGTTGTGGTTCTGTGTTGCAATCGGTGCTGTTGCTTTGGCTTACAGTACCTTCCTGCTATTTACCGGTGTACCTATCATCATGAAAATACCTGAAGAGCGAGGCTTTCTGTTCTGTATTTCAATACTGACGGTGGGGTTGATCATACTGGTAGGGCTACGATCAGCCACCGCGTTTCTCTGGGGAACCCTGACACCGCTAATCTATCTGCCCTGATGCCCCCCTACCAGTAGAATAAGCCTGCATCCCTGAAGACGGAAGTCTAAACAAGGGCAGGCTATTTATTGTCTGGCGCGCAAAGAGATTATCGGCAATACATCAACTCACGTACGCGTACCACTAACTGATCGATATTCCTGAAGCCTGCCCTATCTTTAATCAGTATCTGCCCCAACACCAAAGACAGCCTTTCCGAATCAGCACGTTTCTTTGGATCGCTAATCGACTCTACGTCATCAACATGAGCCACACCGATAGTACGGCGAATCATCTCTGTTCCGGCGTATCCGAGACTGTCTGCCAATAATTCCTGCATATACCAGTCGATATATTCAGGCAGCTTCAAACTAGGTTCCTGGGTCTCTTGTTGTATGTGATCACGAAAGCGCTGGTCAAACGTGTCCCAGATGGTTTCAATACTCGCCAACAACCACTGTTGATAATCGCTACGCTCTGTTTGCTCCCCAGGCAGATTAGCCTGGCCCGATAGGTTCAACAGATAGTTCGCTATTATCAGACCTATATCAAAGCCAATCGGTCCGACAAACGCGAACTCTGGATCAATAACTTTAATCCCCGACTGATTTGCAAAGACCGACCCTGAATGCAGATCGGCATGCAGCAAAGCTTCTGCCTGATTAAGGAATTTTGCTTTAAGACGCGCCACTTCACGCTTCAGTACAACATCCTGCCAAAGCTGTTCTGCATCAGACCGCAACAGCCCATTAACATTATTACGTTCATGATCACAGTAAGGGTCCCAAAAGAAGACCTCTTCAGAAATTTTGCACAGATCAGGATTAATAAACTGCTGAACCAGGGCTTTTTTCTCAATCGATCCCAGGTAGAGATCAGAGGTATAAAACAGCGTATCCGCCAGGAAGCAACCTATACCTTCAGCGACCAGCGGCAACTTCTGACGTTCAATCAAAGCGCTTCGCAAACTGCCATAAGCACCAATATCCTGCATCACGATCGCACACTGTTCAGCAGCAAAGCCATACACTTCAGGCACAACGCTCTGACAATTTTTGGCTGCTAATTTAAGAGCTTCACACTCGATACGAATTCGATCCTGCGACAGAGGCCACCCCTCTCCAATTACGCGGATATAGGGTAGTGCTTGTTTAACAATAAGACTGTTACTGTCACTAAAGACGCGGTAAACAAAATTGATATTCCCATCGCCTATCTCTTCAACCTGAAGTCGATCCTGATCAGAAAACAACGGACTATGCTGACGTGCAAAAGCGGTGACATCGGCATCGGTGTTAAATTTTTCAAAGCTCATTTTTATATCTATTCCAAAGAAATCATTACAGAAACAGCAAGAAACATTTAATACAGCCGTAAGAATGTACAGGCAGCCTTGCCTGAATAATATTCATTGTGACAAATCAGTTAGTCCCTGCCTAGCCCTTTTCTGAGTGTTCAGTTTCTACTAATTTACGGATCTTAAAATCCCCCTCTTAGCCGCTGGGCCTCCCTAAAAAAGCCTTCTAACCTCCACCATTAATATCGACAGAAAAGCTATTTTTACTCAACAAATACTTCTTACTTATCGAGAGCAGTGACAACTTTTCCAAAAAACCAAATATTAATCATGACAATAAAAATATTACAAACTTGTGTTGAACTTCCAATGGCATTACTGACAGCCAATTGTTTATTTATATTGCAGAGCAAGATCTAAAGCTACGCATTCATGTAAAGCTTATACTCACAACCAAAAAATTACGATAACTTAAATCTGATGATAGCTATACAGGATAGTGAAGATATATAGCCTCATCAATTGTGCTTAATAAAAGGTTACCAATATGCGGAAGAGTAACCCCCTGAGGAGGAGAAATGTTTCTAATAGTTCCCTATTCGTACCCACTGTAACACTGATAATCACAAGATAACTTTACATCTCAGTTGATGTAATACGCCAATCGTTTAGGCATTCCGTACCTGCGACACGGTTGCTGAACATTGATAATTCAAGTCCTAGAAGGACCTTATCAGATATCCAGCAACGTTGATTTTGCAAATAAAATCAGCACTTATTCTTTAGCGCTGATCATTCGGCATCAACAATGACCTTTAAAACTTTCAGCTCACAGAAGGTAACAGCGAAGCCTATCTGAAAAGATAGTTAAGAGGAATATTAATATTGAAGTAACATTACTAATGCGATTATCACTCCTTTATCAAATAGCATATAAAGGAGCGTCTACAAAAAATTATAATAAGCCTTCAGAAATATAATCAACATCTTGGTTAAAGACATTCAAATTCTAATGATATTTATGCTTTCTAAGCATCTAGCTGAAGTCGAACAGTATCTATAACCTGCCCTGTCTCTTTAACTCTGCAGATTAATGTTGTGCCTGCCGGTAGCTCATACGGATACTGAAAATGAAAGCCTACATATCCCCCTCTTGGAAGCCCTATTCTCAACATTCCTGGACGAAAATCTGTGGATATCACTTCGCCTAATACCTTATCCTCAATCAATATCTCAATAGTGACCGCTTCATCACTAGTGTCTGACCACGCCCAACCAGAAAGACTCTTATGACTAACTTGCTGAAGAGCAGCATGCACAAATGGCTTGCCAGACTTCCAAAGAATAGTCCGCTGCTCAAATAAATCAACACATTGGCGGTATAGGTCTATATCCTCTTGATTAATAGCTTCAAGCCTATTAATAACTTCTATGTCAAGTTTATATGGCTCATGGGTATAGCTTCGACCTTTATTCAGTTCTAAGTCAGGTATCATCGTCGAATATCGCTCGTTGATCTGATCAAGACTGCTTGAATAGCTTTCCGTCAAGCCAACAAAACCAATCGCTTGATACGGCACCCCGGTTAGTAACTTTTTTAGCCTATTAATAAATTGGGGCTTAGTATAAAAAGACTCGAAATCCCCCTCATAATTGAAGTTTCTCACAAAATGGTTATATTCTGATACCACTCTCTGTATGGGATCACGCATAAATACAACGGAATTTCGGGCACCAAAAATATCTATGTACTTACAGGCATGGACGTGACCACTTAAGAATTCTATCGAATTATCATCTAATTTTTTAAAAAAGGAGAAGTTATCATTATTCTCATAAACCTCCTGAATCACTATATCGCTACTTTCCCTTGAGCTAGGTGAATAGTCATAACAAACATGTTCTAACCCGTAATATTTTTCAGCTGCCTTTCTGAAACTAGTTCCAGCTGTCTTAGGTATATGTATAAAAAACAAAATTTATATCCCGACTCTATTTGAGACCAATTAAATTCAATAAACGAGCATATTTCTCTCTAAAGAGAGAGTAATGTAAATTATTATTAACAGGCAATTCTATATCATTAAGATCAAATTCTTTAAAGTAACCATCACTTTTCACTAGACCTGCTCCAAACATGGAGCTACCCCGATATTTTTTCTTCTTTGTAAATTCTTCATGAGATTTTAGGGCATAATGATGCACTCGAATTCGCATGTCGCAGATTGTATCTGTAACTCCGGATGTTGCACCAGAGGGTATTGGTTTTATACACCTGTCATATGTTGCAAACACAGCATTATCACCCGAAGAATTGATATATCTATACCTATTCTCCAGTACCGCTCGATGAGGATATATGTCTTTCACTAACTTAGGTCTATATACAGACTTAATGTAATGATTTCGAAGACGTTGATCCGATGCTGCCTGAGTAAAACGATCAATGACAAACCCATCCAGCTGATTTAGGTGACCAGAAGTACCGTAATTTCGCCAATTCAGCGCCAAACCACCTACGGATTTATCAGAAAAAAGATCGTTTATATGATCGATAACTCTCAGTTCACCATAAGGTACTAAAAATTCATCAGCATCTATAAAAGTCATTAATTCAACATCATTCTTATACTGAGAAAGAATTTTCTCATAAGCTATTATCTGAACTTTATCTTGTCTCTCGATAGAGTAAAGATCAATCACAGCATGCTTTTGCAGCAACTCAAGTAACTGAAACGTTCCATCATCAGATTCATTATCATAAATAATAAATTTATCTATACCCTGAGATTGGTGCCAGGCGATCCATTCGAGGATGTAATCTTTCTCATTTCTGAATATTGCACCGATAGCTATCGGAGCTATAGCTTTCTTCCTCAAGAAACCAAACATTAAAATCCCACTTATTAAGAATATGACGAAACTTATCCATTACCAAGATAGAGAAAATAAACATTATTCAAGCTTAATACCCTTTTAGAATACATATCCACCTAAAGTAGAAAACTAGTGTACTAGACTTTACTATCCTGACGAAATTTTTTTATTACAACACTGTATTATTCTGATTAGGAAGATCCCGCCTTGATAAAAGCCGTTACTGCTTCAGTAATCAGTCTCATTTTGAACTGAAACATAAGCTCTTACTATATTTCTTACAGCATACTGATAGAAGACTTGTTACTAGGGTTATATAGATACAGAATTGATTTATAAATCACAGTAAATTTAACCACAGCCGTCACCAGACTAAAATCTATTCCCCTCCTTTAATAGACATAACGCTACCAGTTTTGGCAGAATAAAGGCTCAGTGACGTAAAGGCCACCCAGCACTATACATACGTTATCGACCAACACTATGCTGAGGCTGTATGTCGAGCAAACTCTATACTAAAGTAAGCCAACCTCAATTATTCACTCATTTCGCCACAAAGCGACTGGTTCATAAGCTGGCTGATTTTGTCTTTCGGCGCAGTAGCAATGAGATAATGCAGCTTTGTAAAAGCCGCTTCCAGCGTCAGATCATTGCCCGGTATCACGCCGATTCGATTAAGTGTGGCGCCAGTCGCGTAAGCACCCTGGCTAACAGCTCCCTGCACACACTGCGTCACGTTGACGATAAAAATACCCCGCTGAACAGTTTGTTCCAGCAAAACCATCAGCTCGGTATTTGCATCCGGCGGATTACCCGCTCCATAGGTGTGTAGCACAACCCCTTTAACCGAACTATGATTTAGTAGATCTCGGGCGACTCTGGCAGATAACCCGGGATAAACCGGTAAGACCACTACCGCGTCGGAATTAAATGCTGGAATATTAAACAGAGGTGCACTTGATGAAAGCAATCGCTCTCGATACAGCTCTATGTTGATACCCGCCTTCCCCAAATGGCCGTAATTGGGTGAATCAAATGCATCAAGACCGGTACTTTTTAGCTTACTCGCACGATTTCCCCGCAGCAGTCGACCATTGAAATAGATACACACTTCTGGAATATCATAACCTCCGGCCAGCATCAGCGATGTAATCAGGTTATCCTGCGCATCATTTCGCAGCTCTACCAGGGGTATCTGCGACCCGGTTATTATCACCGGCTTATCTACACCCTGTAACATATATGAGAGCATCGAGGCAGTGTAAGCCATAGTATCGGTGCCATGGAGCAGAACAAAGCCATCGTACTGCTGCCAGTGCGCTTCCATTATCCGCGCTAGCTCTGTCCAGTGATGCGGCTGCAGGTTTGAACTGTCGATCAGCTTATCCAGCTCCAGCATCTCATAGGCCGGTAGCTGTCGAGAATTGTCTGTTCTCAGCTGTTGCCGCACCTGCTGCTCAAAACCCGCAACCGGAACATAGCCATTTTCAGTGGCCTGCATACCGATAGTGCCACCGGCATAGATAATCAATATTTTCTGTTTCATAGCCCCTATTAAACACTGCTATGCAGAGATAAAAAAGCCCGGTAAACACCGGGCTTGAATAACACTCATACCACTGTCAGCTCTGTAGCTTCCAGCTGACTTTCTGGCCTGCAAAGAATGGCACAATAGGCCGGCCATCTGGCAAGGTGATCTCTTCAGGCAGCGTCCATTCTTCACGTACCAGAGTGATGCTGCCTTCATTACGTGGCAGGCCATAGAAATCAGCGCCATAATTACTGGCAAAGCCTTCCAGCTTATCCAGCGCACCCAGCTCTTCAAACACATGTGCATAGAGTTCAATCGCACTCCAGGCACTATAACAACCGGCACAACCACAGGCGTTCTCTTTTGCCTCTTTCGCATGGGGGGCAGAGTCCGTACCGAGGAAGAACTTTGGCGAACCAGATCGTACCATCTGACGCAAGACCGCCTGATGAGTATTACGTTTCAGTACCGGCAGACAAAAGTTATGTGGTCGTACACCGCCGACCAATAAGTCATTACGATTCAACAACAGATGTTGCGGCGTAATTGTCGCTGCAACATTATCCGAAGCTGCTTCAACGAAGTACGCTGCATCAGCGGTAGTAATATGTTCAAAGACGATTTTTAACTGTGGAAAACGATTTACTATCTGAGTCATCTTCTGATCGATAAACTCTTTTTCACGATCAAAGATATCAATGTGGTTGTCTGTCACTTCACCATGTACCAACAGTAACATGCCCTGCTCTGCCATCACCTCGAATACTGGATACATCGCCTCCAGATCCGTCACCGCTGCGGCAGAGTTAGTCGTCGCACCCGCAGGATACAACTTAGCAGCAACAACACCCAACGCTTTAGCATCGATAATATCCTGGCCGGTTGTCGCATTGGTCAGATAGATCGTCATCAGTGGCTCAAAGCTATTACCTGCAGGGCGAGCTGCCAGAATTCGCTCTTTATAATCCTTCGCCATCGCACCATCAACAACCGGCGGCGCCAGGTTTGGCATCACGATTGCGCGTTGAAAACAGCGAGCCGTAGCGGCCACGGTTTCCGGTAACATATCGCCATCACGAAAGTGCAGGTGCCAGTCATCGGGCGTACGGATAGTCAGGGTGGTCATAGAAAAGTCGTCCTTAGGGAATATTGTGCGTATCTGTCAATTATAACGCAGCTAACCTTATTTCAGATAGTGGTGCTTACTGTTTTGGGTGAGGTAGAAACTCAAGGAGTACAAACGAAAAAAAGAGACCCTAAGGTCTCTTTCTCTTATAGCAAACAGTCACTATGATTTATTCTTGCTCAACAGCTTCCTGTTGTTGCACCTGACCCTGAGTCGATTTTTCCTGCTCTTTCTGCTCTTGCTTTTCTTCCTGCTTCTTTACTTCTTCAGCGTCCTGACCGCCGCAAACTCCACAACATGAACTCATAATTACCTCTGATTTGTAAATCGCTGTTTAGACAATAAACCTATCTTAACCGACTAAAACAGTTGGTTAATTGATATTTGTCACGTCTTCGGATTACCAAACAAAAAGAAATTGCAGCTGCATTTTTCTCATCAGGAGTACACCTAGACAAATAGCGACAAGAGGATGTGCACCTGATTCAAGCTGTAACCGTTAAAGCAGTATCGCGGATAACCTGATTTACTTCTCCATATGAGCGGTAATTAACGTTATCTTCCTCTGACGAGAGAGTTTTTTTATCTCGGCTTCCCGCTTACAAGCATCAGAACGATTGTCGCAGGGTTCTTGATAAACCAAATTTACGGGTCTGCGGGCACGGGTATATTTCGCGCCAAGACGATCATTTTGATTATGTTCGATGACCCGTCGCACACTATCAGTTGTAACCCCGGTATAAAGGGATCCATCGGCACAGCGCACAATATATACACACCATTCCGATAATGGCTCTGGCATCAAACGAAGACCAATTGATTTGAATCTAACTGAACACCATCAATAGAAGCGAGAAAGTTTCCTAATAACTGATTAACCTGATCAGGTTGTTCCAGCGTTAGCATATGACCGGCATTCTCAATGATGGCAAACTGGCTTCCCGGTAAACAGTGATGCATCTCTTGCAACTCGCTCAAGGGATTAGGAATGTCATTTTGACCCGCAAGAATCAACGTTGGGCATCGAATATCAGAGAGCTGATTAATCATCGACGGGCGTGTAAAGATCTGTTTACCCATAGAAGTGATCCCCGCAACCTGCTCCGGCGAAAGGCACATAAGATCAAAACGGAAAGTCTCAGCCAGTGCTGGATGCACCTTTTGAGTGACTGGACTAAAAAAGATTCGAATAACCGCATCGACAACGGCCGTGGGTAGTTCGCCTAACTGCTCTACAATATTGAACAACTCAAGATAATCTTCCCGATTTTCTGCAGTTTCACTATCCAGAGAGCAGGCAATCAGCGTTAAACTAGCCACTTCATCAGGATACATCATTGCCAGCTTTGCCCCCCAGAGCCCACCGGTTGCCATTCCCAGCACACTATAGCGATCAATCTCTAATGTTTGCATTAACTGATGATGAACTTCAGCGAGGTGAACAATACTCAGATCACCTTCTGATGCAGTTTGCGACTGTCCATGGGACCACAAATCAGGAACGATACAACGAAAGTGCTGTGATAAAAGGTCAAGTTGCGGCGCCCAGACCCTGCTATCCCACAGAAAGCTGTGACCTAACAGAAGTGGAAATCCACTTCCCTGATCCAGATAATGCAACTCTCTGTTATTGATGGTACAACTCGGCATAAAGCCTCCTATCGATGGAAAAGTAAGCAGCGCTAAGACACTTAACAGTTTGATCAATATAAAGAAAATAAACCAATAACTAAAGACAGTATTACATAGTCATTCCTTAATACGACAAACTAAAAGCACTATTCAATGAACGAAGCTTAATTCTGCTGTGACAAGTAGAGACTTCCATTCAAGTATTAAACTATGACGACGCAGTGCAGATGCAATTCTCTCTCTTAAGAAACTTATTTTTCTTTAACTTGGGAGTAACATGATAAGTTGCTCCTATACAACTGTCTAAGATGGAACTGATAATGTGCAGATTTACCGTTGCCACCTGCTTTTTCACACTTATTCTCGCAGGCTGCGCTACCCCTGAAAAACCTGAGAGCCCCATCTACGGGGGGACCGGAGGGATGACCGAGTGGAACATATTACCCAACGTCTATTTATTCCATTACGAAAATGGATTCACCGGCGTTGATGCCTTGGGCTATGATGCGAAGTTACAATCTATCTGGTCCCGTCTGGGTGCGGCACAAAGCTGCGATATCCATTTTGATACGCAGATCATGATCAGTAAGCTAATCAATCAGTATGGTGAAACAGCCATTACCCATGAGCTGAACGGTATAGGCTTTCACCGGGTACAAAGCCGAAGAATCCCAAAGTTCTGTGATAAACAGCGCGTTGGAGAGATTAATAAAGCCGTAAAACGATATAAAAGAGGCGATTTCAATTAGCGGATTCCGCGCGGAGAAGTCGATATTCATCATGAATATGCAGCATTATCCTGCCTGTGTATCAACATACCGCTGGCTACTCTAGCCTGCGGTATGGGTTACCCGCTTGATCACGACCGTACAACCGCAAAGCCCGACATGCGATAACAGACTTCGCCTTATTAACAATGGCATCACAGATGCTCTATTGACGAAAGCATCTGTAGCGTGAGACGGCCATGGACAAAACGCTTATACGATACCCGCTTTCATAAGTACTTTCTGGCATTCTTCATTAATAGCTGGCATTTCAGCAATCAGCTGATCTATCGGAAACTCAATTTCGGGCCATTTTTTATGGATACAAAAGCTCGTAACCTTTTCCCGCAATTCATCTTCAGACCAGGCAGGCCAATCAGGATGAGTGATAATCAATACACTCAAAAAATCAGCAAACTGAACAATAGTGAGCAGTTGCTTAAACTTAAGTGAAAGCCCTTCAATCTCCCATAGATTGTAGTGGTGATGATAGCGCAGCATATTGGTGATGGTACCTGGAAGCTTCCAGTGCTGAGCTGCCAGATAGCCTACTTCAGCGTGTGTAAAACCAAATAATTTGTCTTCCACATCGGTCAGTTCCTCGGGAGAGTTCCAGCCGGTATCATCAACAACCTCCACCGCTTTAATCGCGACCTGTAATAAAATAAAACGACCGATATCATGTAACAAACCACTCATATAGGCCAGATCAGGATCAACCTTGAACCCCGGCATGTGCTCAGCCAGAAAGCGACAAAACTTCGCCGTCTCTACAGAGTGCCGCCAGCCTCCTTTATGGCCTGGCTTAGTCGGCTCAAATACATCAGTTTTAACTAGCGCACCCATCAACTGAAGAGTATTAAAAACCCCCATACGCTCAAGTGCATTCTCAATTTTGTATTCCGGCTTATGAGCACCTGAAGACGATGAGTGGGCGGCGGCCAATACTTTTGCTGCCAGCGGAGGGTCCTGCTCTGCAAGCTCAGCCACTTTGGCGTAAAACTCGACAGAATCCTGGCTCAGCTGATTCAATTCATGAGCGACAGAGGGTAATAGAGGCAGATTATCTATTCTGTTTTTTACAAACTCTAGAGTTGAAATTCGTTTACTTAATTCATCCACTATCGCGGCCTCATGGTCGGACTACTTATAATATTTATGATTGCCCTTTTCTACAGCCTATAAAATAATGTATGCCTCCTGTATCGTACGCTTTCACTCATCAGTATTCGCACAAACATAAAACATCTCGATCTATCACCCTGAGCTACTTTATTACACATCTGGCAGAATCAAGCCGTGATTATGTAACACCTCTTCGCCGAACCATGCCAGATTTTCATGTAGCAATACGACTTCGCCCACAATAATTAACGCTGGAGCGGGCAACTTCTCCTTACTCTGAAGCTCTGGCAAGCTCTCCAGAGTCCCGGTCAGAACCTTCTGTTCGGCCCGTGTACCGTTAGATACTATAGCGGCAGGTGTCTCGGGAGGTTTACCATGAGCCACCAGTTTCTCGCAGAGTTCGGGAAGAGTGTGCAATCCCATATAGAAGACAATCGTCTGATTCGGGTGGACCAACTCGGCAAAATTCAGATCGGATGTCCGATTTTTAAGCTGACCGGTCACCAGTTTCACAGACTGTGCATAATTTCGATGGGTCAGCGGAATACCTGCATATGTCGAACAGGCGCTGGCAGCTGTGATACCAGGCACAACCTGAAACGGAATATTATGCTGCTTCAGAGTTTCCAGTTCCTCTCCACCCCGACCAAAGATAAAAGGGTCACCGCCTTTCAGCCGTAAAACTCTGCGCCCCTGCAAAGCGTATTTAACCAGCAGTTCGTTAATACCCTCCTGCGGGACCGCGTGGTTATCACGACGCTTACCCACAAAAATCCGGTCAGCATCGCGGCGACACAGGTCTACAATGGCGGGTGAAACCAGCTGATCGAATAGCACCACATCCGCCTGCTGCATCAACCGCAACGCTTTAAAGGTCAGCAATTCTGGATCACCAGGGCCACCACCAACCAGATAAACTTCACCTACCTGATGTTCAGGGTCGGCCGTCTCAATCGCCGTTTCCAATAAAGCACGTGCCTCTCCATCACGCCCGGCAAACACTTTTTCAGCAATTTGTCCCTGCAGCACTTTTTCCCAAAAGATTCTACGCCGCTCTACACTCGTAAATGTTTGTTTTACCTGCTGTCGAAACTGCCCGACCAGCCGTCCAAGACGGCTGTAACCCTGGGGAATCCAGGTTTCGAGTTTAGCCCGCAGAAGTCGGGCCAGTACTGGAGACTCTCCCCCGGATGAGATGCCGATCACAATAGGAGAGCGGTCAACGATGGCGGGAAAGATAAATGTACATAACGGCTGATTATCAACCACATTAACCGGAATATGCCGCTCAACAGCATCATAATGAACACGTTCATTAAGCTGATCATCATCCGTCGCAGCAATGACCAGATAAACATCATCTAAAAGACCGCTGTGATACTCTCCCGTAATGGTCTGGCCACCATGCTGTTCAACCAGCTCCGTTAGCTCTGGATCAATCCGATGCGCAATAACAGTCACCCGGGCGCCTGCACGGGTCAGTAAAGTAGCCTTGCGCAAGGCAACCTGCCCCCCTCCGACTAACAAAGCGTTACGATGTTCCAATTTAAAAAATAACGGCAGGTAATCCACAGAGCGTCCTCAAAGAGAGATAAAGATAAACGTATAAGACTCAGTTTTTATATAACTATTAGTGAAAAGATAGCAGAAAAGAAGAGCCCGCTGTTAGCGGGCTCTGAGACTATTCATTAAAACGCACTACTTAGGCAGAAAATCCATCACATTAACTGGCTTTTCCTCAACGGTAGAAGTGCCAGGATGCAAACCACACTCACGTGTTTCCGGATTCTCCCACCACCACCGACCCGCTCTGACATCTTCACCCTCTGCGACCGCACGGGTACAAGGTGCACAACCGATACTCGGGTACTGTTTATCATGCAGATCGTTGTAGGGTACATTGTTAGCGCGGATATAAGCCCACACCTCTGCTTCAGTCCAATCCGCCAACGGATTAAACTTATCAATGCCATTGCCTTCATCAAACTCTTTAAAACCGATCTCATCACGGGTGACTGATTGGTCTCTGCGTAAGCCTGTAATCCAGGCATCACGAGGAGCTAATGCACGCTTAAGCGGTTTAATCTTACGTACAAAACAGCAGCCTTTACGCATATCCTGACTTTGATAAAAAGCATTAATCCCATGCTCATGGACATATTGCTCAACATCTGCAGCTTCAGGGTAATAAAGCTCTACTTTCAGGTTGCGATAGAGTGCCTGAACGTCGGTCAGTAGCTTTAACGTTTCTTCCGGCAGGCGTCCTGTATCCAGTACGAACATACCAATAGCAGAGGCATGTTTGCTGATAAGGTCGGTAATCACCACATCTTCAGCACCCAGACTATTGGCAAACACTACCTTGCCTTCGGCATACTCCGCAGCCGCTTGCTTTAGCACGACGATAGAGTTCGCTATTTTCGCTTCCAGTTCAGCAGTTACTTGTTCGCTCATGGCTCTATATCCTAATCAGTTACTGGCGAAAAATTGGTCGTTCATCATCGGCGCTACCCTGGTAGTGCACAGAGACTTCACCAAAGGCATTAGCGATATCCGCGCTATAACGGTCTGCAGGAATAGCAAACGCGTCAAAACCACAACGTTCCATATACTCCAGACGATCACGGGTAACATCACCCTCTGCTCTAATCTGACCAGTAAAACCGGAACGGCGCAAAATCCGAGCAAAACTAAATCCCCGGCCATCCGTAAATGCTGGAAACTCTATCGTAACCAGTGAAAGTTTATCCAGGTATTGCAACAGGAGGTTAAGATCCTGGTCACCATTAACCCGAACACCCAGCGCACCTTTAGCATCAAGTAACGCATCAATGTTTGCTGAAAACAGCTCGTAAGGGACAACGATGTCTTCGTTAATATGTGTAGAGAGGTTGTCTTCATCAACCAGCAACCAATGGTCTTCCGCTACAGCACGATTAATTAACAGGGGCATAAACTCTCTCCTTAAACGGTGCTACACCGATACGGCGAACCGTCTCGATAAAACGCTCTTCTTCACTACGATTTTCAACATAAACCTGCAAGATGGTTTCAATAGTATTGGCCACGTCAGCCTGCGGAACTGATTTACCAATAATCTTACCCAAAGAAGCATCTTCACGGGAGGAACCGCCCAGTGTGATCTGATAGAAATCTTCACCGCCTTTATCCACACCCAGTACTCCGATGTGAGCAACGTGATGGTGAGCGCAGGCATTAATACAACCCGACATATTCAGTTTGATATCACCGATATCGTACAGATAATCCAGGTCATCAAACTTTGCATTAATCTGATCCGCCACTGTCAGTGTATGAGCATTGGCCAATGAACAAAAATCAAATCCGGGACAAACAATCATATCCGTCAGTGTACCGATATTAGCTCTTGCCAGATTCAGATCGCGTAATGATTGCCATAATGTGTACAAATCACCGGCCGCAACATGAGCAAAGACCAGATTCTGATCATGGGTACTGCGAATCTCACCAAAATTATAGGTATCCGCCAAATCGGCAACCGCATCAAGCTGATTATCGGAAATATCACCCGGTGGCTTAAGATGAGGTTTCAGTGAAATAACAACCGCACGATAACCGGCAATTTTATGCTCACGGGTATTGCGCTCATACCAAGCATTGAAGTCCTGATTGTCTGCCAACTGATTTTCCAATACAGCCAAACCATCAATCGCATCAGATGCATAAGGATGAGGTTCAAAAAAACCTTTTATCTTTTCAACATATTCGTCAGTCAACGCCAGCTCCGTGGCACGAATAACTTCCCACTCAGCCTCTACCCGCTTGGTGAATTCTTCAGTTCCCAGCGCGTTAACCAGTATTTTGATCCGCGCTTTGTACTTGTTGTCCCGACGTCCCTGCAGGTTATATACCCGCAGAATAGCCTCAAGGTAGGTTAACAGGTCCTGTTTTGGCAGGAACTTACGAATCACTTTACCGATCACCGGGGTACGGCCCAGGCCGCCGCCTACCAGTACTTCAAAACCAATCTCATTCTCAGCATTCTTAACCATGTGCAGACCAATATCATGCACCTGTGAAGCCGCGCGATCTTCAGGACCACCTGTTACCGCAATTTTGAACTTCCGGGGCAGATATGCAAACTCCGGGTGCAGTGTTGTCCACTGGCGGATAATCTCACACCATGGACGCGGATCTTCAATCTCATCTGGAATAATACCGGCAAAATGATCTGTGGTTGTATTACGCAGACAGTTACCACTGGTCTGAATCGCATGCATCTGAACTTCAGCCAGTTCTGCCAGAATATCAGGTACTTCTTCTAACTTAGGCCAATTCAGCTGAACATTGGTCCGCGTTGTGAAGTGGGCATAATTTTTATCATATTTGCGGGTGATATCTGCCAGCTTACGCACCTGAACAGAGTTCATTAGTCCATACGGCACAGCGATACGCAGCATAGGTGCCTGACGCTGAATATAGAGACCATTCATCAATCGCAGGCCACGGAACTCCTCATCGGGAATTTCACCAGCCAGAAAGCGGCGGGTCTGATCGCGGTATTGCTCAACCCGCGCATTGATCAGAGTCTGATCCTGTTCGTTATATTGATACATCGTTTATACCGTCGGCTAACCGACCCTCACCCTTAAAAATTACAATTCAAATTTTGTTCGCCAGATATAAGTATTTATATCAGCACTCAAAAGCTTAACCGGCTAAAACAAACCGCATACCGATCGCCAGTAACAGCGTTCCCATAATAGGTTGTATGACTCTTGGGGAAAGCTTACTGCCAAGATGACTGCCAAGAAAAACGCCTGGCAAAGAACCAATAACCAGATATAGCAGCAACCAGAGGTCAACATTACCCATACTATAGTGACCAGCCCCTGCTATACCGGTAAGCACCACCGCATGCACAAGATCCGTACCCACGATACTTTGCATACTCATGCGTGGATAAAGCAGAATTAACATTGCAGTACCCAGTGCGCCGGCACCAACAGAAGACAGCGTTACCAGACTACCTAATATGATGCCCATCAAAAGTGTTACGTAGGGACGATAGCGGCGACCGTGCTTTTCAAAACGGGTTCCTTTAAGCTTAACGACCGAGTCACGAATCTTAGAGCGGAAAAAAACGGCGAAGGAAGTTAAAACCAACGAAACTCCCAACGTGATATTCATCAGATGCTCTATCTTTTCAAGACCACCTAAACCTTCCAGATAATTCAGCGTAAACAGGGCACCGGGAATACTCCCCCCCAACAGCAACAAGACCACCCGCCATTCGACCAATTTTTTCCGGGTATAAGTAATACTTCCGCCAAATTTGGTAATAGCAGCATAAAGCAGATCAGTACTAACCGCCGTGACCGGAGGAATACCGAAAACAACAATCAGAATCGGTGTCATCAATGCACCGCCACCAATTCCTGTCAATCCAACAATTATACCAACCACCAGGCCGGCAAAGCTGTAAGCTATTTCCATCAACGTTCTCAGCTGCCTAAAAGGCTGTCATCAATAAAGATATTCTGCCCACAGACAGAACACCGCAAAATAAGAATCAGCTATAATAACGAAAGAAGCCTTATAACTCAAAATAATAATTATAAATTTGTTAATACCTTTTAGTTCTAAAAAACTTAACGCTTTTCTTTATACCCTTCTCCTCCTCAACAATCCTGGCGACATTGACCAGAGGATTTCAACAACCCCCTCTTATTCCAAAAAGTTTCTAAAACATTCCAACATATTCTTTTTGATTTTAAGCAAATATCTGCCATAATAGCGCCCAATATCGGGAGCTATGCGCCTAAACCTCACTATCACAACGATGTTAACGCGCGCATACCTCCATAAACATTTTTGTCATCTATGTAAAAAGAGTTCATCAATATGAGTCAATTGCCGGAACACAGACTGACCCACCTGCGTCAGCTGGAAGCAGAAAGCATCCACATCATTCGTGAAGTAGCATCGGAATTCGAAAATCCGGTAATGCTCTACTCAGTCGGCAAAGACTCCGCAGTGATGCTGCACCTGGCCCGCAAAGCATTCTTTCCGGGGAAACCTCCTTTTCCGCTGATGCACGTTGATACAACCTGGAAATTTAAAGAGATGATCAGCTTCCGTGACAAGATGGCTGAGGAAGCTGGCATGGATCTGCTAGTTCATATTAATCAGGAAGGTGTTGATATGAATATCAGCCCCTTTACTCATGGTTCTAAGAAACACACTGACATCATGAAAACCCAGGGGCTGAAGCAGGCACTGGACAAGTACAAATTTGATGCTGCCTTTGGTGGTGCCCGCCGCGATGAAGAGAAGTCCCGCGCTAAAGAGCGAGTTTTCTCATTCCGCGATAAGAACCATCGCTGGGATCCAAAGAGTCAGCGTCCTGAGCTATGGAATACCTTCAATACAAAAATTGATAAGGGTGAAAGTATTCGGGTATTTCCTCTGTCCAACTGGACCGAGCTGGATATCTGGCAGTACATCTATCTGGAGAGCATTCCCATTGTACCGCTCTATTTCGCAGCGGAGCGCCCTATTGTTAAACGTGATGGCGTCGAGATCATGGTTGATGATGAGCGTCTCCCTCTGGAAGCCGGTGAAGTGCCCGAAATGAAGATGGTGCGTTTCCGTACCCTCGGCTGCTACCCACTGACCGGCGCAGTAGATTCTACCGCTCAAACCCTGCCTGAGATCATTCAGGAGATGCTGTTAACCACTACCTCTGAACGCCAGGGCCGGGTCATCGATAACGATGGTGCAGGGTCAATGGAACAGAAAAAGATGGAAGGTTACTTTTAACCGGTCTGAGCTTGCTGTAACACGTTGCAGGCTAGCGCTGAAGCTTCCCCTGGTACAACAGGGTTTGCATCTTCACTAACCTCCGTTTTTCACAGTAATACTTAACACCTTGGCAGTAGTAGGTTAGTAAACCTCTTCAGTACAGAATTTAAGAATACGGAACACAATCATGAGTCATCAGTCCGATCTGATCGCCAGCGACATCGAAGCTTATCTGGCACAACATGAAAACAAAGAACTCCTGCGTTTTCTCACCTGCGGTAGCGTAGACGATGGTAAATCGACCCTGATTGGTCGACTACTACACGACTCTAAAATGATCTATGAAGATCAATTGGCAGCGCTGCATGCAGATAACGCAAAACAGGGTAATGCCGGTGAAGAACTGGACCTTGCTTTGCTGGTCGATGGTCTTCAAGCAGAGCGGGAACAAGGTATCACCATTGATGTTGCCTATCGTTACTTCTCTACTGACAAGCGTAAGTTCATCATCGCCGATACTCCGGGGCACGAGCAATACACTCGTAATATGGCCACCGGTGCATCTACCTGTGACCTGGCGATCATTCTGATCGACGCTCGTCATGGCGTTCAGGTACAAACCAAGCGTCATAGTTTCATCGTATCCCTGCTGGGTATTAAACATACTATCGTCGCCATCAATAAGATGGATCTGGTCGATTACAGTGAAGAACGCTATGAGCAGATCAAACAAGATTACCTGAATTTTTCTGCAGACCTGGATCTGAACGATATTCAGTTCGTGCCAATGTCAGCGTTAAACGGTGATAACGTTGTTAACCTAAGCGAGAACATGGCCTGGTATAAAGAGGCTCCATTAATGGAGTATCTGGAAACCATCCAGATCGCCAACGATCAGAATTTTGATGAGCTGCGCTTTCCGGTTCAATATGTAAACCGTCCTAATCTGGATTTCCGGGGTTATTGTGGCACTATCGGTTCTGGTATCGTTCGCCCAGGTGATGAAGTAACAGTACTCCCCTCGGGTAAGAGCAGCCGGGTTAAGTCGATTGTCACTTTCGATGGAGAGCTACAGGAAGCCTTCCCGCCGATGTCAGTTACCCTGACGCTAGAGGATGAGATCGACGTCAGTCGGGGCGATATGCTCGTTCATAGCAGTGATAATGTCCATGTTAGCAATCGCTTCGATGCGATGGTTGTCTGGATGGCTGAGCAGGAGCTTCTGCCGGGGCGTCAGTACGATGTAAAACTGGCAACACAAACAATTGCTGGCGGTATCAGCAGCATCCGTCACTGTGTCGATGTCAATACTCAGGAGCCGCATCCAGCAGCTACCCTGAAGCTTAACGAAATTGCCCGGTGCGAGATTACACTGGAACGCCCGGTTGTCACCGACGACTACCGCGCCCACCACACAACCGGTTCATTTATCATCGTGGATCGTCTGACCAACACTACCGTAGCTGCCGGCATGATTGCAGGTGATAGCAACTCATCTACTGAAACAGGTGATATTCTGGTCGCCACAAGTGCCAGCATCACAAAAGCTGATCGCGAACGTCGCTATGGTCAAAAAGCGATCACCCTGGCAATCCAGGGAGGTTCCGAACAGCAACGTGATACGCTGTTATTTACCCTTGAGCGCCAGCTATTTAACCTGGGACGCGCCGTCGCCCTGTTAAATCACAATAACCTGCCCGCTGAGCTCAACGCCGTTGCTACGCTGTTGAATGAAAACGGCCTGATCGTTCTGGCTGATGCAACCAATAGCGAGTTACCGCAAGGTTCACTGGTTGTTAATCTGGAGGAAGCCGATGCCGACCTAAGCCTGAACGCATCAACACAACCGGTAGCAGCTCAGGTAAACGCTATTCTGGAACTCCTGCGCGAGCAGGGAGCAGCATAGCCTCAACACGCTCTGCGGATAGCTTAACCGGATCTGATTTCACTCAGATCCGGTTATTTTGTCGTAATAGCCCAGATTTATTACGCAGTTGCAGAAAAATTGAGGCACATCAAGCAGAAAGCTATACCGAATAGCGGCTAAAATCGTTAAACTTTAGAACTTTCTAATTTTAAGGCAAGCCCGGTAGTGACAGCGCCGGTGATGATGTAACAACATTATGACTGAATATCTGCTAATTATTATCAGCACCGTTTTGGTGAACAACTTCGTACTGGTTCAGTTTCTGGGACTCTGCCCCTTCATGGGCGTGTCTAACAAACTCGAAACTGCGATGGGAATGTCACTCGCCACAACCTTTGTGCTGACGCTTTCCTCAGTCTGCAGCTATCTCGTTTATACCTATCTGTTAGCACCGTTGGAAATCACCTTCCTGAAAACAATCTCTTTCATTTTGGTGATTGCGGTCGTCGTTCAGTTTACCGAGATGGTGGTGCGTAAAACCAGCCCCCTGCTGTATAAACTGCTGGGCATATTTCTTCCCTTGATTACTACCAACTGCGCAGTACTGGGTGTAGCGCTGTTGAATATCAAAAAGATGAACGGTTTTGTCGATTCCATCGTCTATGGCTTTGGTGCAGCAGTCGGTTTTTCACTGGCACTGATACTTTTTTCCGCCATGCGAGAAAGAATCGCAGTGGCCGATGTACCAGTACCCTTTCAAGGGTCTGCAATTGGGATGGTCACCGCTGGCCTGATGTCACTCGCCTTTCTTGGCTTCACCGGCCTGGTTCAGTTTTAAGGAGTTACCGTGAGCGCTGTATTAATTGCCGTTCTGGTATTGTTAGGACTGGGCCTGATATTCGGTATCTTGCTGGGCTATTCCTCAATCCGCTTCAAGGTTGAAGGCAACCCTCTGGTCGATCAGGTCGATTCATTGTTACCACAAACCCAGTGCGGACAATGTGGCCATCCCGGCTGTCGCCCCTATGCGGAGTCCATCGTCAATAGCGACGAGCCGATCAATAAGTGCCCTCCAGGCGGCCAAAGCACGATCGAAGCACTGGCTGATCTTCTCGATGTAGAAGCGGTTCCGCTGGATGCTGAGCATGGCGAAGAACAGGTTAAAACCGTCGCTTATATCCGCGAAGATGAATGTATCGGCTGTACCAAATGTATCCAGGCGTGTCCTGTCGATGCCATTTTAGGTGCGGCTAAACAGATGCACACTGTAATAGAATCTGAATGTACAGGTTGTGACCTTTGTGTCGAACCCTGCCCCGTAGACTGTATTGATATGCTTCCAATAGCCCCCACCCTCAATAGCTGGCAGTGGCCAGCCCCCAAACCCGGTATAGAGCTGATCGCTACCGACCGCCACCCGGGTATCGCATTGGAGGCTGAAGGATGAAGAATACTGTACGTGTACATAGTTTCCACGGTGGCATACACCCACCGGAGAACAAAAAACAATCAACCGGCGCGCCAATCACTTTAGCGCCGATACCCTCGCAAATCGTGCTGCCACTGCAACAACATATCGGTTTGCCTGCAGATCCCGTGGTTAAGGTAGGCGAGCGTGTTCTTAAAGGACAGCTGGTTGCCGAAGCGATCGGTCGCATAAGCGCCAATATTCATGCATCCACATCCGGTATCGTCACAGCTATTGAATCGCATCCGGTACCGCATATGTCTGGCATGCCAGCCAACTGTCTGATTATCGAGGCGGATGGCCAGGACGAGTGGATCGAACATCAGGGACTGGAAGACTATACCCAGCTACCTAAGCCAGAACTGATCGAGTATATCCGTCAGGCCGGGGTCGCTGGAATGGGCGGCGCGGGTTTTCCAACCGATGTAAAGCTCCACCTGGGTGATGATCATATCGTTAACACTCTTATCATCAATGCGGCCGAGTGCGAACCTTATATCACTGCCGATGATATGTTGATGCGGGAGCGCGCTGACCAGATATTGGGTGGGATTGAAATCATCGCCCATCTGCTCAAACCTCTGCATATTATGGTCGGTATTGAGGACAATAAACCTCAGGCTATTCGTGCCCTGCATACGGCCTTAGACAATAGCCCTCTGAATCTTGATATCGTTATCACCCCAACCAAATACCCATCCGGTGGTGAAAAACAGTTAATCAAACTACTCACTGGCATTGAAGTTCCCAGTGGCAAGATCCCTGCAGATGTAGGTATCGTCTGCCAGAACATCGGCACCACTACCGCTATCTTTAAAGCAGTTACTTATGGCGAGCCGCTGATATCCAGAATCGTCACCGTGACCGGACAAGCCGCTGGCCATAAACAGAACTACGAAGTCAGAATAGGCACCCGTTTTACTGACCTTCTAGACCACTCGGAAGTTGACCGGGAGCAGATGTCTCGTTTGATCGTTGGGGGACCGATGATGGGCATCACGGTCGAAGATGAGCAGATACCGGTCATTAAAACCACCAACTGCCTGATTGCCGGCAGTGCTCAGGAAATGCCTGCACAACCACCGGCGCAAGCCTGCATTCGGTGCGGCATGTGCGAGCAAGTCTGCCCAGTCGAACTTCTGCCACAGCAGCTGCACTGGTTTGCTAAAGGTCGTGAATTCGATAAAGCCCGCAACCACAATCTGTTTGATTGTATAGAGTGTGGCGCATGCTCCTATGTCTGTCCCAGCAACATTCCATTAGTACAGTATTACCGCTTCGCCAAGGCAGAAATTCGCAAAGAAGATGCTGAACAACGTAAGGCTGACCATGCGCGCATCCGTTTTGAAGCTCGTCTTGAACGCCTTGAACGTGAAAAAATTGAGAAGGAAGAACGTCGCAAACAGCGCGCCGCTGATGCTGCCAGAGCACAGGCCGCGAAAAAAGATGCGGCACTGATGCCCAAACCCGCTACAGCTGCTAATGCCGAATCCTCTGAACCGGATCTGAAACAACTAAAAAGTAACGCAGCGATTGCCCGCACAAAGTTGAGAAAAGCAGAAAAAGCATTGGCTAATGCTCAGGAAAAAGAGCAAGAAGGTGTAGCAACCCTTCAGGCTACAGTGCAACAATTGCAAGAAAAATCAAACCAGGCTGAACAAGCTTATCAACAGGCTCAGAGCGCTCCTGCCAAAACACCTGAAGCAGCGCTTGCCAGTGCCCCTGGCATCAGCTTAAAAGACCTGAAGAATAACGCTGCCATTGCACGTACAAAACTAAAGAAAGCAGAAAAACAACTGGCGAATGCTGAAGCGACTGGCGAAGGCGATGTTACCGCTCTCAAGGCTCAGGTGGAAGAACTACAAGCGCGTACCAACCAAGCAACAGCGGCCTTCGAAAGCGCAGAATCTGGCGACTCAAACGCCCCCTCTGCGGTTACGGTTGATACTACCGAACTTGAAGCTGATATCAGCGCGATGCAAGCCAAGATCGACAAAGGCGAAACTGCCTGGAAAAAAGCTGTTGAGTCCAACAGCCCCGCTGCCGATAAAATGGCCGCTGGTGTCGACAAGCTAAAAGATAAGCTTAAAGCACTGCAAGATGAACTAAGCGCTGCAAAAAACACCGCTACCAAAACAAGTGCTGCGACAGCAATCGATACCACTGAATTGGAAGCGGATATCGCCTCCTTACAAGCCAAGGTCAATAAAGGCGAAGCCGCCTGGAAAAAAGCGGTTGAGTCCAACAGCCCCGCTGCCGATAAAATGGCGGTTGGTGTCGACAAGCTAAAAGATAAGCTTAAAGCACTCCAAGATGAACTAAGCGCTGCAAAACACACCGCTACCAAAACTAGCGCTACGGCAGCAATCGATACCGCTGAATTGGAAGCGGATATCGCCTCCTTACAAGCCAAGGTCAATAAAGGCGAAACCGCCTGGAAAAAAGCGGTTGAGTCCAATAGCCCCGCTGCCGACAAAATGGCTGCCGGTGTCGACAAGCTAAAAGAGAAACTTAAAGCACTGCGCGATGAACTGGCATCCGCCAGACCTGCACCTGAATCCGGCACCAGTCCCGTTGATATGAAGGCGTTAAAGCAGCAAGTATCTATCATGCGCACTAAACTGAAAAAAGCGGAAAAGCAGCTTGCAGAGCTATCTGATGATGAAAAAGAATCACCCCTGGCTTCTGAATTGGTGACAGAAATAAACCAGCTTCAGCAACGCCATGATGCTGCTAAAGTAACCTATGATTCAGCAGAAAAGGTACTGATCGAGTCCGCAGCTCAAGAAGGAATTGATCTGAAGCAACTTAAAATTGATGCGGCATTAGCCAGAGCAGCTGTCACCAAAGTAGAACGCGCTCTGACTAAAGCGGAAGACGAGAGCAAGCACTCACTGGAAGAAGAGCTTCTAACAGCCCGGGCACAGGCTGAACAACTCAATGCCACACTGGAACGCTTTTCCGAATAAGTATGCCACCCAATAACAGCGTTAGACCTGAGTAAATAGAATGTCACTGATCAGAATTACATCACCGCACGCCCACCGCCCCGGTAATACCGGCAATGTGATGCTTACTGTGCTGTTAGCGACCCTGCCCGGCCTGGCAGCGATGACCTTCTTCTTCGGTTGGGGCACTCTGATTCAGGTGATCTGGGGTATCCTGCTCGCCGTAAGTCTTGAAGCGTTAGCCATAAAACTACGTGGTCGCCCGGTAAGCTTCTACCTGACCGACTATAGTGCCGTGGTAACCGCAGTACTGCTTGGGCTGGCGTTGCCACCTTTCGCACCTTGGTGGGTAATGACGGTCGGTATCATGGTTGCCATTATCATTGCGAAACAGATGTACGGCGGTATGGGCAGCAATCCATTTAACCCGGCCATGGTTGCCTATGCCCTGCTGTTGGTCTCCTTTCCCATTCAAATGACCAGCTGGGCTGCTCCTTTTGTTATGACTGGCGATGGCTGGGCGGTACTTCCATTAAGTGAAACACTAAGCGCCATTTTCGGAACAGGTGGTGCGATAGTAGATGGGCATACCATGGCAACGCCTCTTGATATAATGCGCCATCGGGGCGGTTTTACTACAGAGGAGATGTGGTTAGAAAGCGCTCTATTAGCTAACGGTATCGGCGCTTGGCATGCCGTTAGTGCAGCCTATGTTATGGGTGGTGTGTTTCTGCTATACCGCAAAATATTTACCTGGCACGCACCGGTTGCGATGCTGGGTAGCCTGACTCTGATCTCCACCCTGTTCTTCCTGATTATGCCTGACCAGTTCCCGGATCCTTTTTTCCATCTGACAGTGGGGGCTACTATGCTGGGCGCATTCTTTATCGCCACTGACCCGGTTACCTCTGCCACCAGCAACAAAGGTAAGCTTTGGTTTGGCGCAGGTATCGGTCTTTTGGTCTTTATTATTCGCACCTGGGGCAACTACCCCGACGCGATTGCTTTTGCAGTCCTCCTGATGAACCTTTGCGCTCCCTTTATCGACCAGTACACTCAGCCTCGCAGCTATGGCCACACCAAGCCGAATCGGGGGGCAAAATAATGGAAATGTTTACTGCTATTCGTAACAGTGCTGTCGGCCTGAGTATCTTTGCCGTCATTACTTCAGGTGCCATCGCCCTGACTCAGGTATCGACCAAAGATCAGATTATGGTCAATGAGCGAGAAGCTCGTGCTAAGGCGCTTTATGAGATAGTCCCCAGAGAGAGTATCGACAACAACCTCCTGGAAGACACCTATACTGTTAGTGCAGCTGAACTCACCGGTACTGATGGACCTTCTGATGCCTTCCTCGCTCGCCTTGGCGGCCAGGTAATTACCGTGATCCTACCGGTAACAGCCCCCGACGGATATACCGGCAAAATTAACATGATCGTTGGCATTAACGCCGACGAGAGTATCGCCGGTGTGCGAGTACTGGCCCATAAAGAAACTCCCGGGCTGGGTGACAAAGTGGAACTAAAAAAGTCGGACTGGGTACTCAACTTCAACGGTCAACGTTATGAAGGCGATAAAGACCCAAGCTGGGCAGTGAAAAAGGACGGCGGACGATTCGATCAGTTTACGGGTGCAACAATCACCCCCCGGGCGGTGGTGAATGCGACAGCCCGCGCAATCCACTACTTCCGCGAACACAAAACTGCGCTGCTGGAGAACAGAGAAAAACTGACTCAACAGCCCGCTGGAGCTGAATAAGATGACCAACGATTACCGCAAAATCACAATGGATGGTCTCTGGGATAATAACCCTGCGCTAGTACAACTACTTGGTCTCTGCCCTCTTTTAGCGGTGACTGGCACAGTTGTTAACGCGCTGGGACTTGGCCTTGCCAGTACCATCGTACTGATTGGCTCTAACCTAACCATTTCGATGTTTCGTAAGTTTGTGCCGGAATCAGTTCGTCTGCCGATCTTTGTAATGATTATCGCCTCATTTGTTACCTGTATTGAACTATTGATGCAGGCGTTCACTTACGAGCTCTACACGATACTTGGCATCTTTATTCCACTGATTGTTACCAACTGCGCAATTATGGGCCGCGCCGACGCCTTTGCCATTAAAAACCCGGTAGGTGCCTCTATCCTTGATGGCGCGATGATGGGTGTTGGCTTCACCGCAGTTCTGATGATTCTCGGCGGAATGCGGGAGATCCTTGGTCTGGGAACTCTCTTTGCTGATATGCAGCTATTATTTGGGCCGATGGCTGAAAGCTGGAAAATTATTATCATCGAAGATTACGTCGGTTTTCTCTTCGCTATCCTTCCACCCGGCGCATTTGTTGGTATGGGGCTGTTGATCGCAATCAAGAACATTATTGATAAGAAGCGAGAAGCGGCAGCAACACCTGTTGAAATAATACCTTCCGGTGAAACAAAGCGTGTTCGGGTTACAGGAAATATTTCTTAGACTGGCAAGAAAGAGTAATCTCACAGTATATACTTGCTCATTGTTCGATCGTCGATCCGTACTTACTAAGCACGGATCAAACCTAGTGACTTATTACTTTTTCTCAATAGTGATCTCAATTTCTTTACTACTTCCAGCAAACCACTTCTGGATATACAAAGATCCGACAATTGGAGCAGCACCTTCATCAGGGACTTCCTTATACCGAATACTATTTTTTGTTTCTTTCTCTAACTCAAATTTGACTACTTTCTTTGGCATAACGGTTCCGTTTAGCTGCTTCTTCCTGGTTCAACTACAAAAAGTAAAAAGGGACAATTTTATTGCCTGCACAAATCAATAACCACCAAACTGCCTTTCACATGGTTTACCGTCGTGATCACCATCCATTTTTGTATTAGGGCAATTTCTCAAGAAAAATTCAGCTTCCGCTAACGACCCCATCTGACTACAGTGTTGTCGCCCATCACAGCGATAGTTACTTTGTGGTTGAGCCTTCGCCCGTTTCACCTGCTTATCATACTCATAAGATGTATAGCTAACATTGGGCGAAACCACGTTGGTTGTGTAGTAGTTCCATGCGCCATATCCTATAAGAACGATCAGAATCAGTTTCTTCAATGTGAATACCCTATATTCATCAAGAAATAACTTGTATGTGTAAAAAGAGAAATATTTAAAAAACTGATCTTAGGAGAAATAAAATCCTTTTCCTAACTATTACTGTTTGAAGCGTCCTGCTCTCTTTGGTAGATACTGTTACAGAAAAGCAAGAATATCTAGTTCAACAAAATAAGTACATTCCGTTTTCTAACAAGCAGCCTTCAGACTACGGGCAAGACGCAAAGTGACGTCCAACAAGGCAAACTTCATCCACTAATCTCAACAGTTGTCCAAAATGCCAGTCCCGGCTAACATAGCCCTACCATTTGATCACTACTATTCTGGAAGTCATGAACGCCGCTAAACGCCACGAAATATTCACCCGTCTGAGAGAAGCAAACCCAAATCCAGAAACGGAGCTGGAGTACAGCAATCCATTCGAGCTATTGGTCGCTGTAACGCTGTCAGCTCAGGCTACTGATGTCGGGGTAAATAAGGCGACTCGTAAGCTGTTTCCGGTGGCGAATACCCCTGAAGCTATCTACGCATTGGGTGTGGATGGCCTAAAGGAATATATCAAGACAATCGGTTTGTATAACGCCAAAGCCGAGAATGTGATCAAGGCCTGCAAGATGCTGGTTGAGTTGCATAACTCTATTGTGCCTGACAACCGGGAAGATCTTGAAGCGTTGCCTGGCGTAGGCCGTAAGACTGCCAATGTAGTCTTAAACACTGCCTTTGGGCAACCCGCTATGGCAGTTGATACCCACATTTTCAGAGTTTCAAACCGCACTAAGATCGCACCTGGTAAAAATGTACTCGAAGTAGAAAAGAAGCTGATGCGCTTTATCCCGAAAGAGTTCCTGATAGATGCTCATCACTGGCTGATTCTTCATGGACGCTATACTTGTATCGCCCGAAAGCCTCGCTGTGGCTCCTGCCTGATTGAAGACCTTTGTGAGTTTAAAGAAAAACTAGATTAAGCCCTTCGCTCCTCTTAAGATCTTATTCCAAACTTATTCAACCAGCTATCAACTCAGCAGTATCATTGGTTGTAATCTAATCTCGACAAACATGCCCGATGATACAGAGTAATGACTCTTGCTCGAAACAACGGGCGAAAAGCTATTATGATCAAACGTGATATCGATCGATATCATCCTACAGTTTTCCAGAGCTTAATCTTCATTAAATCCCCCGACAACAGCGATCAACCCCATTCGCAACAAAGACGCTAAAACACTTGTAGAAGCAGCATTAGTCAGTTCGAAACAGAGTAAATATTCAGCGTTCAAATGGCCCATATACCAGCCATAATTGAAAGGAAAAATTTACCGTTATTTGTTTCTTTTGATGTAATTATCAAGGGAAAGGTTATGCACATTTTCTGTGGATAATTCTGTTAATAATATTGGGGCAAGTGGCTATAAAGCCCATGGTTATTGAGGCTGAAACAAATCGTTCACATAAACGACACAGATTTTATTTCCCTTTATTATCAATAATTTAAATAATTCAACAGCTTTATATCAAACTTTTGTTTAATTATTTATGCAAAATAAAATGTTCCGTTTTTTAACTGTGTACTAAAATAGTATACCGACGTAACCACCTGATCTATAAGGCATCAGAAATAGCATTAACAATTTAACTGAGACAGGAAGCTACTGGCTAAGAAAGGATGCTGCCGGGGACCCCGGCAGCATTCCGACAACGACTACTTAACTGTCATCGGAAATCCGCCTGCTTCTTTTCGCCGTATAACGGCAACAGAGACAACCAGACGGACACAGGAATCTATAGGGCAACGGGATATATGTAAAGAGAGGTAGCAGCTGCTTATACTTAAACGCTTGTATGAAATAAGCGCATTACACTTTAGGTGACTCTCTAATCACTTTATAAGATCATCACTCAGAATGAACCGCTTAGAAAGAGCTGAACGACTGAAGCGAGCCAGACTGACCCAGGGTCTGACGCAACAGGATATTGCATCTTTGCTGTATAAGTCGCTTTCAACGATAAAAAAATGGGAATCCCCTTCCGGTGCTGAACCTAGCAACCTGGATGATGTTATACGTCTGTGCGAAGCCTACGGAGTCTCCGTAGAATGGTATTTATGCGGCACAAAAAAGAGAAATCGACCATTGACGATTCAGCAAGAACAACTGGTCAATCACTATGACAGGCTCTCACCTTCAATGAAAAAACGCATGGGGAGAATTATTAAGTTATTATCTAAAGAAGGCCATTAATGGGCTGAATCAACTCTTACCTGACCAAACCTGTTTACGTGCTTGCAGCTTAACCCACAGCGCCTCAACCTTTTCCCTTGCCCAGGGCGTCTGACGTAAAAATCTCAGGCTTGATTTAATACTGGGATCGCTTTTAAAACAGCGAATATCAATTCGTAATCCAAGTTCCTGCCAGCCATACTCCGCCTCAAGCTCGGTAACCACCTGCTTCAGTGTAATTCCGTGCAATGGGTTATTTTTCTGTGTACGCGGCTGCTGAGGGTCTTTATTCTGCAATTCGCTCACGCTTCTGTCTCAACTGTTTCAGCCGTTTGAGCTCGCTCCGCTTTAGAGATATACCGAGGCTTATTTGAAATCTTAAGCCGATCACTCACTTTTTTCGCGCGCCGTTTTAGTATCGCATTAATCTTCTTTTTCTTATTCATCATTTCATCTCTGATAAAGCAACATCAGCCTGTAAACCAGCTTCTGTCTGACATGGGACAATTCTACCGAAGTTTAAAGAATTGAAAAGCGACGAATGAAGTCCGCCCGATAAACAGGTCTGTAACAAGCATATTTAGATTCACATTTTCTGTGGATAAGTCAGTGCATTACTATTTTACAAAACGCTATGAGGCACTAAATACGAGGGTTTCAGCAATCTGTTTAGAAAACCAGCTATCTGAAAAATACCCTTTTAATTTTCAATCACTTAGCATCATTAGCAAGCAGGAGTTAAAACTTATACAAGGCAAAAGGTACAAATAAAAAAACAGCCTTAAAGGCTGTGAAGAACTTTTAGAGGTAAGTAAGGTTATCCCTCGGAGGGTAATAAACGATGAATAAGAGGAATACAACCTCCGTAAGCCGCTCTAGTCTTCCGGTATCTCTATTTCAACATGAGAGACCGGTTTCATACAGCACGCCAGTATTTCATCACCCACAGTGTCATAAAGCGCATCCTGAACCTCTTCAACCTCACCTTCAATCAGGCGAACCCGACAACAACCACAGTAGCCACCACGGCAATTATAAGGCGCAGGGATCTCCTGCGCCTCAAGAGCATCCAGTAGAGAGAACTCATACTGGTAAAAAAACGTACTGTAATGATTGACCTTTATTCTTGGAATTCCAGACATGGCCTGTTCCTTTGGGTCCTCAGAGGTCGAAATCGTCGAAGTCATCATCTGCCACTTCGTTATCAATCGCACCGACCAGATACGAACTGATCTCGGCTTCCTGTGGTGCAACCTGCACGTTGTCGCTGACCAGCCATGCATTCATCCATGGTAGTGGATTCTGTTGAGCCGGAAAAATCTCTTCCAGATTCAGCGCTTTCATCCGTACATTCGTTATATATTCCACATAGTCGGACAGAATTCGGGCATTCAAACCGATCATAGAGCCATCTTTAAACAGATACTCTGCCCACTCTTTCTCCTGCTCAGCTGCTTCACGAAAAATTTCGTAAACCTCTGCCTCACACTCTTTAGCAATCTCTTTGAAGTCAGGATCATCAGCACCAGATGCCAGCATATTAAGCATAAACTGAGTCCCGGTAAGATGCAGCGCTTCATCCCGGGCAATTAACTTAATGATTTTAGCGTTGCCCTCCATAATCGCCCGCTCAGCAAAGGCAAACGAACAGGCAAAGCTGACGTAGAAGCGAATAGCTTCCAGCACGTTAACCGACATAAGCGTCAGATACAGTTTCTTTTTAAGATTATGCATACTCACATCGTATGCTTTACCATCAACCGTATGTTCGCCTGCACCTTGAATCATATAGATATTCACCAGCTCGATGAACTCATCATAAAGCCGGGTCACACTACGGGCACGTTTAACGATCTCTTCGTTAGTTACAATTTCGTCAAATACGACAGATGGTTCAGTCAGAATATTACGAATGATATGAGTATATGAGCGGCTATGAATCGTCTCACTAAATGCCCAGGTTTCCAGCCAGGTTTCCAACTCTGGAAGAGAAACCACCGGTAAAAAGGCAATGTTTGGTGAGCGTCCCTGAACAGAATCAAGCAATGTCTGATATTTCAGATTGCTCAAAAAGATATGCTTTTCATGCTCAGGCATCACCATGAAATCTTTACGATCGGTTGACAGGTCAACCTCTTCCGGGCGCCAGAAAAATGAAAGCTGCTTCTCTATCAGCTTTTCAAGGATTGGGTATTTCTGCTTATCATAACGGGCTACGTTTACGCTATGACCAAAAAACATCGGCTCTTTGGTAGCATCATTAAAAGTCGGATCAAACGTTGAATATAACATTTCGCTTCAATACTCTTGCCCTGGACACAGGGAGGGACAAACTGATAACCGGTAGCCACCCACCGGCCTGAAATCCTTTACACAGTCTTCGCTGCTCACAATTAGAGTTTACAGGCACCGCTTTCACAACCACTCATGTCATCATGCTGGTCAGTCGCTCCATCGCGAGTGTTATGGTAATAGAGGGTTTTAACACCATATTTATAAGCGGTAAGCAGGTCTTTTAGCAGCTGCTTCATGGGCACTTTATCACCCGGGAATTTAGATGGGTCATAATTTGTATTTGAAGAGATCGACTGGTCAACAAACTTCTGCATAATACCGACCAGCTGCAGATAACCTTCGTTGGTAGGAATATCCCATAACAGCTCGTAATCATCTTTCAATTCAGCATATTCCGGAACAACCTGCTTCATTACGCCGTCTTTGCTGGCTTTAACGCTAACATATCCCCGTGGTGGCTCAATACCGTTAGTCGAGTTAGTAATTTGAGAAGATGTCTCGCATGGCATCAATGCTGTTAGCGTACTGTTCCGCAGACCAAACTCTCGAATATCTTCACGCAAAGTTTCCCAGAAGTAGTGCAAAGGCTCTTCACAAAACTCGTCAATTTCACGCTTGTAAGTATCGGTCGGCAGGATACCTTTTGCATAATTTGTTTCATTAAATAACTTACAGGGCCCCTGCTCTTTAGCAAGCTGATTTGACGCTTTTAGCAAGTAATACTGCACCGCTTCAAACGTTTTATGAACCAAGCCGTTAGCTGAGCCGTCGGAGTAACGTACGCCATTCTTAGCCAGATAATAAGCAAAGTTTGTCACGCCTACCCCAAGAGTACGACGATTCATAGAAGCGGTACGGGCCGCTTCTATCGGGTAATCCTGATAATCCAGCAAGCTATCTAGTGCGCGCACGATCAAATCAGACAGATTCTCGAGCTCATCAAGGTTTTCCAATGCGCCCAAATTAAATGCCGACAGCGTACACAACGCAATTTCACCTTCAGCATCATTAATATCGTTCATCGGCTTTGTTGGCAGCGCAATCTCAAGACAAAGATTAGATTGTTTAACCGGAGCAACCTGAGGATCAAACGGGCTGTGTGTATTACAGTGATCAACGTTCTGTATATAGATACGTCCCGTAGAAGCACGTTCGGAAGCCAGAATACCAAACAGCTCGACTGCTTTGATTGTCTTCTTACGGATACTGTCATCCTGCTCATACTTCACATAAAGACGTTCAAACTCATCCTGATCAGCAAAGAAAGCGTCATATAACCCTGGAACCTCATGCGGGCTGAACAGGGTAATATCTCCGCCTTTAATCAACCGGGTATACATCAGTTTATTCAGCTGCACACCATAATCCAGATGACGCACACGGTTTTCTTCAACACCCCGGTTATTCTTTAATACAAGCAGTGATTCAACTTCCAGATGCCAAAGAGGATAAAACAGCGTTGCGGCACCACCACGCACGCCCCCTTGCGAGCAAGACTTCACCGCTGTCTGGAAATATTTGTAGAACGGAATACAACCAGTATGAAATGCTTCTCCGCCGCGAATAGGGCTACCCAGGGCGCGAATACGACCAGCATTGATACCGATACCCGCACGCTGGCTAACATACTTAACAATGGCACTGGCTGTCGCATTAATTGAGTCCAGAGAATCTCCGGATTCAATCAGCACACAGGAGCTAAACTGACGTGTCGGCGTTCGTACGCCGGCCATAATGGGCGTAGGCAGCGATAGCTTAAACAGAGAGCAAGCGTCATAGAAACGCTTCACATATTCTAAGCGGCTCTCTTCTGGATAGTTGGCAAACAAGCAGGCAGATACCAGCATATATAGGATCTGCGGGCTTTCAAAAATTTCGTTGGTGACCCGGTTCTGGACCAGGTACTTCCCTTCTAGCTGTTTTACAGCAACGTAGCTGAAATTCATGTCCCGACTATGATCCAGGTACTCATTCAACTGATTGAACTCAGCTTCGCTGTAATCTTCCAGCAGGTGCTTATCATACCGGCCTGCATCAACCATCTGCGCTACGTGGGTCATCAGATGGGGAGGCTCAAAGCTATCAAAAGCGCGCTTACGCAAGTGAAATATAGCAAGGCGAGCGGCCAGATATTGATAATCTGGCGCATCTTCAGAGATAAGGTCTGCCGCTGACTTAATCAGTGTTTCATGTATATCTGCGGTTTTAATACCATCGTAGAACTGTATATGTGCTTTCAGCTCCACTTGAGAAACTGAGACATTCTGAAGACCGTGGGCGGCCCAGATAACTACTCGGTGAATTTTCTCCAGGTCCAGTGTTTCCTGACGACCATCCCGTTTCGTTACCAATATGTCCTGCATTTCGCTTTCCCAAGTCTGAAAATCATAGTATATGAAGGCTTCTTAGACGAGCCTTTCAAGGGCGGGATTAGGCTCATAGATCCATAGGCCACTATATATCCCTTATATCCTGTCTGGCCCATCCAACTGACTTGTATCAGCATCCGGTTCAGTACACTACATGTAGTGCACGCCAAAACATCAGCCACTAAATATAGATATAAACTAGTTAATTACAATACTTGATTTTGACTTTTTATGAGTGTAGCCAAACGGTAAAATTTGGCCAGAAGCCCATACCATCAGCGTTACAGAAAACTGCTTAAAAAAATCATTAATTTTAAATAAATATAAAAAATCATAATTTTTGATAACGATCAAAAAAGCTTACCACTCCACATAAAAAGTTTGCTTTTATTGCTTTACAGCGGGGTAACAAATCAATAGTATACGCGCTCCTTGTGGTGGGGTTCCCGAGTGGCCAAAGGGATCAGACTGTAAATCTGACGCGCGAGCTTCGGTGGTTCGAATCCACCTCCCACCACCATCGAATTCGATACGAAATAGCCTCGTTAAACAACGGGGCTTTTTTGTGCCTGCGATTTATGAGTGGAGGTGGAGGAGAACCATCGATGTGGTTCGAGCCGGAATGAGCCTGCGAATGGAGACAACGTTGCGACGCTTTTTTCGCAACAGCCCGAAGGGGAATAATCCACCTCCCACCACCATCGAATTCGATACGAAACAGCCCCGTTATACAACGGGGCTTTTTTGTGTCTGCGATTTATGGGCGGAGGTGGGTGAGAACCGCCGATGTGGTTCGAGCCGAAGTGAGCCTGCGAACGAAGACAACGTTGCGATGCTTCTCTCGCAACGGCCCGAAGGGGAATAATCCACCTCCCACCACCATCGAATTCGATACGAAATAGCCTCGTTAAACAACGGGGCTTTTTTGTGCCTGCGATTTATGAGTGGAGGTGGAGGAGAACCACTGATGTGGTTCGAGCCGGAATGAGCCTGCGAATGGAGACAACGTTGCGACGCTTTTTTCGCAACAGCCCGAAGGGGAATAATCCACCTCCCACCATCGAATTCGATACGAAACAGCCTCGTTATACAACGGGGCTTTTTTGTGCCTGCGATTTATGGGCGGAGGTGGGTGAGAACCGCCGATGTGGTTCGAGCCATATAGAGCCAGCGTACGAAGGCAGTATTGTGCGTTCATTCGACATCAACAAGTTATGCACTGGTGACATCTGGACATCGGACCACAACCATAAATCCCCCTCCTTATATCAATAACCTGCAGATTAATTCACTCCCCCTCTGTACCTTGTCGTTATCCTGTGCCAATGTGTGGAAAATATGTAATAGCTTCTGGAGAACAATGATATGCCTTGTACAAACAACATTCAGGAAGAGATCAACATGCTTATCCGCTTCAGCCAGAGCAGTGATCATCAAGGACTTAAAGTGCACCAGGACACTGCCGCACCTGAACTGGTACAGGCCACACAAAGCCTGTTTGATAAAAAATTAATCACACTATTTGACGGTGGATACCTGACACCACTGGGTCATGAAGCTGCAGATCAGGCTCATGCACTTTTAAACATTCTGGATTCAGGAAAATAAGCCCCGGCTATGGATCAATCAGAAATCATTATTGAAGATATCAACGTCTGGGAAACCCAGATGTTCACCGTGCAAAATCCACTGCACAGCGAGCTTCGAAAACCACTGCTAAAACTGATTTATCAACTGCGAGATAACCAGCAGCAAGCCATAGAGAGCGAGGTTGCACCAACAGCCAAGCACGCTCTCTATGAAAGCACTCTGGATCTGCTTCAACGCACAGAACCCGTCATTGAAGAGCTTAGAGTATTCATCGAAGACATGCTGATCACCGTTGCCAGCGCAGTCAATGAGCCTTACTGGCCAGAAGGCGCTCAGGCCCGGGCAGATATAGTGGAATCCTGGTTTCATGTCACTGAAAACGGTGGCTACCACGATACGCATGCTCACCCTAACTGTTCCTGGTGCGGTATCTACTATGTGGATGCCGGTGAGTGTGATATTAGCAACCGAAACGGTATTAACCGTTTCTACGACCCGCGCCATGGGGCAGATCAGTACCTGGATGCGGGTACCGCCTACCTTAACGGCACCGGAAGCTGGGATTTTGAAGCGGTCGAAGGACAAGTCGTCATTTTTCCATCCTACTTAAAGCATGCAGCCATGCCCTACTTCAGCAATAAAGATAGAGTTATTATCGCGTTCAATAGTCAAATTCATTTTCAGGAATAAATTACCGGAGACCTCAATGAAACAGATTCTGGTTTACGCAGATTCTCTAAGTTGGGGAATCATTCCCGATAGCCGTAACCGCTTTGAGTTTCATCAACGATGGCCCGGTAAACTTGAGCAACTACTTTGTCAGGATGGCTCAAACATCCGAATCATTGAAGACTGCCTGAATGGTCGCAGAACAGTATTGGAGGACCCTTTCAAGCCAGGAAGAAATGGTTTGAAAGGCCTGCAACAATGCATCGAAATCAACTCACCTCTAACCCTCATCATCATTATGCTGGGTAATAATGATTTTCAGACACCTCACCTTTTTAAAGCATCTGAAGCCGCTCAAGGAGTTGCGACACTGGTACAGGCTATTCGCAAATCACCGCTGGAACCGGGTATGCCTATGCCTGACATCTTATTAGTCTGCCCTCCTCCAATCATCTGCCCAAAAGGTATGATAGCGGCCAAATTCAAGGGCGCTGAGCTTAAATGGCCCGGTTTTAACAAAGCACTTGAACATATCGCGCTGGAAACAGAGTGTGATTTCTTTGATGCTGGCAAAGTTATCACTGCCAGCCATATCGACGGAATACATCTGGATCTGGAACAGCATCAACAACTTGCAGTCTCTATACAGCCATTAGTCATTGATATTTTGCAGCGCTAACGGAACTTCTTTTACAATGATTTATCAGACAAGCTTATGCCTTCTTCTCACATTTAGGAACAATCATGCTCAACACCGTTACCTGTTTCGTCCGTAGCCCGTGGTATTGGCTAGCTATGATATTCACAGGCTTCGCAATGGAAGGCGTTGCCCTTTATTTCCAATATGTACTGGATTACGGCCCCTGCGTACTCTGTATTCATGTAAGGATCTGGGTAATGGCTTTTATCCTGCTGGGCATTGCCGGGCTGTTGAGCAGAAAGAGTCGCTTTTTTAGCATTTTAACAAGCTTGCTGACGGTTGCAGCCGCTATAGGTTTAAGTGAGCGTTCCTGGATGACATTTGCGATTGAGCGCAACCTGATCGAGGGAAGCTGCACTATGGGTGCTGGCTTACCCGATTGGTTTGCACTGGACCGATGGTTTCCCTCTATTTTCGAACCCTGGGAACTCTGTGGCTGGACCCCTGAACTATTGTTTGGTATCACTATGGCTGAAGGGTTATTACTAACCTCAGCACTGGCCGTTCTGATTACTTTATTCACAACCGTTATTTTAATTAGAAAAGCCTGATATAGCCTTCCAATCCACCACATGCCCATATATCCTAATATGGGCATTTAATATCACGCAATGAAGCCAAGAAAACAGTCACGGAAGCCGCCCATCGATATCTAAAAAATAGCGCTGATTTGCGGAAAACCGATTTCCTGTCGACCGCAGTTGTAACCAGTAAATGACAAATCATAGGGCAACGGTACTCATTCGACGACCGACAAACAGCTCTATATGCGCGGTTATTTAATTGACATGAAGGACAAAAAAATCATCTTCTTCGGCCCGGTCGGGGCTGGAAAAACGACGGCTATTGACGCTGTCACGCATAGCAATAACGCGACGACTGACGCTCGCGTGTCCGATAGCAGTATCAGACGAAAAAAAAGCACAACTGTCGCGATGGACTACGCCCTGTTGGAAACCGGCGGTGAGCGCATACACCTCTATGGAACACCGGGTCAGGAACGCTTTCGATTTATGTGGGAAATGATTACCACAGAGCTGGCCCATGATTGCAACGGGCATATTATGCTGCTGGATAATGCCCGTAATCACCCCCGTCAAGACCTTGAGTTCTACCTGCAGAATTTCCGCACTTACAATCCTAAAATAAGATTAGTCATCGGTATCACGGGAAGCGACCTTATCGAAACGCCCTCCCGATCAGATTACGCGGGCTGGCTTGCAGAGCTGGACATAAAAGCCCCATTATTTTTTGTCGACGCCCGAAAAACTGAAGATATTCAGATGCTGATTGATGAAGTTCTTCAATCTAAACACACCGTCACTCAAAACTCAGCACCCTCCTCTTCAGCATGGGAGACCGAAGAAGATATGAGTATTGACGAACTGTTCTCAACAGCCCCCCAGTTTCCAGTATTTACGGCAGAGCTAGTGAGAGACATTGAGAATATTGACCAGGTTACCGGCACAGCGCTGATCAACAATGACAATGTGACCGAATATTCATCCCTCGAACAGACTGAACTCGAGATACTGCAACAGTTTGCCGCTGATATCCCTCGAGTACGTCGACGGGTCGATGATTTTGGTGCTGTTGAATCTTTTCATCTGAGCACTGAATCAACAGACCACTACACAGTTCTGGTAGCAGATAACCAGCTACTCGGTATTCATTGCAAAGGACAGCTTAGCTTGCTGTCACTCAAGCAGGAGATTGATAACCTCTTGCAGTGGAACAAATCCACAGAAACGATTAGCGCATAAGCTATTAGCTTAGATCGAAAACATTCCTGTTTATCTGATATTTATACGTCAGACGGATTGCACTATGGATACCTGTCTCGGTACAATTCCTGACCGTTTTACACTGTATTCTAAGGAAAATTTCACGTGCGTCTGGCAGAAATAGAAACCCTGGCACTCAACATTGGTCTTGCCGTCTTTGCCGCCTATATCTTTTTTATCATCTATGATCTGGCAAAAAAATCGAATGCAGGAAAATTTGGCACCGCCATTCTTTTCTTCGCTCTGGGACTCGGTCTGGCTGCATTTCTAGTCAAGACAGTCGTGGTCTATATGATCGAAGGCTAGCGGCTTAAACCACCCTTTAACCCCTTTATACTACATACGGATGCATGTCCGTCTATCATTGTGCCTCGATCGCCTCAAGCCGAAAGTCCGGCAAGTTAATTCTGAACGCCCGACCAAATCCCAGTACAAGCCGCCCCTTCTCAGGATCTAACCTGAACAACCTGAAATCAGGCAACGTACGCAACAGATCAACCGTAGCTCCATGGCGCTGTCGATACAGTAGCATTACCTGCTCGTAAGACTCTGCATCCGTTTGTATTTCCGACACGACACACTGCAGAGCCACCCGGTTTCGGGCAAATAAATTACGACTCTCAGCCTCATCCTCTATCAACATTACTCCCACCACGGAAGCGTTAATCAGGTTTTTCGTATGACTGGCGAGCTGACTTACAAATATATACAACGCATCTTCATGAAGCAGGAATGGTGCATAACTGGCTTCCGGTCCCTCAGAACCCATAGTAGCCAGCTGCAGGGTTTTACACCGTTCAAGTATCTGCCTCAGCTCCAGATCAGCCTGTCCAGGTACAAGTAGCTCTTCCTTTCTGCTCATTTTATATTCTCTTTTATTGAATTCATCCGGTTATTAATACATCCAATAAGATAAAGCCCCTGTCTGAAAGCGGCAATTTAATCATAATCGATAAATAGTAACTCCATATAAAACGGTACAACATAACAACAAAAACAAAACACCCGGGCGCATTCTTTGCAGAAAAACAGGCAAGCACCTAACGTTTAAAATATAGGCTGCCGTTAGTAACATTAAGCAGCCAGAAATCAATGCTGCCCCTCCCCAAAACTCGCCAAAATGACGCATGGCATACCAGAATACATTCCAGCTTCCGGCTAGAAAAACAACAAATGCTACTGTTTTTCTAAACCATGCAGGTAATGCCTGCACTGCACGCAATACTGGTAACCGAGTTGCAAATAATAACCCTATCACCATGCACCCCGTCATAATTGTTCCCATAGGAAGCACAGAATTCTCCTCATCTGAAATTCTAGTTTTACATTAAAGCCGAAAACAGCCACCGTCTATTGTAGAGGGTGATAATAGTTATTCAGTTCAAATCTTTACCTAACATCCATTTCGATATAAATAGCTCCCTCCACTCTGAAAGCCGGTAACAACCCGACACTCATAGTAGTATCGTGAAAGCGGCATCTTCTGGAGTCAAAAACATACTAAAAGAGTGTGCTAAATACTGATAAGTAACGTCGAGGGATACCACGCCAAGCAACGAAGAAGCAGGCTTATTGTTCTAGCGACATTGATACAGGTTATTACCGATGACGCATGATATTACAAAATCATCTGGTTGCTAATCCGGCAAAACTTACAGCGTGGCATTTGACCATTGAATACAAAGCGATCTGCGGCAACTATGGCGGTCATTTGTTTTTCTTTCTTCTCATTGAGTATTGCCTGTTAATTGATCCGCCCGCGTATAAATATACCCCATAGGACAAAAGATTGACGTATAATCAGCAGCGTATTCAGACTGACAGGGGTTTAAAAGATGCAACAGAAAGTGGTTAAAGTGGGCGACCTCTCGATCTCTAATGAGACACCGATGGTTCTGTTTGGCGGCATGAATGTTCTGGAATCCAGAGACCTGGCAATGCAAATTGCTGAACACTATGTAGAAGTTACCAACAAACTCAATATTCCCTATGTATTTAAAGCCTCTTTCGATAAGGCTAACCGCTCATCGCTAAGCTCCTTTCGCGGCCCCGGTCTGGATGAGGGATTAAAAATCATGCAGGAGATTAAAGAGACATTTAATGTCCCTTTGATTACCGATGTCCATGAACCCTATCAGGCAGCACCTGTCGCTGAAGTCTGCGACATTATCCAGCTGCCGGCTTTTTTGTCTCGTCAAACTGATCTGGTGCAGGCAATGGCGGCTACCGGTGCTGCAATTAACATCAAAAAAGCCCAGTTCCTGGCGCCTCAGGAGATGAAACATATCCTCAGTAAGTGCGAAGATGCAGGCAATAGCAATCTGATTCTATGTGAACGCGGTAGCAGTTTTGGCTACAACAATCTGGTTGTCGACATGCTGGGATTTTCAACCATGAAAGAGATGGGTTATCCGGTCATGTTCGATGCCACTCACGCTCTGCAAATGCCAGGTGGGCGCAGCGATTCGGCTGATGGCCGGCGCGCACTGGTCGCTCAGTTATCCCGCGCTGGACTGGCTCAGGGAATCGCAGGACTCTTTCTTGAAGCCCACCCTGACCCTACACAAGCAAAATGTGATGGCCCCTGTGCATTACCGCTGGATAAGCTAGAACCCTACCTGGCACAGATGAAAGCAGTCGATGAGCTGATTAAAAGTTTTCCTCCACTCATTACCGACTAAGTTCAGAGCGACCCTGCCGGGGTCGCTCAACCTCTCGAGCTGATATAAATACTTTCAGTCCTGATAAAAATACCTGTCGTTTTGACAGCTGCGACACTTAACTCTTTGTTAGCCATACTCTATTATCGAGTAATATCTCCAGATATTATCGATTCAGGATGCACGGAATGGCGACTTCAAACGAACTGATCTACGATGGACTTGAATCAGGGCAGATCATTGGCCCAGACCATCATCAGTTCAAACTAACATCACAGTTAAAAACCAATCGCTTTGGCCAGTTATGGCATGCCGAAGACCTGTCTACCAGCCTTTCTGTGCCGGTCACTCTGCAAATATTCAATCCCGCACTCCTCAAGCATCAGGGATTTATTGATTCAGCCCAAAAGCATATTGTTCTAAGCAAGAAGTTTAAGCATCCTCATCTAACCGAATATTACGGTATGTTCCGTCAAAAGGGCGTGCTGCTCTTCTTTGCTATGGAATTGATGGATGGGCTAACACTAGAGCAGATAATCAGTAACGGGCAAGCCCGAAAACTGAAAGACAATCAGAAAAAAGGCTTACTACAACAGTTAGCTACTGCAATAGATAATGCACATACCGGAGCCGCACAGGCGCATAAAGGGATCTGCCCAGAATCAATTTTTATCAATAAACAAGGAGGAGTAAAGTTAGCTGACTTCGCCTTTGACGACGCAATGACAATTGCCGGAGAACTTAACGAAACGCCCTCTTCACACATGGCTTACCAGGCCCCCGAAACATTTCATCCCGCTCCGGTAACTGTGGCAGCCGATATATACTCTTTTGCCTGTATTGTTTATCAACTCCTCAGCGGTAAAGCACCGTTCAAACCTTTGGACGACGAAACATCCCGGGTCCGGAAAGAGCTAAAAAAACCTGCTTCGCTGAATCAAAATCAATGGGAAATTCTACAGTCGGCTTTCTCAACCGATCCTGACCAACGGCCCCATAAAGCCTCTCTGCTATTCAAACAGATCCTCGATACCTCTGATGAAAATACTGATGAGGAGGCTCCTGAACCGCTATCCGAAACACCCCGTAAGAGGTGGAAACTTGGCAGGCTCAGTGTTCCTCAATGGTCATTACCCGCGCTCATTTTCTGCTTTGGTTTTCTCCTGGGCTTTGCTATCGCTTTCTTTCTGGGCTCGCAAAGTACCAGCCAGGTTGAACTGGCACTCAACGAGACACGTGCTGAACTTAAACAGGTACAGGAAGATATTGCCGGCCTCCAGAAAACATTGACTCTTGAACGAGATGAAAGAACCGCTGAGACTGAGAAACTGCAAGCAGCGTTAAACAGTAAGATTAATGAAGTCGATACGCTACACAAAGAGTTATTAGATATAAAATTTGCCGACCCGGATAAACTCACCGTTTTCACCGATCAGCTTCCAGAAGGCTTTAAAGGCCCCCAGATGGTGATTATCCCCCGGGGGAGCTTCACCATGGGTGACCAACAGCTTATTGGCGATGATAATGAGCGCCCAGCACACCAAGTCATTATCAGCAATAGATTTGCCCTATCCCGAAATGAAGTCACCTTTAACGATTATGACTACTACGCTCGTACAATGGGCCGTCCACTCCCTGCTGATGAGGGCTGGGGACGAGGCAACAGACCCGTCATCAATGTCACCTGGCTTGAAGCAAAAGGGTATGTACAATGGCTATCTTTACTTACCGGCCAGCCTTATCGTTTACCTACGGAAGCGGAGTGGGAGTATGTTGCCCGCGCCAATACTAACACTAACTACTGGTGGGGAGACGACCTGGAGCAGGAACGTGCGGTATGCAGTGAATGTGGAACGGAGTGGGATGGCCGAAAAACCGCCCCAATTGCCTCATTCCCGCCTAATTCATGGAGCATTCATGATATGAACGGTAATGTCGATGAATGGGTTGAGGACTGCTATCAGGATTCCTATTTCGACGCACCAAAAGATGGTTCTGCCATGATCGATGGTCTCTGTGAATTCCGGGTTATGCGTGGCGGTTCCTGGTTCGATATCGGCCGTGTCATTCGTTCATCAAGTCGTTACCGCCACCCCCCGGGGAGCAAAAAGAATAGCTGGGGATTCCGCATAGCACTCGACCTGCCCAATAACACAACTGAGGAATAGTTGATGTATAACCACCTTTTGTCAGGCCTGAATGCTAGTTTACTCTGTACGCTGCTAGTAAATGCTCCACTGGCTCTGGCAGACCCGCTAACAGTGAATGTAGAAAAACAGCAAGACCTGAGCATCACCCTCTACAACCAAAATCTGGGATTAGTGCGAGATGTTCGTAGCCTGCCTCGCATTAATCCAGGGCAAGCTCTCTACATACATGATGTCAGTCACCAGATAATGAGCCAGACACTGCAGGTTGAAAACGCAGGTAAGATTCTGGAACAAAATTTAAATAACAATCTAATTTCCGTCACTTCATTATTACAGGCTTATACCGGCAAACAGATACAATTGGCCCGCTTTAACAGTGTTAACGGCAGCGAAACAATAAGTAATGCTCGGTTATTAAGTGCTAATGGCCAGTTCGCGCTGGTCGAACATAAAGGGAATATTGAAACCATCCCAGTGAATCAACAAGGCTGGCGTTTTATCTTTCCGACAATCCCGGAAGGTATGCAGTCCCGACCCAGTCTGGAGGTACGCTCTGAAGGGACCAGTAAAGCCAGTGACGCAACACTGACCTACTTAACCCACGGGCTCAGTTGGCAGATGGATTATGCGCTGGTTTTGAATAGTAAAGGCGACCGGCTAGACCTGGATGGCCTGGCGACCCTTAACAACCAAACCGGCGTAGATTTCCATAATGGTAAAATATTACTGATGGCAGGCCAGGTCAATCAACCTCCGGAACAACTTATACGTCGACATAAAACAGCGATGCTGATGGCCGAGTCTATGGCTGATAACGGTGCTCCTGAAGCCTTTCAAGACTATCAACTGTACCGCCTGCCACAAAGAGCAAGTTTACTTAATGGCCAGACAAAACAGGTCAGTCTGATCAGTGCTGAGCAAGTCAAAGCAGACAGAAGCTACCACTATCAGATGCAGGTGTATCCCTCTCTTGACCGACAGCAATACGAACAGAAACCTGATATTAAAGTCAGCTTTGCTAATACACAAAAACAGGGCCTCGGATTTCCGCTACCCGCGGGTAATGCGAGGGTTTTCAGCCCGGACAGTGACGGTATACGTCACTTCATTGGCAGTGCCAACGTTCGTAATACCAGTAAAGGCCAAAAAGTTGAATTACCGATCGGTAAGTCGTTCGATCTGACGGTAAAGCGGCAGCAAAACCTGTTTCAAAAGAATTATGATACTTTTCTAACGGGACATGAGCTGGAGCTTATTAACAGCAGCGATCAAGCAAAACCTATAACTGTAACAGCCAATTTCCAACAGGACTGGAAAATCACCGATAGCAGCCACCCTTACACAAAGATCAATGCCGGCCAAAGCCAATGGGTAATCACACTTCCGGCTGACAGTATTATCCGACTAGCATTTAAGACTGAATTAAAGAAACCCTGAAGACTGACAATCTGGCAACCTACCTGCACGGCCAGGTAGGTTCGTCACTACCCACGCCCGGCTTCAAGTTGATTAAGCCAGTGTGCGGCATCGCTTTCTGACTCCCCTGTCTCAAGTTCACCGTTCTTATAGATGTCCACCAACCGCTTTATCGCAAGTATATGGCCAGCTTCAGCCGCTTTGTGATAATACTTCACAGCCTTACCCGGGCTAACAGGGTAGTTTTGGTGCCCTTCTTCGAATATTTTCCCCATCTGATAGGCGGCTTTACTGTCCCCTTTATCTGCAGCCCGTTCAATGTAGATAGCCCCCTGTATTCGATTTGTCATCCCCTCACCGCGAAAAAACAGCAGATGCCCATACACAGAAAGAGCCCGAACACTGCCGTAATCAGCGGCATAACGAAACAATTTCATAACAAAACGGTGTTTGGCGCGAGATTTTTTTAACAACGGAAAGCGAAACAACTGGAAGGCCACCCAGCCTAATAGAGGAGCAATTGAGGTCATAAACAAGCGCATCTGATTACCATATTACAAATCTGTGGAAAGCCGATACAATATCAGAATTCTCTAATATTTAAACCGATAAAAATTGTGGCTTACTTTCTCGTTAACCTGAATACCAGTTACCTTCAGGCTTGCCATACTCAAAAGTTTAGGCTTAAATCATTATCAGTTTAAATATAGTAAATTCATTTTTTATATCTCAAAAGAATAAGCTTAGCGATAATAGCTATTCTTTGAGCAGCACCGGAGAACAAATATCCGGTCAGTCATTACGTCGCTACAGGAAACCTAATGAAAACATTTGAAGATAACTCCCTGACGATCGGTGAAACACCACTGGTCCACCTGAATAGAATTGCACCGGGGAAAAAAATCTACGCCAAGCTTGAAAGCCGTAATCCGGCAGGCTCGGTGAAATGCCGAATTGGTGCAAACATGATCTGGGCTGCAGAAAAAGACGGCTCTCTTAAACCGGGTATGACACTGATAGAGCCAACTTCAGGCAACACCGGTATCGCACTGGCATTTGTCGCCGCTTCCCGGGGTTATAATCTTGCGCTCACAATGCCCTCATCTATGAGCATCGAACGGCGTAAGCTGATGAAAGTGCTCGGCGCTGACATCATCCTGACAGAACCTGCTAAAGGGATGAAAGGCGCTATCGATAAAGCACAGGAGCTGGTCGATAGCGATCCTGATACCTATTTGATGCTGCAACAGTTTGAAAACCCAGCTAACCCGCAAATCCATGAGCAAACCACCGGTCCGGAAATCTGGAAAGATACCGACGGTCAGATCGACATGCTTGTTTCCGGCGTGGGTACCGGCGGCACAATCAGCGGTATCTCCCGCTATATCAAACAGCATAAAGCAATCACCTCAGTCGCCGTAGAGCCTACCGTTTCGCCTGTCATTAGCCAGACGTTAAACGGTGAAGAAGTTAAACCTTCTCCCCATAAGATTCAGGGTATTGGTGCGGGCTTTGTACCCAAAAACCTCGATATGTCTATTGTCGATCAGGTAGAACAAGTCAGCAACGAAGATGCCATCGAGATGGCTCGCCAACTGATGCTGAAAGAGGGAATTCTGGCAGGAATATCCTGTGGTGCTGCATTAACAGCAGCGGTTCGGTTAGCGGACCAGCCTGAGAATGCCGATAAAATGATCGTTGTTATTCTTCCGGACTCAGGCGAACGCTACCTGTCTACGGCACTGTTTGACGGAATGTTTACCGAGAACGAATTGGTACAATAGTCTGCTCAGACTGTGAAATAAATACAAAAAAACCGGGCTTGGCCCGGTTTTATGATTGTGGATGTAACTTTATTTAAGACACCATTTTCCGAATCTCATCATGACTTGGAAAAGTAGAAAGATGATCAACAAAAGTTCGTCCATCACTCAGCTTACGTACGGTATACCAGCGCGCTTTGCGCTCATCACCTTTGAAATGCCCATCCACTTCAAAGTTTTCGCCGTCCACGCCCAATACCGCAATGGTTTTTTTAATCGCCTCGGTGTGCATACTCAGGCTCCGTTTTTATTCTATTGTCCCTACATTTTTTTGTTTTGGCAGATCTTAGTGCTTCGAAACAGCTATTACTCATAGGAGCGATAACCTCTCAGAGCTGCCGCAGCTTACTCTCCAGAATACTGAACATATTCCTTAAAGCTTAGCTTAGAACAACTGTTTTACAAGCCTGTGACACTTTTCATAACCATTTATGACAACAGAGCTAACGACCAAAAACATGCAGCACCAACCTCTATAGCAGAGACTCAAGCCACTCAATTGACGGAGCAAAAAATGCCTGCCCGGTCACCGCCTGACTATAATGCAACAGATGATCATGGTTCCCACTACCATCACCCAAAAGCATACTTTCAAGCATCTGAGTAAACGGCTGTGGAGAGCGGCCATAAGAGGCAAACATCAATCCTTTATGAGTCAGATTTCCGTAGGGCATACTGTGTCTCAATATCTCAACAGAGCGGCCCTCAGTATCTTTCAATGAGGTACGCTTGGTATGCGAAGAAAGCGCCTTATCCGCGCCGGCATACTCCTTGTTATCTGCTTTAGTACGCCCAATAATATCTTCCTGCTGTTTAACCGTGATACGATTCCAAGCTTCCAGGTCATGCTCATAACGCTGTAAATGGATATAGCTACCACCGTTGAAAACGAGATCTTCGTCCCCTACCAAAGCCACTTCTGCCCGATGAGCCCCCTGAGGATTTTCAGTGCCATCCACGAAGCCTGTTAGATCCCGGCTATCTAAATAGCGAAAGCCATGAACCTCCTGATCAAGCATCACGCTATCTGCTAAACGACTCAATACTAAAACAGCAGCTTCATAGTTTAGGTCGTGACGCTCAGAACGGATATGCAGCAACAGATCAACGGGGGTATGCGGAGCCACTAACAGCTGGTTATTCAGAGCTGGGAAAGGGACCAGCTCTGCAGGCCTTTGATCCGGACTCATCCGATCCCAAAACTCACTACCAATAGCCGCCGTGATATGAAAGTCAGCTTCCGGATAGCGCTGCCTAAAGGATAATTCAGTCGCAGGAATACCGGATAGCACCTGTCTTAGGTTTACGATCGCATCGGTCGTGGGAGCGACATTCAAGGTAATGAAAAGCGCATCGGTGTTAGCTTCAGCAATAACACCTGACTGGAAACAGGCCATATCAATCTCCATATTAGGGAAGTGACGAACAGGACCAGTATATAAAGAGATTGCGCTCAAGTAAGCTTAGGTTTATTTATTGCTCTGATTTAAATAATCAATGGCTGATCAGGTTACCGGTAGAGAACATCGCTGCCGTATTTCAGTTCCAATGGCAAACGATCCTTACGCGTCATTCCCTTCACCACCAGGCCGTAGGAACGATCAATCATTCGTTCCAGTTCCCCTGCGGGAATGCTGCCATCGAGTAATACGGTATTCCAATGACGCTTATTCATATGATAACCCGGTAACACAGCACTGAAGATATCCCGTAACATCTGCGCTTCGGCAGGGTCACATTTAAGATTCATCCGGGCCAGTCCACCTTCAATTGAAAGGGTCGCAAACATTTTGTTACGAACTTTCATCACCGCAACATCGGGATAGAAAGGAAAGTCTTCCCAGGACTCTGGGCGACTCAGCATATAAGTTCGGATTGCCTGAAAATCCATTCATTCCCCTTTTTATGAACACTTAAATAAACGCCGATAGAAGCTAGTCGCCTATAGCCACAGGCCTCGCTGGATCACGAATCCACTCACTCCAGGAACCCGGATACACTTTAGCGCCAGATAAACCCGCATACTCCATCGCTAACAGGTTATGGCACGCGGTAACACCAGAGCCGCAGTAATGCGCTACCTGCTCTGCCCGGCATGGTTCAAGAAAGCGGGTCCATTCCTGATGCAATATTTCAGCACTCTTAAAATATCCGTCAGCCGTCAAATTCAACTGAAGCGGACGATTGACCGCATCAGGGATATGCCCGGCAATTGGGTCGATCGGCTCCTGCTCCCCTCTATACCTTTCCGGGGTGCGTGCATCCACCAACACTCCCTCGGAAGCCAAACTGGCAACTTGCTCAATCGGCAATAGCATTGAAAGATCGGGGTTCTCAATAAATGTTCCAGCACACATGGCAGGTAACTGGTCAGAAATGTGTCCACCCGCGGTAACCCAGGCAGGGTAGCCGCCATCAAGGACCGCCACCCTGGGATGACCCAACACACGTAACAGCCACCAGGCCCTGGCAGCCATCGCCCCACCACAGTCATCGTAAACGACAACCTGAGTATCCGGGTTGACCCCAAAGGTGCGAATTTTTGTAGCAAGCTGAGTAAAATCAGGTAGCGGATGACGACCAGAATCAGCACTTACCGGCGCGGAAAGGTCATCGTCCAGATGAAGATACCCGGCCCCCGGAATATGCCCCTCATGATAGACCTGTTCACCTTTTCCTGGCATCGTCAGATAAGCACGACAGTCGAAAACTACCGTGCTCACTCTATCAGCTTGCAATAGATTATTCAGCTCTGACACTGAAATTAACGTGGAAAACATATCCTCTCCTTGATCGTTTATCTCAGGAACAGAGCCTTTCAGCTTTAGCCTAGAAGCTCTGCCAGCTCTTCACGCAACAGATCGAGTTCATTCTGAGCTTTCTGCTTAGCTTTTTTCTTCAAAGACTCAATAGCAGCCTCTTTCTCTGCAATCAACAATTTAGCCTCCGCTGCACTGTCTCCAGCATTATTTACCCGATCCAGCATCGGTTTTAACTGCATTAGAATAGCGCGACGACGACCCTCTTCTGCCCGAGCAACCTGCTCTGCTGATTGCTCTTTATCTTTCTTAGCTTCCTGCTGAGAACCCGCTTCAGGCTGCCAGGTTAATGGGCGAATACCCACCGCCACACGGGCTTTATCCAGGAACGGTGAGGCGTGACGACGGGCCTTCTCTGCACCCTTATGCAGCTGTTGTTCGACATAGCCAAGATCACCCATTAAGCGGTTATACTCATCGCGAGGGCCACTCAGATAGCTATCCAGATGCTCAAACAATTCTTTCTTCGCATCGCCCCAGCCAATACCATTTTCAAACTGGATTCGCATCGCTGCCTGCTCAGCATCAGAGGCAAAGTTTGAATACAACTGGAATATTGTGCTGTTGTCAGCATCTTTTGGTTCGCCTGGCTCCAGGGCATCTGTTTTAATCTGCTTGATCAATTTATACAGATCATCTGAAGCGCTAAACAGCGGGATGGTATTATCATAGCTCTTGGACATCTTCCGACCATCCAAACCTGGAATTAGCTGATTCTGTTCGTCAACCTGAGCTTCAGGCAAGTTAAACAGCGTACCGTAGGTATGATTAAAACGACCAGCAATGTCCCGCGCCATCTCGATATGTTGAATCTGATCTTTGCCTACAGGAATAATATCTGCATTAAACATAAGAATATCTGCAGCCATCAAAATGGGATAACTAAACAGCCCCATGGTAACGTCATCATCATCCTGTCGATCCGCTTCACGATTAGCATCCACAGACGCCTTATAAGCATGCGAGCGATTCATCAAACCTTTAGAAGTCATACAGGTAAGAATCCAGGTCAACTCTGTAATCTCGGGGATATCGGTTTGACGATAAAAAGTTGCCTTATCCGTATCCAGGCCGAGTGCCAGCCAGGTCGCTGCAATCTCCCGGGTAGAACGGGCCACCCGCTCAGGGTCATGGCACTTGATCAACGCATGGAAGTCAGCAAGAAAGAAATAGCTGTTATTATTGCTGTTCAGGCTGGCTTCTATAGCGGGTTTAATGGCACCTAGGTAGTTACCAATATGTGGGGTACCGGTGGTTGTTATCCCGGTCAGAACGGTCTGCTTCGTCATCTGATTATCTTTTTCTGAAAGCTAACTAAAATTGGGCTTTATAATACAAGAAAATCAATGCTATGGCCTCTGAAATCAATAGAGTATCCCTTTGAGGGTTTTTTCAGACAGTGATCAATGGTACAAATAGCCATCTCTTATGTAAGGAACTCCTATGTTAGCGCTTATCCCTTCTTTTATTGTTCTCGCTTCGCTGCTTATAACGCTGATTATTATGATCAGCCGGGCACCGGATCGTAAAGCCGCTACGATTGTCACTAGCATAGTGATGACCGCGCTCTGTTTTGTGGGTGGTATGTTAACCTCAGCCATGTATACCCGTGCCGTAGGAAACGAAAACGCCAATGCTTATATTATTTCAATATTGGTCGCTATAGGCACATTTAGCGCTCTTGCCATCTACATCAAGCTGGATCAAAAAAAGAAACTCGGCCAGCAGCCAAACAATAGCGACTGAACCCATCACCGCGGGCCTTTGACAAAACCACCATCCGGCCAACGCTGAATAGACAGGCAGTCAATGATGGAGGTCACGATGGACAGCTCCACCCATATCCTTTTAGTCAAAAAATCCAACTGGACGAAATTCTGGATCGACTGTCAGGCACTCTTTATCTAAGAGAGCCTGGACAGTGATTCAGATTGAAGTGAAGTGGTAGACAAACTGAACCTAAAACTCCATTCCTGAAACATTCCTTGCGACACACTATCACGCAGATAGTTACAACTAATCAGGCCAGCTCTTCCCAGTGCTGGCCTTTTTAGTTTAGGATCAGTTCATCATCCGAAAACGATACAAAATACTATGCTACTGGTTATCTCTCCTGCAAAAAATCTCGATTACGATACTCCGGCAACAACAGACCGCCATACGCAACCGCAGCACCTGGATCACGCCAGCAACCTCATACAACAGCTACGTGATTACTCAGTGCAAGATATCGCCGAGTTAATGAAGCTCAGCGATAAACTGTCTGCATTGAATGTTGCCCGCTATGAGAGTTGGTCTATGCCATTTAACAATGATAATGCCAAACAAGCAGTACTGGCATTTAACGGTGATGTATACAGCAGTCTGAATGCGCAGGATTTCAACGAAGAAGAACTAGACTTTACCCAGAAACATCTGCGTATCCTGTCAGGTCTGTATGGCGTTCTACGGCCACTGGACCTGATGCAGCCTTACCGACTAGAGATGGGCACCAAACTAACAAACAGCCGAGGCAACAACCTCTACGCATTCTGGGGCGACATCGTCACCGACGATCTAAACCGGTCCCTAACCGAGGAAGACCAGCCGGCACTGGTTAACCTGGCGTCAAATGAGTACTTTAAATCGGTGAAGCCTAAAAACCTTCAGGGAAGAATGATCACTCCGGTGTTTAAAGACTGGAAGAATGGACAATATAAGATCATTAGCTTCTTTGCCAAGAAAGCCCGGGGACTCATGTGCCGCTACGCGATTAAAAACAAGATTACCGATGCAGAGCAGCTTAAGAACTTTAATCTGGGAGGCTATCAATATGACGAAAGTCTTTCCAAAGAAGACACCTGGGTATTTACCCGAAAAGAGGTTTAAAGTGAAAAGGAAGGAAGCTCACTAAACCAAAAAGCGCAGCCATTGGCTGCGCTTTTTCATAGACAGGCTTCAGTTATGAGGGCTGCTGAATACCAACAATAATCCAATCAGAATTCTCTCCGCTCATCTCCCGGCGCAGGTGCCAGATTTCGCTAAACTCAGTGGTTTCATCACTGTCTTCCTTGAGCCAGCCATAGAAATTAATTGACGCAATAACATGATCATCATTATCCATAAAGTTAGCTAATTCAGCCATAACAGACACTACTTCTGTTTTCTGATCAGCTGACTGTTTTGCGCGCTCCTGCTGTAGGACTTCTAAAAGTTCAGGCGTTGTATAGGTTTGAATATCATCCCAGTCACTGCGATCCCATGCCTGCTGCAAGTGAGTAAAGTGCCCCTTAGCACCCTCCACAAAGGCTTCTTCATTAAACCACTCTGGCAGAGACAAAGCTTCAGAGCCGAAATCAAAACCAGCCCCAGCTGCCGGAGGTGCATTCTGGTAAGTTTCAGCCTCTGTCTGCGTCGTTTCAGGTTGCTGACGCTGATGACCTGCATACTCCGGTTGTTGAGCACGCTTCATACCTGAGAAAATTTTCACCGCCACAAAAATCAGCAAACCAATAAGCAAGATATCCATAAACTGAATACCATCAAAGGCGCCCCCGAAGAACAACGCACCTAACAAGCCGCCGGCTAACAAGCCTCCCATCAAACCACCAAAACCGCTACGGCGAGGCTGCCCGGCCTTATTTGTAGCACCATTAGCTGGCGCTGCTTGTTGTTTTGTTGGCGCTGCAGGTTGAACACGTTTTGGAGAGGAAAAAGATTTACCAAGACTAAAACCACCACCGAGGCGTTTCGCTTCAGCATCAGGAACAATCATGCCAAACCCTATAACCAGAGCAAAAAATGAAACCAACAGTGTACGCATAGAAACTCCTTCACTAATTTTTTAGGCACTCAACGAAACTGATATTACGCAGGTGCCTTTTTCTCGTTATGCTTGCGACCGGTGATAATCGCCAAATAGATGCCGCTGAATATTAGCCCCATCCCAATAAAATGGAAAGGTTCAACGGTTTCATTAAGAAAGATAACCGACAGAATCAGGCCAAACGGTGGCATCAGGTGTATAAATAAGCCTGCTTTAGCCGCGCCCAGCTCTGCGACCCCCCTATTCCAGAAAATATAGGAGAGAATCGACGGGCAAATAGCCATATATATAATGGCTGATGATGTCGAAGAGTTCCACCCAGGACGCTCACCCGCCAGGTATTCACTCAGCATAAACGGAAAGAGCACGATCACTGCAATCAATACCGTAAAACCGAAAAAGGTAAACCCATCCAGCTCGACCGGCTTTCTACGCAATAATATTGAATAGGTCGACCAGCATAGCACCGCGCACAAAATCCATAGATCTCCGCGATTAAAGGAAAGCGTCATCAGAACCTGTGGATCTCCTTTAGCCACCAGCATCAAAACACCAATCAAGGAAATTGCCACACCCAACCACTGGCGCCTGACAACCGTTTCGCCCAGAAACAGTGATGAGATAATAAGGATCAATATTGGTATTGCCGACTGCATCAGGGTTGCGTTAGTCGCTTGCGTCGTTTGCACCCCCAAATAGACAAAGGAGTTAAAACAAGCCACACCCAATACAGCCAAGACGATAAGAATTGGCAAATTGCTTCGGATCAACGCTCGTTTACGCCATATCCGCGGCAAGACGAAAGGCAAAATGATTAATAATGCTAATCCCCAGCGCATAAACGACATCGTCAACGGCGGGAAGTCCGCATGAATTCCACGGGCCGTCACAAAATTACCGGCCCAAAACAGAACCGTCATGGTCAAAAGGAAATAGGGCATCAGATTCGCTTTAGCAGTTTAGCCAAAAGGTTGTGACTGGGTTCTTCACCAGTTTGCAGGTAAAAGAGAATATTGTAATTATTAATACTCCAGCTCATCTGATCACTGGCATCAGCAAGTCCGCAGAAAAGAATTTCATCACCTTCCTCTAAAAGTGTCAGCTCACCGGGTAAAAGCTTCAGGTCACCATTACGTCTTAACATCAGCGGAAAACAATTCAATTGATCTTTTCGATGGCGCGGATCTTTCATCAGGGCACTCAGCTTAACCTGATCACCATCCCCCATAATGGCCATAATGGCGGGGGTGGCTTCTTCATTGACCGTAATAGACCAGCTATCCAGTTCGCTATCACTGGCAATGCTGCTCATCCGGTTTAGCAACGTATGCGCCCAGACGTCATCCTGTCGCTGCATCTGTTCTATAAACACCGGCAACAACGGAGTTTTCAGCTTTGCTAAAATTCTGTTCGCGATAATTCGCCCCGACTCCATAATAAAATCAGCATTCGAATTCTTATAAACCAGCGTGTTGGTATTTAAATTCTGGCGTACGACAGTTACCAGTTTTGGGTTCAATTCCTGAGCGGTCAGAATAATCGATAGATTATCCGCATCGTTATTCGTGCCGGCGATAATCCCAACAGCCTCACGCACCCCTGCTACCTCAAGAGTAGCCGCCTCAGTTCCGAGCCCAACCACTGTGTTTTTGTAATTTTTCAGCTGCCGCGCATCATCATCCAACAACACCAATTCAACATCGTGTTTGGCAAACTCATGGTAGAGAGCCTTTCCGAAACGCCCCAGTCCACAAATAATCCAACGCCCGCTGGTTTTCTTATAAGCACTGGAAAGAGGCCTGTGATAGGGGTTAATTAGCCAATCATAAACAAGATGCATATAAGGAGAATGCGCCGCCAGCGATAAGTACTCAGCATAAGCCCTGAAAGGATCGACTATATGCTCGGTACCGAAAGATGCAAGATTACGCGCATTGACTTCTGACTCTGTCCGGGACACAACAATCCGCTGCGGTGCCAGCAATTTACTAGCGATAGAGATCGACAAGTTAACATTATCGTTATTCGTCAATGCCAGAACGCCAACGCAGGATCCGTGCTGTAACCCCGCATCATCCAGCGCCTCAGGCAGAGAGGCATCAGCACAAAGCCCCGGCACCCTGGTCAACAGGTCATCCATTTCGAGACGATCAATACGCTCCTGACTGATATCAATCACTACCGAACGGATACCTCGCTCGCTAAGTTTTTTTATAATAGCGCTACCGGTTATGCCATAGCCGCATACCAAATAGAAAGGCTCATTAAAATTACTCACTTCGTTGACGAAAGAGCGACGTCGTAACATCCGCCCAAATACAGGCTCTTGAAACAACGCTAGCAACGAACCAATACTATATAACCAGGAGATAACTGTGCCGTATATAGAAATCAGCGTCCAAACCCTCTGGGCCGCAGTAAATGCGTAGGGTATCTCACCAAATCCTATCGTTGACCCCATAAAGCTAACAAAGTAAACGGCATGGAAAAAATCCATGTGCCAGACATTACCCTGATCATCCTGACCAGGAATGATGACAAAACCAACGGTTGAGACAGAGTAAATAACGATAAGGGTGATCAGAGGCTGCCGCAGTCGACGCAGCAGCAGATAAAAAATATCGCTCATCTTGGCCCGCCTTTATCGACGTACCACGATTGTTTCGACCATCAACAAAATAACCGACACGATATTCGCTAGTAAGGCTCCACCGGATAAAGACACGACACTGCTGATCATTTCAGCCGTCACGCCATCAGCTGATATTTGAGCGCCATACCCCCAAATCATCGCTGCCACCACTAACTGAAGATCCGCAACCAGGCTTGTCGCCAACATTAACGCACCAATATGCGTGCGGTCACCAAATTTAAGTACCGTACAGATCATACTCACCACAATAGCGGCAAAGAATTCGAAGACATTATGATGAGCCAGATTCTCTATTTCACCGAGAAAAAAACCAAAGTTCAGGGTTAATGCCAATACAATAAAAAATGCAAAAATCACCTTTTCGCGATTCATAGAATCCATCCCAAAGTCTGAATATAGGTTTGTAAAAATAAAACGTTATGACATCCTTCGATTGTAAAGCAACATTGATTGATAAAGAAACAAACGAACCAATAATCAAACCTCTTGTCCAAATTTTAATGGCCTGTAATGTTAAATAACCAAATACAAAGGACATATAACAAAAACAACTGTACAAAAAATAGACAATAACGTCTTTCATAACTAGACTTAAACGCTTATGCCGGCTATATCAGAACTCGATCTATCGCCAATGAAGTACGTCTGGCAGCTCTTAAATTTCATTGTTTTACTTAAAGTTAGTTTTACAGACGTTAAAGAAATAGGGTACGAAGTTATTCAATACAATGTCTCCCTACCAAAAGATTGCCATATACAGAGGCTCGAGTGAATGCGCTACCGATATACAAATAAAAGTACCCGTCATGTTTTGCTTCTGCTGCTTTTCATGACAACAAAACTAACCTATGCAGCAGTTCACAAAAGCCCTACAGACGAACGTGATTATCTTGCATTCACACTACCAAACCAGATGAAAGCCCTGGTTATCTCTGACCCAACGACAGATAAAGCAGCAGCATCTGTAGACATCAACGTCGGCTCCAATGCAAACCCTGAAAACAGGCTTGGATTAGCACATTTTCTCGAGCACATGCTGTTTCTTGGCACTGAGAAATACCCTGAAGCAGGTAGCTACCAGGAATACATCAGCAATAATGGTGGAAGTCATAACGCTTATACAGCGTTTGAAAATACAAACTATTTTTTTGATATCAAAGCAGATCAACTGGAACCTGCTCTGGACCGTTTCTCGCATTTTTTTATCGACCCACTCTTTTCAGAAAAATATGTTGACCGCGAAAGGCACGCCGTTAACTCAGAGTATCAATCAAAACTACGCGATGATGGTCGCCGCGGTTATTCTGCCGGCAAGCGAGTAATGAACCCTGAACACAGCATGAGTCAGTTTGCCGTCGGCAATCTGGAAACCTTGTCGAACGAGGAAGGCAAACTTCGACAGGATCTCATTCGCTTTTATAATCAACACTACTCTGCAAACCAGATGACCGTTGTTATTCTGGGGAAAGAACCGGTATTAGAGCTGAAGCGTCTGGTTGAAGATAAATTTTCCTCCGTCAAAAACAGTAACGCGGTTCAATTTATTTCTCAGACCCCTTTGTATCAAAATTTACCGCTACAACAGAACATCAAAACACTTAAAGACCTGCAACAACTCACACTGACATTTCCTATTCAGGCAACCCGAGAGTATTACAAAGAAAAGCCTGCGCACTTTATCGGGTCAATACTCGGCTATGAAGGCCAGGGGAGCCTTTTTTCAGCACTTAAAACAAAAGGCTGGGTGAACAGTTTAAGTGCTCATCGGGGAAATGACCTGCCAGACCAATCATCAATTGTTCTGTCGCTGTCCCTAACCGATGAAGGCCTTATAAATTACGACGAAGTGATAGAAACCACCTTTGCAGCGATCAGAATGCTGCAGGAGAAAGGTGTTAATGAAGCGCTGTATCAGGAAGAACAGAAACTGAATGACATCAGTTTCAGATTCAAGGAAAAGGCACAACCTATCCATGAAGTCTCACACCTGTCACGTAACCTGCAACTTTATCCAGCGGATTCAGTGATCAGTGCCGATTATCTGTTGGAGAAATTTCAACCTGAACTGATCAAAAATATTCTGTCACAAATGACCCCGGACAACTTGCTGATTACACTGCAGGCACAAAATCTGGCAACAGATAACAAGGACCCCTGGTTTAACGCTGAATACAGCATAATGCCTGTCGCTTCATTACGACGCGAACAGTGGAATAACCCCGCTGACATCCCGGCTCTTCAAGTACGTAAACTAAACCCTTTTATCGCTGAAGAATTCAACATAAAGCCGGTTACGCCAGCGCTTCTGGCGAGTAAAGAATTAAAAAGTCAGGAAAGCAGACCCGAACTTATTTTACAGCAGGATGGTTATTCTCTCTGGCATAAACAGGATCAGACCTTTCAGCTTCCAAAGACGGATTTTTTTATCTCTGTCATATCCGGGCAAGCGAACCAGTCACCGGAAAACTCAGTGATGACAGCTCTCTATACCAAGCTGGTGAAAGATCAATTGAATGAAACTCTTTACGATGCCTCGCTGGCGGGTCTGAGCACTCGTATTTATCCGCATATGCGTGGCCTCAGCATTCGCATCTCTGGATACAGCGATAAGCAACCCAAGCTGCTCAATCAGGTAATGAATAGCCTGCAGCAGCTGGATTTCTCTGGAACCAGCTTTTCCCGCATCAAAGAGAAGTATGCACAAGAGCTGGAAAATAGTTTGAAGGATAAACCCTATAACCAAACAATTGGTGAAGTGTACAACCTACTTCTACAAAGCTGGAGCGCTGAGAAAAAACTAGCCGCATTACACAGTATTGATTTGGCAACGCTACAGGCCTTTATCCCACAACTTTTAAAACAAACAGAAGTAAGAATGCTGGCCCATGGTAACCTGTCAGAATCAGACGCACTGCAAATGGCCGAAACCGTTCGCACTCACCTGCCGACTCAGCCAATTATCAGTTACCGCAGCCGCCTGCCGGTTATTCTGTTAGATAAGCAGTCGAATCTAACTCAAACACTCCCTGTTGATCATAGCGACTCAGCTATCAGCGTCTACTTTCAAGCGGATAACAGTGATACAAAAACCCGGGCAGAGTATGCACTATTAAGTGAGATCCTCTCTGCGCCTTTTTATAGTCGACTGCGTACCGAGCAACAGCTGGGTTATGTAGTATTTGAAACGGCTATGTCGATGCGCAAAGCTCCTGGACTGGCTTTTGTCATTCAATCACCCAACACGGGGCCCATAGGATTAGAAAAACATATCAACGAGTTCATCTCACAGATGGAAACTCAGCTCGAAGAGCTGACCGAAGAACAGGTCGATAGCTTTAAAGAAAGCGTCCTCTCCAGAATAAACCGTAAAGCCAACCGGATGAGTGAGTTGAGTGAACGTTACTGGCAGGAGATCGATCGGGATGAACATAGTTTTGATAGTCGGGAACAGTTGACCGCGGCCATTAACGCCCTAACGCTGAACGATCTGCGCAAATGCTATACCCAATTGCCAGAACGACGATTAACAGTACGTACCTTTGGTGAAGAACATCGTCAGGAGGCTAGTTCAACAGCTCTGGAAAAGATCTGTGATACGGAGATCGCGCTTTTAAAGGAGCAAGGTCAGTTTGTACCTGAGGTCTGAATCTGACGATCAATAACCCTGCGTGAGCGGGGTTTATTCTCTTGTGGTACCTCAATTTCGATCCCTTCACACTGATCTAATGCATCATCCATCAAACATTTAATCTCCAGCTCATCCCTGGCAATCTGTGCAAATATTCGATCTTCGCCCGTCAAAGGAGGGGCTTTTCTTTCTGCGCTCACAATCCGCTCCACCGGTTCAAAATCACCATGAGGAATGACTGTTGGCGGAGGCAATTGCAACTCAGGTATCAACATCGGTTCGATCTCTGGCATTGATTCACTATCAACATAGCCTCGACGACGACCCTCAAATAGCGTTGCCGGGTCGATCGGCGAATCGATATATCCTCCGGGTGCTGTAACAGCATAATCAATAGGATTAATCAGATCCTCTTTCCTGTCAGCATAGGCTGAGATACTGATCCACGAAATAATCAGACACGCAGCTTTTGCATAAACAGACAGATTCATCAATACACCTCATCCATTGGATAGATCGCTTCAGCATACAAAGCTAACTCCTCCAATATCTCTTTTTGAGCGTTGCCCAGCTCAGGCTGTTGATAAAGTTCATTTAGCTTTGCGAACAATTCAGTCATCGTCAGATGCCCTCCGCTATCAGGCCCCAGCAGCCGCAATCGTCGAAATTCTTCCCAGCGACTCCGCTCATCATCATTGAGGCTAAACGGATAATTCCTCGCACGATAGCGTAAGAACATCTCTTCCAACCGAGAGTCCTGGAAAGCCAGATCAAGCCCCCCCAGCTGCTGAGGATCAGTATTTCTTATGATATCCATACTCTTCTTATCGGCATCACCAAAGAATCCGCCACTATAAAGCATATGATCTGGATCAAAATCCTCAGCAAAGTCAGACTCTCCAAACACTTGCGCTATTTTCTGTTTCAGATCAGAGCAACCTCTGAGCATTTTCAGGTGAGTACGGCACAGATCTCCGGAAATATTCAGTCGCTCAGCCTCGACAGCGGTCAACATCCCAGCAGGCGCTACGACCGGAGATTTATTTATATGAATCTGCTTTAGAGGAATACGCTCTTCCCCTTCAGCCATGTCCTCTCTGCGACTGTAGAGGCGACGACGAATCTCATCCGCAGGTAGCTCAATCAGGGGAGAAGGATCGACCCTCAGATCAAAAACGATTACCGAGTTACGGTTAGTCGGATGATTTGCCACAGGCGCAACTACAGCAGCATTACCCCATTCTGATGGATACATCGAGGATATATGCAGGACTGGTTTCATTGACAGCGGATCTAGCTTCTCTTGAATACTCCGCTTATCACTATTGTTTAGCGCATATTCATAAAGCTTTGGCTGGCGTTCTTTAACCAGGCGAGCCATCGCAATGGTTGCATACACATCCGCTAAAGCATCGTGAGCATTACCATGATCAATACCATTCACCCGGGTCAAATCTTCCAGCCGCATACTGGGACGGCCATCTTCATAACATGGCCACTCGATCCCTTCCGGACGAAGCGCCCGGGTCAGCCGCAACATGTCAATGATATCCCAGCGGGAGCAACCATTCTGATACTCTCGTCCATAGGGATCAAAAAAGTTTCGGTACAGACTGTACCGAGTAATTTCATCATCAAAGCGGATACTGTTATATCCCACGCCACAAGTACCCGGACGCGATAATTGTTGATGAACCAATGCCATAAACTCTGCTTCGCAGTATCCTTCCTGAATCGCTTTCTGCGGCGTAATGCCGGTAATCAGACAGGCTTCCGGATGCGGCAACAGATCCTCCGCCGGTTTACAGTAAAACATCACCGGCTCATCAATAATGTTAAAGGCATGATCCGTACGTATACCTGCAAATTGCAGTGGCCGATCACGCTTAGGATCAGCACCTGAAGTTTCATAATCATGCCAGAAAAAAGTCTTTTGAGCTGATGCCGCCATTCTGTTCGCCTTAAAACCGATTATCTCGGTATGGTTATGCTTTTGATCAATATGCTTAATATGTCAACGGCTTATAATACTATGTTACACAGCAATTATATTTTTAGCCGGGGACTCTATGCTTCACGACCACAAAGATACCACTCTTACCTGCCCTTGTGGCTCGAATAAGCCATTCGCATTCTGCTGTGAACCGGCTATTGAAGGCCATAAGCCATCCAGAACAGCTGAAGCTCTTATGCGGTCCAGATATACAGCATTCTCACTAGGAGCAGTAGATTATATTATCAATTCAACAGCTGAGGAACACCGCAACCCCGAGGATGCTGAACTCATTACAGAACAGGTTCAAGCAACGACCTGGACAGGCTTAAAAATTCTTAAAACTGAAGCGGGAAAGGCTGATGACCTTAACGGCATCGTTGAGTTTGTTGCCCGATTCGAGACCGCTGAAGAACAGGGCGAATTGCACGAACGGTCAAATTTCAGACAGCAAGATGGCCATTGGCTTTACGTCGATGGTGAAGTTGAGATCCGCAGCTAAAAAAAATTCCTCGTGTTAAAACCACTGTAAAGCCCGGCAGACATGCAACCCGGAGGAGTTGTCTGTTGGAACATACAGTTTTCTTTCTTATCAGGGCTTTTCCTGCACAGTCAAAGGCCGGTAGAATACCGGCTTCAGGCCACAGGTACCGTTGTTTATATAGTGGCCATTGTAGGATCGATGTAATGTTTGTGAAGTTATTCAAACCCCGTTGGCAGCATAGTAAAGCCACCGTACGAATCAAAGCAGTTCACCGGCTTAGTCCCGGGAACACTAAGCACCTAGAAGTTCTTACTCAACTCGCCCGCCAGGATCAGAGTGTAGAAGTGCGCCTTGCAGCTGTTGATAAAATTGCGGCTCCCGACTTACTGTCAGATATTCTTATCCATGATTCGGACCCCGACATCCGCCGCACGGTTACTCAGCGTATCTGTAATATCATTCTTGATCCTGGCTACACGTTGAGCCAACAATCCGAATGTCTGATATCTCTTCAGGACGAGAACATCCTTACGCATATCGCCTTAAACAGTACCAATTCAGAACTTCAGCAGCAGGCACTGCAAAGAATTACCGATCAACACTGTTTAATCAGTCTGACTATAAATGGCAATAGCACTCATATTCGCCAATCCGCTGCTAATAAACTCAGCATGCCGGAACTGCTGGAACAAGCGAGTAAAGCCATTAAAGGCCGGGATAAAACCGTTTATCGTATTATTCGCAATAAGCAGCAACAATTGCTTGAACAATCCCGGCATGAAGAAATCTTACGCCTTCGCCAGGAAGAGCTACTGTCCAGCCTGGAGCATTTAAGTCAGACTTCATTTTTCCCTCTCTACAACACGAAGCTCATTGCACTATGTCAGCAGTGGGATCAACTTCAAGCTTCACCGGAAGAATCAATTCGCCAACGCTATGAACAAATAATCAAGCGCTGCCAACACACCGTCACCATTGAGCAGCAACGAAGCGATGCCCTGCTACAAAACGAACAACAAGAGAGAGCAAAAAAACAGCAACAGGCAGAGCTGTTGCAAAAGCTCGAAGAAATAACCATTCGATGTGAAACACTAATATCGGGAGAACACTTCTGCACAGCCGATCTCGATGCCGAACAAAACTGCTGGGACAGCACCACGCAAGAGTTACTGAATAAGACTAACGAATCCACAAACATTGCTAAACTGGCGCCGCTTAAACAGCGCTTTACCCTTTGTCAGAACGCCTCTAGAAACTGGATAAAAAATAGCTCTTCGATCTCCACGCTCCTCAACGAATCACCTTCTGTTGAGGCAGCAGCACCGTTGCAGCAATATTTAAATAAAATGGACCTTTTTATCCAACAAATAAACTGGCCAACAAAGATTACAAAACCAGTGCAATTACAGGCGATCATTCAGCAATGCGATCTGGTTCGCGGCCAACTCCACCAGCTCAATCTGGAACGATTACATTGCAGTGAAGACCTGTCAGGCCTGCTTAACAAATTCGAGCAACAGATTGAAGCTGGACAGATTAAAGCCGCAGGTCAGATAGAACGTCAGATTGAGACAAAATTAGACAGCATCAATGGCAGCACTCCTAAGTCTTTACAACAGCGTTACAAAGGCCTGACTGCACGTTTATCCGAACTTAAAAACTGGCAGGGATTTGCTGTAGAAGAGAAGAAAGAACTACTCTGTCAGCAGATGGAAGCGCTAATTGATAATGCATCTGAACCCCCTGCTTTGGCCAAAAAAATCCACCAGCTCCAACAGCAATGGAAGCAGTTAGATGGTAGCGATCCTTTTCACTCCCGCACAATCTGGCAGCGTTTTAAAGCAGCCTCAGATCAGGCCTATACTCCCTGCGAAAGTTATTTTCGTGGGCAAAAGCAGCAACGCGAAGATAATCTGCGCAAACGCACTCAATTAGTGTCAGAGCTGAGTGACTACCTTAATCAGCTTGACTGGCAAGAAGCCGACTGGGGCTTGATTGAGCAGCTTAGCCGGACTGTTAAGCGGGAATGGAAAGACTATGCACCAGTTGACCGGACGCCGGGACGACAGGTACAAACTAAATTCAACGCATTATTAAAACAACTTGATGGGAAAATTTCAGGACACCGGGATCAGGTTGCTAATGACAAAAAGGACATTCTGAATCAGGCAATCAAACTAGCCGCAATCGATAATATTGAAAGTGCGGCGACCCAGGTTAAAGCGTTACAAAAACGCTGGAAAGAAGCGGGAAATACTTTCCATAGTGTTGAGCGCGAACTGTGGCCGGAATTTCGAAAAGCCTGTAACTTAGTCTTTGATAATCTGAATAAAGAAAAGCAAGTACAGAGTAAAACCCAACAATCCTGTCCCACCGAAACCCTGTTTGAAGAAGCACTACTTCAGCGTATCAGAGTCTGTGACCAACTGGAAAATCTCATACAAAACGGCACGCTAGACCAACTGGCATTAGATGAAGTTCAGTCTGTCTGGGCACAAAGCGACAGGACTAACGAGCACTTTGAGCCGTTAATAAACCGCCGTTATGAGCTGCTACTGGAGTTTATCTCGGGACGTATAGAGATAGAGCAATTACTTGAAGTCACTGAAATCGCTCTGAGAAAACTCTGTATCAGGCTTGAAATACTTCTGGGTCAGGAATCCCCCGAACAGGATCAATCTCTGCGTATGGAATACCAGATGGATCGATTACAAAAAGCGCTTGAGTTACGAGACAAATCTGTAAACGCAAACGATCTGAAGAACTTAGAGCTAGAGTGGCAATGCCATCCATTTACACTGCAGCATGAGGCACTTCAAATTCGTTTTTACAGTAACCTGCAACAGGTAAAGTAAGCTAAAGAAGCTTCATCAAAGCCTACATACCTCACAGAACCCGTTCAGGATCGTCAACAGGTAAGAAGCGCCTGACACTGTATAAGTGATCCGACACTGCAGCAGACCATTTCACAGCTCCCTCTCCTTCGAATAGAAAAGGGGAGCAGTACAGCTAAATCTCAATATTTGTAATGCTATTACATAGAACTCTTGCAAGAGTTTCAGGATTTTCATATAAGCGTGATTAATGCAAAAAAATAGTCCGGATTATTCACCCTCTATTAGCAGACCTAAAAAAACCCGCATAAGCGGGTTTTTTTGTAGCTGAGTAATCAGCTTAAGACATGTGCTGACCACCGTTGATTGAGAAGTCAGAACCGGTCACATAGCCACAATCATCACTGGCTAAGTAAGAAACAGCTTTGCCAATCTCTTCAGGCTCACCTAAACGACCGACTGGCACCTGACGAACAATCTTCTCAAGAACCTCATCAGGGATCTTCTTAACCATTGGCGTAAGGACGTAACCAGGCGATACCGTGTTCACGGTTATACCTTTAGCCGCAACTTCCTGCGCCAGTGCTTTAGTAAAACCATGGATACCCGCTTTAGCGGCAGAGTAGTTACACTGACCAAACTGACCTTTCTGTGCGTTTACAGAAGAGATATTAATAACCCGGCCCCAGTTCTTCTCAAGCATTGGATTAATAACCAGGCGAGTCATATGGAACATTGAGTCCAGGTTAGCAGACAGTACTTCATTCCACTGCTCCCAACTCATCTTACGGAAAGTACCATCACGGGTAATACCCGCGTTGTTAATCAGAATATCAACGCTACCACCGGCTACTTCTTCAACCGTTTTAATACATTCAGCGCATGATGCTTCGTCTGTCACATCACCATAGGCTACCAGAATATCGTAACCATCAGCTTTCTGCTCTTCCTGCCAGGCTTTAGCCTTTTCATGGTTACCACCAGAGTTATAACCAGCAACGACTTTCACACCTGAATCAGCTAATGCGCGACAGATTGCAGAACCAATACCACCTGTACCGCCAGTAACCAGAGCAATTTTCTGTGTCATGCTCACTTCCTCTTTGCTTTTTGAGATTTGTTGTTTTGAATTGTTATTATTTTCTATTTATTATTTTTTACTAACTAAATCATATAACCAAAGCCACTGAGTAGTAATATGACTTTCGTTGAGTAATTCCTACTGAGTAAATTAAGGCTACTTTTCGTCTGTGACAAAGTAAAGACAAAAAAACTTATTTTTTTATAGCCTCTAAATACGCTGAAGATGGCGTTTCATCCACATAAAAGCCATTGCTGCAGTGCACACATTCGCAATCACAAAACCAATAAACATCCCTTGTAAGCCACCTAAATAGTTACCCGCATATCCCAGTGGAACATAGAGAATAAACAGTCTGAAAATACTGATTCGCATCGCCTTCATAGGTTGATGGACAGCATTAAAACTAGATGCAGTCAAAAAGGTCACAGCCTGAAAACCAAAGCCCAGTGGTACAACAAGTATCCACAGACTAATTAAACTAACCACCTCGTCACTATCACTAAAGAGAGAGCCTATCCCCCCGGCAAACATCAATAAAAGCAAATAAATCAACGCCTGCCATAGCAGAGCAAACTTTACAGCGCTGTAGTATGCACTGCGTACACGTGCTCCCTGACCACGGCCATAATTTTGGCTAACAAAAGGAGGAAGAGTCATCGACAGCGCTAAGTTTGCTAGCAGACACAAAGACTCCAGTCGATTACCAACACCAAAAGCAGCCACTGCTTCCGGCCCATGTGTCGCAACGACCGCGGTCATAATCGCTGCGGCAATGGGTGTCATCATATTTGAAAGCGCTGCCGGAAAACCTATTTTCATCACCATCAACCAATGCTGCGCCGCAACAGAGACCGACTCAATTCTTAGTACCAACAAGCCTTTTCGTACATATAAATTCACCAACGCAACAACTGCGGCGATACTCCAGGCGATCACACTAGCAATAGCTGCCCCCTGAATACCCAGTGCGGGTATGGGACCCCAGCCAAATATTAATAGCGGATCCAGCATTAGATTCAGAATTGAAGAGAACCCCATCAACATAGCAGGGGTTTTAGTATCGCCACTAGCGCGAAGCGAGCTATTTGAAACCATAATCAAGACATAGAATATAGAACCAAAAAACCAAATCGACATGTAGTCGCGAATATAGGGCATTAAGTCATCACCCGCCCCCAACAGACGGAAGAGTGGATCAATAACTAATGTAGAAGTTACCGCTATTAACACCATCAATAAAGTCGTTAATAACAGGTTATCTGTCGTCAACTGACGCGCTTTACTGTTATCCCCCGCGCCAATTAATTTTGCAATGGTGGCAGATGTTCCAACACTTAACCCAATAGACAAACTAATAACCGTAAAAGAGACAGGAAAAGTGAACCCTAGTGCAGCCAGAGGCTTGGTTCCTAATTGGCTGACAAAATAACTATCAGCAACATTGAAGAGCATTAAGCTGACAATTCCGAGCATCATCGGAAACGTCATCTTGACCAGGGTCGGTCTGATTTCACCGTTTAAAAGATCAGGCTTCACTATTTGATTTTGCTCTGCGAAATATAAAGGAGCACATGATATCACCGCTGCAGAAGCGCTGCTTAAAGTCTTACAAGAATATATTCAGAGCCTGGGTATAAATTCTTGTCCAATGCCGTCAGATATGAGCGATCTGTAGTTCGTATAACGGAAAGAAAGCAGCTCGAGTAAATCATGATTCCGAGTCAATTCACGCTATATGATGCAATTTTCTCACTCGGCTAGATATACCTGCTAGTGTCTTGCAATAAAAGAGAGGGGGAGATAGATAAGTCACATAGGCTGCTTTAAAATAGCCGCCTTGATCACAGACAGAGCTCACCATGAATCTAATTCTTCTTTTTGAAAGTGATTTTATCGCTTCTGACACTGTCATCATCAATGACCGACGTTTTCATCATATAAAACAGTTCCACCAACCGACTCAAGGCCAACAACTTAAAGTAGGCATCCTTAATGGGGATATTGGTCGTGGAACCGTGACATCTCTTTCTGAACATAGCATTACGCTGGAAATCCATCTGGATAACGAAGCCCCTCCTCCCCTAGCCCTAACGCTATTGCTGGCCCTCCCCCGGCCTAAAATGTTGAAACGCACCCTTCAGACAATCACCAGCATGGGTGTTAAGAAAATCTACCTTATCAATTCATACAAGGTTGATAAAAGCTATTGGTCAACACCTGCTCTTCAGGATCACAGCCTCAGAGAGCAACTGTTACTAGGGTTGGAACAAGCAGGCGATACATACCTACCAGAAATACATCTACGTAAGCGATTCAAACCCTTCGTCGAAGACGAGCTGCCAGAACTGGCAGCCCAGTCACGTGCTTTAATCGCCCACCCCTATAATGCCTCAAACTGCCCTGCTGCTGAAAATATTAAAACCACTCTGGCTATCGGCCCTGAGGGAGGGTTTATCCCCTACGAGGTTGAGAAGATGCAAGCTGCCGGTTTTTCAGCGGTCCATATCGGCCCCCGCATACTCAGAGTTGAAAATGCAGTTCCCGTATTACTTGCAAAGCTGTTCCCGATCTAACCTCAATACTGTCAGGGTAGTGGTTACATTAAACAGATATCAGACTCCAGAGTAACAAAGCAGTGATCCAGATCAAGTTAATTGAGAATCATACTCATTAGCGTTGACATTAAAGTAAATATAAATAAGAATAGTTCGCATTAGCAACAACGAATTATGATTACTGACCTTATTCAGGAATATTTACAATGCAGAACATACTTAAGAAAATGGCACTTATCGCCCTTCCACTAACAGTTGCAGCAACCTCCGTTTCCGCTGCAGAAGAAGTCAATATCTATTCATATCGTCAACAATTCCTGATTCAACCTATGCTTGAGGCCTTTACTGCTGAAACCGGCATCAAAGCCAATGTTGTATTTGCTAAGAAAGGCTTAATAGAGCGACTTGAACATGAAGGTAAAAACTCACCTGCTGATCTGTTACTAACTTCAGACATAAGCCCGCTATACTACGCTGCATCTTCAGAACTAACTCAACCAGTACAGAGTGATGTTTTAGAACAAAATATCCCCGCACAGTTTCGTGACCCTGAAAACCAGTGGTTTGGTCTCACCACCCGCGCACGGCTGATCTACGCGTCTAAAGATCGTGTCGCCGCAGGTGAAATCACCCGTTATGAAGACCTGGCCGACCCAAAATGGAAAGGCCGAATCTGCACACGCAGTGGAAAACACAGCTACAACCTGACACTGATCGGCTCTATGCTTGCGCACCATGGTGAAGCTAAGACAGAGCAATGGCTAAAAGATGTGAAAGCTAACCTGGCTCGAAAACCTCAGGGGAATGACCGAGCTCAGGTAAAAGCAGTGAAAGAAGGGGTATGTGATCTGGCATTAGGTAACTCATACTACTTCGGTAAGATGATTACTAACGAAAAACAACCTGAACAGAAAGAGTGGGCTAGCGCTGTTAATCTGGTGTTCCCGAACCAGAACGATCGCGGCACACATATGAGCATATCCGGTGCTGCCTTAACCAAGTATGCACCTAATAAAGCAAATGCCATCAAGTTGATGGAATTCCTGAGTCAAGCCCAGTCCCAGACAATGTACGCAGAGGCGAACTTCGAATTCCCGGTACGCCCAGGCACTCAACGTTCTGATTTGATTGAACAATATATGGGCGAGTTCAAACAGGACAATATTGGTCTGCAAAAGGTTGCACAACTGCGCAGCGATGCAGCAAAGCTGGTTGATAAAGTTGGTTTTGATAACTGATATAACCTGATAATTAGTCAGGCTTATATCGACTTTTTAAGCTCAAAACGGTAGTCTGCGCGCTACCGTTTTTTTGTTTACTTTCTCACCATAATCATAAGGCAACAGATGCAGGCCGAACCCATTAGCCATACGACAGAACAACCCACCCCGTTAACATCAGGGCGTAGAGGGTATCTGTTTGGCTGGTATAGCTGCACCTGGACAACGGCCTTGATGATAGCGCTACCAGTACTATCAATCTTCTATCTGGCCCTCTTTCCCGAAGAAAATATCTGGGCTCATCTAGCTAGCACTGTCCTGCCTGTATACGTCACCACTACTCTGCAACTCATGTTCGGTGTAGGCGCACTCTCCATTGCCATTGGTGTCTGCGGTGCCTGGCTGGTAACTATGTGCCGTTTTCCCGGACGACGAATCTTTGAATGGGCGCTACTTTTACCTTTTGCTGTACCCGCCTATGTCATTGCCTATGTCTATACCGACCTGCTTGAATACTCAGGTTCACTACAAATTCTTCTGCGAGAGCTATTCGGCTGGCATACTGCCCGAGATTACTGGTTTCCGGATATTCGCACTTTAGGGGGCGCAATTCTAATGCTGGCAATGGTGCTTTACCCTTATGTTTATCTGCTAACCCGCGCCTCTTTTCTTGAACAATCCACCACCATTCATGATGCCAGCCGTACCTTGGGCTGCACCCCGTTTCAAAGTTTTTACCGGGTATCTCTACCTATCGCTCGCCCCGCAATCGCAGTAGGACTCTCTTTGGTATCTATGGAGACTCTGAACGACTTCGGCACAGTTGATTATTTTGCTGTAAAAAGTATGAGCGCAGGTATATACGATACCTGGCTAAATATGAACAACCTCGGTGGCGCCGCTCAAATAGCCAGCCTGATGATGATATTTGTTGTCATATTGATTTCAGTGGAGCGATTGGCACGGGCGAAACAGCGCCAGTTCCATAGTTCAGACCGCTTTAAAGCACTCACCGGATATCAACTGTCTGGCTGGAAGGCCTGGGGAGCCACCTTACTATGTGCCCTACCCGTTATCGCGGGTTTTATTATTCCAGTTTGGGTACTTGCCGGTTATGCGCTCAATAACTTAAGTCAGTTATGGACTCGAGACTTTATTACTCATGCCAGCCACAGCTTCCTTCTGTCAGCCGCTGCGGCCTTGCTCACCATTGTTATTGCTCTGCTGCTGGCCTATTCAAAGCGTCTGCATAAAAAGAAAAGCCTGAAACTTGCCGCTCAATTTTCCAGCCTGGGTTATGCGATGCCAGGTGCAGTACTAGCGATAGGTGTCATTATTCCGCTGGCAGCGTTTGATAATGCGGTAGACCACCTAATGGAAGAATATTTCAACATTTCCACCGGGTTGCTACTCAGTGGCACCGCCTTTGCTGTCGTTTTTGCCTATGTAGTTCGGTTTCTAGCGGTCTCAGTCGGTTCGGTAGAGTCCAGCCTGAATAAGATCACTGAAAGTATGGATATGGCCTCCCGATCACTAGGACTTTCTCCCCTACAAACTCTGATAAAAGTCCACCTGCCACTAATTAAAGGAGGCATTCTAACCGCCTCACTGGTGGTATTTGTTGACTGTATGAAAGAGTTGCCGGCAACTCTCATATTGCGCCCGTTCAATTACGATACTCTGGCAACCTATGTTTATCAGTTTGCCTCAGATGAGATGCTGGAAGCCTGCTCGTTGGCAGCGTTGTTGATTGTTCTGGTTGGTATTATCCCGGTGATTATACTCAGCAAAACTATCTCAGGAACCCGCAAAAGTATTTAGCCTATAGTGCTTACCGGATAATCTAAGACGCAAAAGCTATTGGCCGATGCGCGGCCACATGCAAAGAAACCTGGGAGCCCACTTCAAACATCAGTGGTTCAAAGATCTCTGATTCTATCTGACGTCCGGAAGGTAGTACCAACTGATACACGACAGAATTACCTAGAAACTCTTTCTGCTCTACCCTGGCCATTACTTCCCCTTGTTCCAGACCAGGCCGGATATCAACAGGGCGAATAAAGAGCGATAGCTGCTTACCCGGCTCCGCGCCAAACGGCTCGGCAAATTCAATTTTACCGAGTTCTGTCTGCACCGTTGTTTCACTCAAACACTCAGCATCGAACAACTCACCCTTACCAACAAAACCAGCAACCATTGGGTTTAATGGCTGATAATAAAGTTCTGTGGGCGTTCCCCACTGTTGTAATTGAGCATTGGCGAGGATGCCAAGCTTATCACTAATGGCAAAAGCTTCTTCCTGATCATGGGTGACCATAATCGCTGCAATTCCCTGATCCTTCAAAATAGAGCGAACTTCAAGCGCCAATTGACGGCGAAGATCAGTATCCAGATTAGAAAACGGCTCATCCATCAACAAGAGCTTGGGCTTAGGCGCCAGAGCACGCGCCAGCGCAACCCGTTGTTGCTGCCCACCAGAAAGCTCATGGGGATAACGAGACGATATATCTGGAAGCTCAACCAGCTTCAGCAAGCTTTGGACGGCTTGCTTTTTTTCTGTAGAGCTTCGCCCATTTAAACCAAAAGCAATATTGTCAAACACATTCAAATGAGGAAAAAGCGCATAGTCCTGAAACACAACACCGATACCCCGATGCTCAGGCGGCAGGGTGAAATTCAGATCAGAGATCACCTGTCCGTTCTGACTGATACTGCCAGACAGCAAAGGGTTAAACCCAGCTATAGCTCGTAATACAGTCGTCTTGCCACAACCACTCGGCCCTAACAGACAAGCAATTTCTCCCGCTTGCAGCTGGAAACTAAGCTGCCCGGTAATAACGGTCTCTCCATAACCACAACTAAGGGATTTAAGCTCTAAAAGAGGGGGAAGTTCCAACAAGGAAGTCATGGCTTAATGCATTCTCGACAATAAATGATAATGATTCTCGCTATAGTTTACTCATATATTCACAAGGGGTAAACGGAGATCCTCAGCAGTGCTGACTTTATACAGAACAGACATTAATAAAGCGGCGTTTCGATACCTAACATCGTTAGAACAGCCAATACAATTAACCATAAAAGCGCAGCGCGCCGAATCAACTTATTGAGAAAGACGATCTCTTCAGCAGCCAGATGTCTGAATTCCTCATCACCACAATCACTGCCTGATTGATATTGCCGAAAACTTTCTTCACCCACTGCAGCTAAAGCGATACGAAACAACCAATCACGTGCGTTCTCCTTACCCCCATCACTATTTTTAAGTTGAGCATAAGCGCTAACGCCGTTACCAACGATAAAGAAAGTAAACCCAAGCAGCCTGGCGGGAAGCCAGAGGACAATTTCAGCAAAGCTATCAGCCACTGACGGTGTTTGTCGCTGAGTCTGCCAGTTTGCCCATAAAGAGATAAATAGCCCCGGAATCCCTAACAACAGAAACCAGAATAAGGTTGAAAAGAATCCCGTTAATGAAAGGTAAAGGTGCTGCTGACATATTGCATAGTGCGCTTTCTGACAATCCGTTACTTCATCGGTGCGACTCAAGCCCATTAGCTCAGCAAGGTCTAACCAGGCAGCTTGAAAGTCCCCCCGACACCAGTGCTTATAGTACTTTCCAGTCAACTCACTAGGCGACCAACTTTCCAGGTACAAATATAACGCCAACAATTCAACACTCAAAACGACAATACCGAATTCCCAGCTAAAAAAGAGCAATAACAGAACTTCAAGCACAACCAGATAAAGCGCGAGCATCAGCCAATGAAGAACACTCTGAGGAATTGCCGCTTTAGCTAACTTACTAACCCGCTTAGGGCGCCGCTTAAACCGTCCCAGAATTACTATTAATAGTACTGCTAAAAACTTCACTCTGTTATCTCCCTGCTAAGCAGACGATTATAATAAACCCAATTGAACGCCATACCTGGATCTGTTTTTCGTTGTGGAGCAATATCTGAATGACCAGCAACGTCATCAGGACTGAGCTGCGGGTAATATCGAATAAGTGCAGCAGAAACCAGCGCTAGCTGCTGATACTGTTGTTCTGTATAAGGAATATTATCAGTTCCTTCCATCTCAATACCGATTGAAAAATCATTACAGTCAGCAACACTACGGTATTCAGAAGCACCGGCATGCCAGGCTCTCTGATCGAAACTAACAAACTGAACCAATGTTCCCTCGCGCTCGATTAACAGGTGCGCGGACACCTGCAGAGATTCAATCGTTGCAAAATAAGGATCGGCTTTGCTGTTGAGTCGATTGAGAAAAAAATCTTTAATATAGCCCCCACCAAATTTGGCCGGTGGAAGACTGATGTTATGAACGACCAGTAAACGCGGAGTCACATTCTCGGGACGAGAATTATAATTGGGCGACGGGCAATGTTCCCCCTCTGTTAACCAACCATTTTCTATTCGCAGGCTCTTTTTTAACAACGTCATTTTTCCTCAACCAACGACTACTTTACCCAGCAGGTTTCCGTTAAAATACCAGCCCATGGATGCCTTTGATATTACCATGGCTTTCACAACAGACAAGCTATCAACAAAGTGGCGTAACGCCTGATAGCAAGATCACCCGACTCAATACACTTTTACGGAGCCCCCATGGCCAATACCCAACTGCTCACCAATATACCAGCTACCGTTCAAACCGCGCTGACTGAGGATATTGGCGATGGGGATATTACTGCGCAACTGATTCCCGTTGAGCAGACAGCTAAAGCGCGGGTTATTAGTCGTCAAAACGCTGTAATTTGCGGTACTCAATGGGTCAATGAGGTATTTCATCAAGTAGATAAAAGCGTGAAAGTTAACTGGCTCGTACAGGACGGCGATAGAGTCATAGCAGACCAACCACTCTTTGAGCTTGAAGGCTCTGCCCGTTCACTATTAACCGGCGAACGCTGCGCGCTGAACTTTCTACAAACCCTATCGGCCACAGCTACTATCAGTTCACATTACGCCTCTTTAGTTGAAGGTACCGGCGTGAAACTATTGGATACCCGCAAAACTATTCCAGGCCTGCGTAATGCACAGAAATATGCAGTGAGCTGTGCAGGCTGTTTTAACCATAGAATTGGCCTCTACGACGCCTTTCTAATCAAAGAAAATCACATCATGGCCTGCGGCTCCATATCCAATGCCGTTGCTACAGCCAAACATAATGAACCAGGTAAGCCGGTAGAGGTGGAAGTTGAGTCTTTTGATGAGTTGATGCAAGCACTGGAGGCGGGCGCAGATATCATCATGCTCGATAACTTTGATCATGCAGGCCTTCGCCTCGCGGTCCAGAAGAACAAAGAACACCCTACGCCGGCCAAACTAGAAGCCTCAGGCGGTATCGATGAAAGTACGTTACGTAGCATTGCCGAAACCGGCGTTGACTATATCTCAATCGGCCTGCTGACTAAGGATTGCAAAGCCGTTGATCTATCGATGCGATTTATCTGACTATTGACTGGTATTCTGTCTTGCAGCAACCATAAAAAAACCGTCTGTTATGACGGTTTTTTATATTTATCAGACTTATTATTTCCAAATAGTAAACAATCAACCGTTTGACTTTGGATACCCAATCTGGGTAACAACTGCATAGTAATCCAGTTGACCTGTATCAAAAAGACTACATAAGCCAAAAAACTTATGGTGCAGCACGCCGACAATCTGCGGCACCGATCAGTGTCCACTCGTCACTTTTCTGTATTTGAAGGATATCGTACACTTCGACAACCGTCTTGTTTACATTATGCTTCCACAGAATACCGCAGATCTCTGTTGCACTGTCATTTCGTTTTTCACTCGCTTCACGAGGCATCATACCAATCGCCAGTACACCACCATCTGACCACCAAACCGGTGTAGCAGGATATTTGTCTGGCTGAGAGGCTAAGTCTGCTTCCACAACAGCACGCTTCTCCAGAGGTAATGGTTGTTCATACAAAAAATAAGTAACTGCAGCTGTAATGGCAACCATTAATATCAGAATAGTTTTTTTATTCATTCAGTACCGCACAATTTCTAGATAACTATTTTAAATTAAAACAAGAAAAAGCCCCGGATATACCGAGGCTTGGAAAGGTCAATAAGATATTATCGCGGGTTGCTACACAAACCCAACGCTGCACAGCCAGAGGTTGAAACAAGTGACCATACAACAGTACCTCCAGTGTAACCACCTTCTAGTTGATAGTCTGGATTTGTTGATTCAATGCCTTGAGAATTAGAGTCGATAAGAACAGTATTACCTGAACCAGCTCCTACTGTTACACCAGCAGAGTATCCACCAGTTACTGCAGCGGCACTCACAATTCCATTAGTTCCCGCAGCTCTGCAGCTTGAAGCAAATGTTGCAGCAGTAGTAGCTACCGTCTGTGCACAGACCTCAACTGATGTTTTTACACCGCCTGTTGCAGCAACAACTTCTGAAAATTTAGCTTTCTGTGTATAAGTCTGATATGCAGGCAACGCAATCGCTGCCAGAATACCGATGATCGCTACAACGATCATCAATTCAATTAGGGTAAAACCTTGTTGCTTCTTAATGGTGTTTTTCATTATTAACTCTCCAGCGAGTAAAGTATTCATCATCATCCTTGCTCCGAACGACCCTTTCCTTTGCCATACAGCTCTTCATCCATGCTCCATACGAGCCTGATATGATAATAACCTATTATTTATGACAGTCCAGTGACCTAAAGCAAGCGTCTGTTGATTCTCAAACCGACGCATAGATGTTACTTTACAAATAGATAATAATACAAGGCGGTTTAGGTTAAAGCGTTATAAACTTAAGCTTTTAAATATAACGCCGATAAACGCAGTTAAAATGGATTCTCTGACATTATGAGCGTACAACCCTTTCAGCCGCTCAGCGGCCTGGCAAGACGACTGGTTAACGATGGTGTGTTTTCATCGGATGTTGCGATGGACGCCCTCAAAACAGCCCGCAAAGACAATAAGCCTTTTATCGCCCATATTATTGAGAATCGATTGGTCAGCGCCTATCGTGCAGCCGCAGCCGCTGCTGATGAATTTGGCATGCCACTTCTTGATCTTGAAGTAATCGACATTGAAGCTCTGCCTCAAGGGTTGGTTGATGAGAAACTAATCACTAAGCACCACGCCCTGCCCTTAATTAAGCGTGAAAACCGGCTTTATGTTGCTATTTCAGACCCCACCAATATCCAGGCACTGGATGAATTTAAGTTCCATACCGGCACAACGACTGAAGGAGTTATCGTAGAGGAAGATAAGCTTTCCAACCTGATCGATACCTTCCTTGACGAGCAAAACTCAGCTTTAGACGGACTCGAGGATGCAGACCTTGATAATCTGGAGATTGATGAGGGGCTTACAGAACAGCAGGAGGACACCGGCGAAGAGGCTGCTAACGACGCTCCTATTGTTCGCTTTGTTAATAAGATACTTTTGGACGCGATTAAAACAGGCGCTTCAGATATCCACTTTGAGCCCTATGAAAAATCCTACCGTATCCGCTGTCGTATTGATGGCATCCTTCAAGAAGTCGCTAAGCCGCCATCTAACCTGGCCTCCAGGCTCTGTGCCCGGCTGAAAGTCATGTCACAAATGGACATATCTGAACGGCGTATCCCTCAGGATGGCCGTATTAAAATGAAAATATCAAAAAACCGCGCCATTGATTTTCGTGTGAACACCCTACCTACTCTCTGGGGCGAGAAAGTTGTACTACGTATTTTAGACCCAACAAGCGCACAGATGGGTATCGAAGCGCTTGGGTACGACGAAGACCAAAAAGAGTTGTTTATGCAGACTCTACATAAACCCCAGGGAATGATTCTGGTTACCGGACCTACTGGTAGCGGCAAGACCGTATCTCTCTATACCGGTTTGAATATCCTCAACACCGTTGAACGAAACATATCCACTGCAGAAGACCCCGTAGAGATCAACCTGGAAGGCATCAACCAGGTTCATGTAAATATTAAAGTAGGCCTGACATTTGCTGAGGCCCTTCGCTCATTCCTGCGCCAAGACCCCGATGTCGTCATGGTAGGTGAGATCCGGGATATTGAAACTGCTGAGATCGCAATTAAGGCTGCTCAAACTGGCCACATGGTTCTATCTACCCTGCATACCAACAGCGCAGCAGAAACTCTCACACGACTGCGCAATATGGGTGTTCCTGCCTTTAACATTGCCACATCTGTCTCTATGATTATTGCTCAACGTTTAGGAAGACGCCTTTGTAATGGTTGTAAAAAACCAGCCAGCATTCCAGAAACCACTCTATTAGAAGAGGGCTTTACCCCGGAACAGATAAAAGCAGGACTCAATATATTTGAACACAACCCAGAAGGCTGTAATAAATGTAATAAAGGCTATAAAGGCCGTGTAGGTGTCTACGAAACTATGTCTATGAGCCCTGAAATTGCACAGGTTATAATGGATAACGGGAGTTCACTGGACATTCTCAACACAGCGAAGCAACAAGGCTTCAGATCACTTCGGCTATCGGCCCTGAGGAAAGTAATTCAAGGGGTTACCAGTCTGGAAGAGATGAACCGGGTTATTAAGCTTTAATGGCCTTAGCATAGTTGTTAATACTTTAAACATTGTAGATAGTACGTATTCTAAACCTGTAAACGGAAATCAACCGGATGGCTAAGAAAGTAACAGATAAGGCACCTATCACCTTTAACTGGGAAGGCAAGGATAAAAGTGGTAATCCTAGTAAAGGCTCTATCAATGCCGATAATCTTGGCGAAGCTAAAGCCCTGTTGCGCAAACAGGGAGTTATGCCGAAAAAAGTCCGCAAACAGACTTATAGCATGTTCAGCAATCACAACAAACCGATAAAACCACTGGACGTTGCGCTGTTCACACGACAAACCGCCACCATGCTGAAATCTGGCGTCCCCCTATTACAAGGCTTCGATATTGTTGCTAACGGCATAGAAAAAGCCAAAATGAAAAAAGTTATTTATGACCTAAAATCCGACGTCAGCGGCGGTACCAGTTTTGCCAAAGCACTAGAACGGCACCCAAAGTGCTTTGATGATCTCTATTGTAATCTGGTAGATGCTGGTGAAAGCTCCGGTTCGCTTGAAACCATGTTAGACCGTATTGCATCTTACAAAGAGAAGATGGAAAAACTTAAGAAAAAAATAAAGAAAGCACTTACCTATCCAATTGCCGTTATCGTAGTCGGTTTAGTTGTTTCAGCAATACTGCTAATTAAAGTAGTACCACAATTCGAAAGTGTATTTTCCAGCTTCGGCGCAGACCTGCCAGCATTCACTTTATTTGTAGTCAGCCTGTCTAATATAGCCCAGGACTGGTGGTTTATCGCAATTATCGCAATCGCAGTATCTGGTTTTACAATATCTAAAGCGCATGAGAAATCACGAGGCTTCAGAGAGTGGGTAGATCGAAGCGTTCTCAAACTGCCCATTATTGGCCAGATACTTCACAACTCCGCCATTGCCCGTTTCGCCAGAACTCTGGCAACTACTTTTGCAGCTGGCGTTCCTTTAGTTGATGCTCTGGACTCTGCTGCAGGCGCTTCAGGAAATATTGTCTATGAAACAGCCATTCAGCAGATTAAGAATGGCGTATCGACTGGTCAGTCACTTCAAAACGCAGTTACTATGACCGGCCTGTTCCCACCGATGGCAACACAAATGATCGCTATCGGCGAAGAAGCGGGCTCGCTTGAGACCATGCTAGATAAAGTTGCTGGTTATTATGAAGATGAGGTTGATGATGCCGTCGACAACCTATCAACGTTAATCGAACCGTTAATCATGTCAATCCTGGGCATTTTGGTAGGCGGCCTGGTTATCGCGATGTACTTACCAATCTTCCAACTAGGTAATGTAGTTTAGCGAACGTTCAGAGTTTTATATTGAATATTTCATAAAAACTTTGACCGAAATTGACAGGAACATCCGACTTTATGCTGTTTGAACTTATTGCAGCCAATACATGGCTGTCAGTATCAGTGGCTTTTGGATTTGCTCTTCTGATTGGTAGCTTTCTCAATGTCGTTATCCACCGACTGCCGTTGATGATGGAGCATGAATGGCAGTTAATGGCAGCCGAAGCAGCCAATAACAATACAACTGATACGGGCACAACTGAGCACCCTAAAGAGCCTGCGACCGTATATAATTTAGCTCAGCCTGCCTCTACCTGCCCAACCTGTGGTCACCTGATACACTGGTATGAAAACATTCCTCTTATCAGCTACTTTCTGATACTGGGAGGAAAATGCAGTAGCTGCAAAACCCCAATATCACTGCGATATCCGCTGATTGAGCTGATAACAGCAGCGATATCTGCCGCTATCATCTACCTTTATGGCTTTAATCTCGTTGCCTTTAGCATTGTATTTTTTAGCTGGTGCCTGATCGCATTAACCGCTATTGATATAGATCATCAACTGCTACCCGACAAAATAACACTGCCACTGCTCTGGATTGGACTGATACTAAATAGTTTCGACTACTTCACCAGCCTGCCTTCGGCGCTCTGGGGTGCCGTATTGGGTTACCTTTCTCTTTGGTCTGTGTACTGGCTATTTAAGCTGATTACCGGAAAAGAAGGCATGGGCTATGGTGACTTCAAGCTATTAGCTGCATTAGGCGCATGGGCTGGCGCGGACATGCTGCCATTGATTATTCTTGCCTCTTCACTCATTGGCGCCGTAGTTGGCGGCTTGATGATAGCCTTCAGCCGTCATGAGTCTCAAACACCCATTCCTTTTGGGCCTTATCTGGCTGGAGCTGGCTGGATAGCGCTACTCTGGGGCCATGACCTGACTGATTGGTATCTTCAGCTATTAAATTTTTAACCAAAAATACGACTAATTATATTCAGAGACATTGATATGTTTGTAGCAGGCCTTACCGGCGGCATTGGAAGTGGAAAAACAGCCGTTTCTCAGCGTTTTGAGCTACTAGGCATATGCGTAGTTGATGCGGACATCGTTGCCCGGGAAGTCGTTCAGCCCGGAGAACCTGCGCTGGATAAAATCATTCAGCAGTTCGGGGAAAAAATTCTTCTTAATGATGGCAATCTAGATCGCACCGCACTTAGAAAAATCGTCTTTGACCAGCCTGAACAGCGAGACTGGCTGGAGCAGCTATTACACCCAATAATCAGAGAACGGATCTTACAACAACTTGAACAGGCTATCTCAGCCTATGCTATTCTGGCTTCTCCACTCTTACTGGAAACTGACCAGCACCTAATGGTAGATCATACCGTTGTTGTGGATGTCGATGAAGCAACTCAGATTAACCGAACCACAGTCAGAGATGACACCGATAGCACGCAAGTCAGGGCCATTATTGCCGCGCAGATGCCTCGCTTAGAACGTATAGAGCGTGCAGACAGCCTTATTGATAACAGTGGACCTGAAGCACTACTGCAACCAAAAGTAGAATCGTTACATCATAAGCTGATAGAACTGGCACAACAGAAACAGGAGTCTTAACTTGGCAAATCCTACCCAGACGAAAAAACCATTAGTTGCCTGCCCTAGTTGTAGCAAACAGTTAGAATGGAACACTGCGAATACTTTCCGGCCTTTCTGTAGCGAACGCTGTAAATTGATAGATCTCGGAGCCTGGGCTTCTGAGGAATATAAAGTTGCCGCGGAACCTAGCGTAGATGATTACAGCAGCAGCTTTGACGACCCGGAAAGCCAGGAATACCAGGACCGCCCCTTACACTAAACAATTGCATTAGAAATATAGATAAAACGGATTAACTGAAACCACGAATCCCAGCAACGCCTTGCCCACCAGCACACAGACTTCGCTCCAGATCTACAGAATCTACGCCACCTAAAGCATAAACGGGCAAAGCACAGTCACGCACTAATTCCGAAAATCGCTGCCATCCCAGTGGTTCAGCTGTGGGATGACTCAAGGTCTGCTGAACCGGCGACAGAGTTATATAATCAACACCGAGTTGTTCAGCATGGCGAATCTCTTTTTTACTATGGCAGGACGCACCCAACAAATCTCCGTGAAAGTCATTCCGATGCTGCAGTTGCATTAATCGAACTGAGCTAAGATGAATAGACTGAATACCTGCCTTGTTAGCCGACTCAACAGATCCATTCCATATCAACTGTAGATCTGGAAACTCTTTTGTAAGCGTCGAATAAAGTGTTAACTGATCCGATTCAGCGAGCTGCTTTACCCTCAACATAACCGCCATTGCATGATCACTTTGCTCGACCTTAGCCATAGCATTACGCACAAAAGATGCGTACTCATCAAGAGGTAACTCCGGGGAAATAGCGATAATCCTGGGGAGCAGTAACGCATCAACAATAGGTTTATTTGCTGCCGGAAACTGATAGTTAGGCAATTCGGTGAGACTGATCCATTTTAGAGGTTGGCCTTCCCTTCCATAAGCTTTACCAGCGAAGCGAGTCACCCGAAAGACGTCCAGTAGTACCGATTTTTCAGGATAGTGAAAAGGAACCTGTATCAGCGGCGTAGTCGCAGAGATATCAACCTCTATCCCCAACTCCTCATTTAGCTCTCTGGCCAACGCGCTGTAGACATCCTCACCTGCCTCGACCTTACCGCCAGGAAACTCCCATAAGCCGCCCTGATGTTGCGTTTCATCACGCAAAGCCAACAGCAATTTACCTGATTCGTTAAAGATTGCAGCGGCAGCAACATGAATTAACTCAGACACAAGAAAAATACCCTATCAGGAACGGTAATCCGCATTGATAGAAACATAATCCTTACTTAGATCAGTCGTCCACACCGTTTCCTGTTTATTCCCACGGTTAAGTATTATACGAATAGTAATATCTTCCCTACTCATCACTGCCTGCCCCGCTGACTCTGTATAACCTTGAGCACGGCCGCCGTTTTCAACAATACAGGTATCACCCAGCCAGATCTGTAATGCGTCTACGTCCAGGTTATCCACACCAGCATAGCCTACCGCGGCCAGAATTCGCCCCCAGTTAGGGTCACTGGCAAACAGTGCCGTCTTAACCAATGGTGAGTGAGCAACTGCGTACGCTGTTTTCAGTGCTTCAGCAGAGTTTGCTGCCTGTTCAACAGAGATCGTGACAAATTTAGTCGCGCCTTCACCGTCACGGACAATGGCCTGAGCCAATTCCAGCATCACTTTATCCAGAGCGTTACTAAACTCTTCAAACAGCTCAGAATCCGTCTCTGTCACCTCAACACCACTGGCACCAGTGGCTATTAACATGCAAGAGTCGTTTGTCGAGGTATCACCGTCAATTGTGACCCGATTAAAAGTCAGATCAGCTGAACGACTAAGCATCGACTGTAGCAGTTGCGCTTCGATCTTTGCATCAGTGGCCACATAAGCCAGCATAGTAGCCATATTTGGCTTAATCATACCGGCACCTTTAGAGATGCCAGTCAGTGTAATAAGCACACCCCGGTAATCGAACTGTAGTGAAAAAGCTTTAGGACGAGTATCCGTTGTTGTAATACCATTGGCAGCGTCCAGCCAACCATCTTCAGTCAGAGCATTAAAAGCAGCGGGAACAGCAGGCATAATGCGTTCAGTAGGCAACTTCTCACCGATCACACCTGTCGAATAAGGAAGCACTTGATCAAGAGCGACACCAGCATGCTCAGCAACTGATTGGCAGACATCCAGCGCATCCTGATAACCTTCTTTTCCGGTACCCGCATTCGCATTGCCGGTATTAACAACCAAGAATGAAGGCATCGCTTTCTTAAGGTGGGATTTACATATCTGAACCGGCGCGGCGCAAAACTGGTTTTGGGTAAATACACCTGCCGTTGTTGCGCCAGGAGCAATCTTCATCACGACCAGATCTTGTCGTCCTGGCGTTTTGACACCGGCAGAGGTTGTACCTAAACGAAAACCAGCAACCGGATGCAGCGTTGGAAGTGTGCCAGGACCTACAGCCATTACAAGCTCCTTAAATCATAAAAAAAGAAAGCAGCTTCGCTGCTTTCGGGGTTCTTATCAATACCAAGAAAAGGGTAAAACTATTCAACTTGCTCTATGAGATGCCGAAGCAGTGTCAGCCCAATTCCGATCATCACTGAACACCAATATCAGCTAAGTTTACCGTGGCACTGTTTATATTTTTTGCCTGAACCACAAGGGCAAGGATCATTACGTCCGACCTTCTTACCTTCTCTCACAAACGGCTCAGCGCCAGCGGCCTCGCCTTCAACATCAGACTCGTCACTTCCCATTGCTGACGATTCTTCATGTTTAAAGTCCATCTGCTGTTGCTCGGCCTGTTCCCGACGCTGCTGCTCCATCGCTTCAATCTCTTCAGGCTGGCGAACTGAAACATTACTAAGAATCTTCACCACATCCGTTTTGATATTTTCCAACAACTGCTCAAACAGAATAAAGGATTCACGCTTATACTCCTGCTTAGGGTTTTTCTGAGCATACCCTCGTAAATGAATACCCTGACGTAACATATCCATTGACTGGAGGTGCTCTTTCCACAAGGTGTCCAACACCTGAAGCATCACTTGCTTCTCAAACAGGCGCATATTTTCTTCACCAACAATGGCAGACTTAGCCTGATAATCTTCGACGATATCCCTCAGAATACGCTGACGCAGCGTTTCTTCATGAAGTGTATCGTCCTGATCAAGCCACTGTTGAACTGGCATCTCTATGCCAAACTCAGCTTCCAACTGTTTTTCAAGTCCTGGTACATCCCACTGTTCATCCAGACTCTGAGGCGCAATGTAGTCATTAATGACACCCTCAACCACTTCTGCACGCACCGCTTCGATAGTTTCAGAAATATCATTGGTTGCCATCAATTCATTACGCTGATCATATACCGCTCGACGCTGGTCATTCGCAACATCATCGTATTCAAGCAACTGCTTACGGATATCGTAGTTACGACCTTCCACTTTACGCTGCGCTTTCTCAATCGCATTAGAAACCATCTTATGTTCGATAGCTTCACCCTTTTCCATACCCAGAGCTTTCATAAACTGGCGCACCCGGTCCGATGCAAAAATCCGCATCAAATCATCTTCCAGCGACAGGAAGAAACGGGAAGAACCGTTATCGCCCTGACGACCAGCACGACCTCGCAGCTGGTTATCGATACGGCGGGATTCGTGCCGCTCTGTGCCGATAATATGCAGACCGCCTGCTTCAAGAACAGCATCATGACGCTTTTGCCACTCAGCTGTTGCTTCGGCAATTTGCTCTTCAGTTGGGTTATCCAGCTTTTCTAACTCGGATTCCAGCTTACCACCCAACACAATATCGGTGCCTCGACCGGCCATGTTTGTTGCGATAGTTACAGCACTGGCACGACCCGCTTCGGTGATAATACCCGCTTCTTTACCGTGATTCTTAGCGTTAAGTACGTTATGGGCGACATTTTTCTTCGTCAGAAAAGCAGAGATCAGCTCTGAAGATTCAACAGATGCAGTACCCACCAGTACCGGACGTTTTTCTTCAACACAGTGGAGAATCTCTTCCAAAACCGCTTCATACTTCTCCTCGATCGTGAGGAAAACAAGGTCGTTATAATCGATTCGGGCAACGGTAACGTTAGTAGGGATAACGATGACATCCAGACCATAGATCTGATTAAGCTCGAACGCTTCAGTATCTGCAGTTCCGGTCATACCAGACAACTTTTCGTACAAACGGAAATAATTCTGAAAAGTCGTTGATGCGAGAGTCTGGCTTTCCTGATTGATATGCAGGCCTTCTTTGGCTTCTACCGCCTGATGCAAACCTTCAGACCAACGACGCCCTGGCATAATTCGACCGGTATGCTCATCAACGATAACAACGGCGCCGTCCTGAACAATATAGTCCACATCGCGCTGAAATAGGTTATGTGCCCGCAGAGCAGCCAATACATGATGAAGCAGACTCAAATTCTGCGGCGCATAGAGGCTTTCACCCTCACCCAAAATCCCCTCTTTACTCAACATCTCTTCAATACGCTGATGACCCCGTTCCGTCATTTCAACAGAGCGGTTCTTTTCATCTACGGTGAAATCACCTTCAATTTCTTCTTCGCTCTTGGGATCAATTTCACCATCGTATTTTTCTAACACAGGGATCAGGGTATTCATCTTGCGATACAGCTCTGAACTGTCTTCCGCTGCACCCGAAATAATTAACGGTGTACGTGCTTCATCGATCAGGATGGAATCCACCTCATCCACAACCGAGAAGAAGAAATCGCGCTGGACTTTATCCTCTACACTGAACGCCATATTATCGCGCAGATAGTCAAAGCCAAACTCATTATTCGTGCCGTAAGTAATATCTGACTGATAAGCGGCCCGCTTGGTTTCCGGATCCTGCCCTGACAGAACCACACCCACACTCAGCCCCAGAAATTCATACAAAGGGCGCATCCATTCAGCATCCCGGCTTGCCAGATAATCGTTAACGGTGACTACATGAACACCGCGGCCCGCCAATGCGTTCAGATAGACTGGCAGGGTCGCCACCAGCGTTTTACCCTCACCAGTGCGCATCTCTGCAACTTTTCCCTGATGAAGCGTCAAACCACCTATCATCTGCACATCAAAGTGACGCATACCCATCACCCGACGAGAAGCTTCACGAACGACAGCAAAGGCTTCAGGCAAAATCTTTTCGAGACTATCACCCTGCTCTAAGTGAAGTTTAAAATCAGCTGTCTTCGCTTGCAGGTCTGCATCAGACAGTTGTTCCAGTTCACTTTCATAGCTATTGATCTGTTTAACGACCTTACCCATCTGTTTGAGTACGCGATCGTTTTTACTACCGAAAACCTTCTTTAACATCGAAGTGAACATAATCTGATTATTTACCTGTTAGATTCGGCGGGCTGAGGCCGGTTAAACTGTTAAATTAACACAACATTCTACATCTATTGGGGCACCAAATTGAATCTCAATAGGGATATTTTTTTAGTGGGTATAAATAGGCAGAAAAAACACAAAAAAGCCGGACTGGATAGTCCGGCTATTTGAAAATGAGTCTAATCAACCGACAACGACAGGTTGAAGATATGAAATAGGCACCGACTGTTCCTGGCCATCAAAGGTAACCACCTCCCAGGCATCTTCTGTTTCCAGTAACTTACGTAGTAACAGATTATTCAGATAGTGGCCTGATTTAAAACCATGAAACTCACCAATCAGGCTTTTACCTAATAGATATAGATCACCTACAGCGTCCAACACTTTGTGTTTAACAAACTCATCATCGTACCGTAGACCATCTTCATTAAGAATACGATAGTCATCCACTACGATGGCGTTATCCATGCTGCCACCGAGAGCCAGATTCTGTGCACGCAGATATTCAATATCTCGCATAAAGCCAAAGGTACGAGCGCGACTGACTTCTTTAACAAACGAAGTACTGGAAAAATCTAAACTCGCTTCCATATTACGATCAGCGAAAGCAGGGTGATCAAACTCGATTGTAAAACCAACCTTGAACCCGTTAAACGGCTTAAAGGTCGCCACTTTATCTTCGATCTGAACCGTTACTTCCTTGGTAATTCGAATAAATTCTTTCGGACTATCCTGTTCCTGAATACCCGCAGACTGTATCAGGAAGACAAAAGGAGCCGCGCTGCCATCCATGATTGGCACTTCTTCAGCGCTCAACTCAACATAGGCATTATCAATACCAAGGCCCGCCATTGCTGAAAGCAAATGTTCAACGGTGGAGATCCGCACATCACCCTTCTGCAGATTTGTCGACATTGTGGTATCACCCACATTTTTAGCACAAGCTTGAATATCAACTGTCGGTTCCAGATCGACTCGACGGAAAACAATGCCCGTATCTACCGGCGCAGGTTTCAGCGTCAGATAAACTTTCTGACCCGTATGAAGCCCGACTCCAGTTGCTTTGATGCTGTTCCGTAAAGTACGTTGTCCGATCATATTTCCTGCCAAGGTTTTTTTTGTGCCGTATTAACCCGCCATACTAACAAATTACACTCTATTTCAGCAATAACTGATTAGTGTAACCCGTTTAACACTGGCAGATTAATTCGGTAGTCTTAATCTGCCTGGCGCCGTAAAAATGTCGGTATATCCAGATAGGTTTCTGCATCCCCTTTCTCATCACTATGAGACCGCTGAGATACGGATAGTTCCCGCTGCTGGAGTCTATTTTTTTCAGCACTGATATAATCAGCTTTACGGCGTGTAACCGCAGGCAATTCAAGCTTATCCAGGTCGAGTTCCCCGTCAGGTTTACGCGTATTACTCACGACCTTAACAGTACCCTGCTCCGGTGTATTTTTCTGTAACCCGGTCGCGACCACAGTAACCTTAATATCGTCTACCATCTCCGGATCGATAACCGTACCGACAACAACCGTTGCATTATCTGAAGCAAACTCTTCAATCACCTGACCTACATCACTGAACTCGCCCAGCCCAAGGTCCAGGCCCGCCGTGATATTAACCAGAATACCGCGAGCCCCCATCAGATCGACATCTTCCAGCAATGGACTGCGCACGGCAGCTTCGGCAGCTTCCATCGCACGATTTTCACCCCGAGCGGAACCCGTACCCATCATTGAGGTACCCATTTCTGACATCACCGTACGTACATCGGCGAAATCGACGTTGATCATACCCGGACGAATGATCAGGTCAGAAATACCCTGTACTGCACCCTTCAGCACATCATTGGCTTCATTAAACGCCTTCATCAGAGTGCAGCTTTTACCCAGCACCTGCAGAAGTTTCTCGTTTGGCACGATGATCAGCGAATCAACATGTTCAGATAACTGCTTGATGCCCTCTTCGGCAATCAGCATCCGTTTACGGCCTTCAAATGGGAAAGGTTTGGTTACTACTGCAACGGTAAGAATCCCCAGTTCCTTTGCAACTTCAGCCACGATTGGCGCAGCACCTGTTCCCGTTCCTCCGCCCATGCCTGCAGTGATGAAAACCATATCCGCACCATTAAGCATTTCAACAATCTGATCCCGGTCTTCCAGTGCCGCCTGACGGCCAATATCAGGATTAGCGCCTGCACCCAATCCCTTAGTAATCTCCCCTCCCATTTGCAATACATTGCGGGAGTCCATGTGATTCAGTGCCTGTGCATCCGTATTAGCACAGAGGAACTCAACCCCTCCAACTTCAGATGAAACCATGTGCTGCACAGCGTTACCGCCACCACCGCCAACGCCGATCACCTTGATGACCGCGTTCTGCGCCATATCATTAACTAATTCAAACATGTCCCTTCCTCCAGGTTCAGTGCCCAACCCGCACCTGTTGTATTGCGTTGCAATTCATTTGTTGCCTGTCACATCCTGTGAACAAATCCGTCACAGGGCCCGCAGACCCAACTATCTTTTTCGTTAAAAGTTACCCTGAAACCAGGATTTCATCCGGTTCAGAACACTTGGACGTTCGACGCTGCTTTCTACTTCAACCGCTTCGCCCAAATGTTGATTATCCTGTTTGGCATACTGCAACAGACCTATGCCGGTTGCATAAATCGGGCTACAGAGAATATCCCCCATGCCCCGCACCCCTTTTGGTAGGGCCAATCGTACCGGCATGTGAAAGATCTCTTCCGCCAGTTCTACCGCGCCTTCCATCTTCGCGGTTCCTCCGGTGAGTACGATGCCCGCTGCCGCTAAATCTTCAAAACCACTACGACGTAATTCTGCCTGAACCAAAGTAAACAACTCGTCATATCGAGGTTCTACCACTTCAGCAAGCGCCTGCCGGGACAGATCTCTGGCCGGGCGATCACCGACGCTGGGCACCTTAATAGTATCTTCAGGGCTGGCCAGCTGGGCTAACGCACAGGCATACTTAATTTTGATATCTTCAGCATGCAATGTAGGGGTACGCAACGCCATAGCAATATCATTGGTCACCTGATCACCAGCAATAGGAATCACCGCCGTATGGCGAATCGCGCCACCGGTGAAAATGGCAATATCGGTGGTACCACCACCCATATCGACCATGCACACACCTAACTCTTTCTCATCTTCCGTCAGTACCGAGTAACTAGATGCTAATTGTTCCAGTACCGAATTATCCACCGCCAGGCCACAACGCTGTACGCACTTTTCAATATTCTGTACCGCATTTACCGCACCGGTTACCAGATGCACCTTAGCTTCAAGCCGGACACCTGACATACCCAGCGGTTCACGTATACCTTCCTGATTATCGATCACATATTCCTGCGGCAATATGTGAAGAATTTTTTGATCTGCCGGAATAGCTACTGCCCGGGCGGCATCTATCACCCGTTCCAGGTCGTGTTCCATGACTTCGCCTTCACGTACAGCGACGATGCCGTGAGAGTTCATACTGTTGATATGGCTGCCGGCAACACCCACAGTGACCGAATGAATTTTACAGCCAGCCATCAACTCAGCCTCTTCCACAGCCCGCTGGATCGAGTGCACTGTAGATTCTATATTAACCACTACACCCCGCTTTAATCCTCGCGATTCATGAGAGCCAATACCAACGATATCGATCGTACCGTCCAGACCTACTTCACCCACCAGACAAACCACTTTAGAAGTGCCTATATCCAGTGCTACGATCATATTATTTCCAGGCTTCATCGCCATATTCACAGTATCAACCTTTCTGTTGTTCTTCGGTGGTCACCTGAGGGCGCCACTTCACGGCAATGCCGTTGTTATAACGAATATCAATCTGTTCAATCCGACCCGCATCTGCTTCAGGCTGTAAACGCTGCTGATAGATTTTCAAAAAGCGCTCGAGCCTCGCAACGACCTGATCCCTGCCTACAACAACACGAATATCGTTATCCAGAATCAGCGTCCACGCCCCCCTGGCCTCGAGCTTTAATTCCATTAATTGCAGCCCCGCGTTTCTCAGCATCTGGTTGAGATCGTGATACTCCGACATCATCATCGCAGTATTTCCCGAAGGGCCTGTCAGCAATGGAAGAGAGCTATATCTCGATAATTGCTCCGGCCAAAAGATATCACCTTCATGATTCAATAAGCCATCTCGTCCCCAGCGAGCCACGGGGACCTCCTCTGCTACCTGCAGATAAAGAGCCGCCGGCCAACGTCGGGTTACACCTATCTGATAAACCCATGGGTTAGCCTGAATCCCCTCCTTTACTGCTTCAAGGTCCGCACTCAGCAATCCGCCATTCATCAAAGCGACTGAGCTGACCGCCAGCTGTTGACGGTCTAAATGCCGCGTCTGACCTTCAAACACAACTTTTTCCACTGGCCTATCCAGCCAGTTGTACATTACGCTGTAGCTGTAATCCGCTAACGCAATAAACACCGCCAGCGAGGTAAGGATTGTCGCCGGCTTAAGCCACCAGTCACCATCAATCCCTTTCCATTTTTGAAGCCAGACGAACGTATCACTCTCTGAATCAGTTTTTTGTTCCGCTGCGGTGCCTTTTTCTGCTCGCTTATATACCGTCGCCGAAGCTCCCCGCTGGGGTTGTTCCGGTTCAGATCGTTCAGACGCAAGCAGTTTTTTCAGCATAGGTCAGAGACTCCCCCGTAAAATTGTCACAACCAATTCCTCAAAGCTTTTCCCTGCCTGCTTTGCCGCCATCGGCACCAGGCTATGATCGGTCATACCAGGAAGGGTATTCACTTCCAGCAACTGAAATCCACGCTGCTCATCCAGCATTACATCGACCCGTCCCCAACCACGGCAACCGATCATTTCAAAAGCCTGTTCAGCCAAACGTTTAAGCTCAGCGTCCTGCTCAGAAGTCAAACCGTGATCAAAATGGTACTGGGTATCGTTCGCCTGATACTTAGCGTCAAAATCGTAAAACTCATGGGGTGTTTCCAAGCGGATAACAGGTAAAGCCACGCCGTCCAGGACAGCAATAGTAAACTCAGGTCCATTAATCCAGCTTTCGACTAACACCGCCCGGTCAAACTGTTGCGCCTCAGTAATCGCCTGAGCTAATTCGGCAGCATCATCAACTTTGCTCATCCCGATACTGGAGCCTTCGTGTGCCGGCTTAACAATCATCGGAAAACCAAGCGTAGCGGCCAACTGATCAAGATCTGCTGCTTCATTCGGAACAGCGTAAACCGGTGTAGGAAAACCAGCGGCAGCCCAAATCTGTTTACACTTCACTTTATCCATTCCCAGCGCTGAGGCCATCACGCCACTACCGGTATAAGGCTTACCCATAATTTCCAGAACACCCTGGATTGTGCCATCTTCTCCGCCACGGCCATGAAGAATCAAAAAAGCCCGGTCAAAATCTGCTTGCTGTAACTGCTGAAGCGGATCTGCTCCATCACCACAAAGATCGAGACCAAAGGCCTCTACATTGGCAGCCTGCAATCCTCTCAGGACTTCGGCCCCACTTTTCAGGGAAATACTGCGCTCAGCTGAGGAACCACCAAACAGGACTGCTACCCGGCCAAACCGGCTGCGCTCCTGATCCGTTATTTTATAAACATTCATCATTCGGCCTCAGATTCCGCAGTCAGATCAAGCTTAGACAGCTCATGTGCCAGGGCTGTAATATTGCCAGCCCCCTGTGTCAGCACTAAATCACCTGGCTTCAGCAAGTTTTTCAGTACCCCAGGAACCTCATCAACTGATTCAACAAACACCGGGTCCACACTACCGCGCTGACGAATACTGCGACACAGACTACGACTATCAGCACCCGCTATCGGCGATTCTCCTGCGGCATAAACCTCCATCAACAGCAAGACATCCGCCTCAGAGAGTACCTGAACAAAATCTTCATACAGATCACGGGTACGGGTATAACGATGCGGTTGATTAATCATGACCAAACGTTTATCCGGCCAGCCTTCTTTTACCGCACGAATAGTTGCCTGAACTTCTGTTGGATGATGACCATAATCGTCCACCAGCATCGCAACCCCACCCTCTACAGGAATGTCACCTAATACCTGGAAGCGTCGACCCACACCCTCAAACTTCTTCAGAGCGGCGCAAATAGCCAGGTCATCAATGCCTTCATCAGTCGCTACCGCAATTGTCGCAAGGGCATTCAGCACGTTATGTCTGCCAGGCATATTCACCGTCACCAACAGGTCTGCTCGACCATCAGGACGTTTAACAGTAAAACTGGTTTCCATGCCTTTCTGAACAATATTCACTGCGCGATAGTCAGCATCCTCATTTACACCATAGGTCACCATCGGGCGGCCAACCTGTGGAATAATCTCCTTAATAACAGGGTCATCGGTACAAAGCACAGCCAGGCCATAGAACGGTAAATTATGCAGAAAATCAACGAAAGTCTGCTTCAATTTGCCAAAGTCACCGCCGTAGGTATCCATATGATCGGCATCAATATTGGTAACGATTGCGACCATAGGCTGTAGATGAAGGAACGATGCATCGCTCTCATCCGCTTCGGCAACCAGATAACGACTACTACCCAGCTTGGCATTAGTTCCAGCGCTGTTTAGTCGGCCGCCAATTACATAAGTAGGGTCAAATTTTGCTTCAGCCATAACCGAAGCCAATAAACTAGTGGTCGTCGTCTTACCATGCGTTCCGGCAACTGCGATACCATGACGATATCGCATTAATTCAGCCAGCATCTCAGCCCGGCGTACGATCGGTATACGCCGTTCCCGGGCAGCACTCACCTCAGGATTCTCATTATTAACCGCTGTAGAAGTCACCACTACATTAGCGGCCGTCACATTATCAGAAGAGTGACCGATAAAAATTTCCGCGCCCATCTTCTGTAGACGATCAGTGGTTGCAGAGGTTCTGATATCTGAACCTGAAATTTGATACCCCTGGTTCAGCAGTACTTCAGCAATACCGCACATTCCAACACCACCAATCCCGACAAAGTGTATTCGGCGGATTCGGCGCATCTCTGGCACGTCATAAATTGCAGTCGTATTTTCAGTCACTATTTCATTACCTCCAGACAGATATCAGCAACACGTCGGCTTGCCTCTGGCTGTCCTAACTGACGGGCTTTTATCGCCATATCAAGAAGTACCTGCCGGTTATTCAACTGCTCTGTCAAAATATTTGTCAGACGATCCTGATCAAGCTCTTTTTGTTGAATCAGGATCGCGGCACCGGCTTCAGCCAGATAGCGAGCGTTGCCTGTCTGATGATCATCTACCGCAAAGGGGAAAGGCACTAACACAGAAGCCACCCCGGCTATGCTTAATTCACTTACCGTCAAAGCACCTGACCGGCATAGCACAAGGTCAGCCCAACCATAAGCCTCATCCATTCTTTCTATAAATGGTACAACACGAAGATTGGCATTCCCCTCAAGCCCTGCATTCCGATAGCAGGTCTGGGTTTCAGCCAAGTTTCGTTTACCTACCTGATGCAGCACTTCCAACTGGGTACCCTCAGGCAGTCCTGCTAACACAACGGGCAACAACTCATTGATCGCTTTTGCCCCAAGACTACCTCCGACAACCAACAGTCGAAGCGCACCCTGACGATCAGTAAACCGTTGCTCTGGCGCGGGCAAATCAAGAATATCCCCGCGTACAGGATTACCGACAACTGTCGTTTCAACTTTACCCTTGAATGCGCCACCAAAAGCTTCAAGTACACGCCGCGCCATACGCGACAGGATTCTATTGGTCATCCCTGCATACGCATTCTGTTCATGAACCACAACAGGCACACCGGTTAACCAAGCAGCCAGCCCGCCAGGCCCCGAAGCAAAGCCTCCCATTCCCAATACCGCATCAGGCTTAATCCGACGCAGCACTTGAAACGCCTGGTACAAAGCATGTACCAGCTTAAAGGGTGCCAGTAGCAGGCTTAACTTGCCCTTACCACGCAGGCCCTTCACATCAATGCAGTGCAATTTAATATCCGCTGCTGGAACCACATCAGCTTCAATACCTGAAGCAGTACCTAACCACTCCACGTTGACACCCTGCTGGCGTAAACAATCCGCTGTCGCCAAGGCTGGAAATACATGGCCACCCGTACCACCAGCCATAACCAGAACGGTAGTTCCAGACATCAAAGAGGCACTACTCATCTGAGTCTCCCGTACGACGCTTTCTTTTTTTATTCGGTTTGACCGGCGTATTCACCGCCTCACTTTGCATTCGCTTTAACTCGTAATCCACGCGCATCACAATCGCCAGCATGACACAGCTGACCACCAAACTACTGCCACCATAACTCACCAGAGGCAGGGTTAGCCCCTTCGTTGGCAGTGCACCTACATTTACACCAATATTAATCAACGCCTGGCCCGCTAGCATGATGGCAAAACCGTAAGAGATATAAGCCATGAAAAACTGTTGTAGCTTCTCCGCTCTTCGGCCGATTCTGAACATACGCACAGCCAACAGACCAAACAAACCAACAACGAACAGCGCAAACACTAACCCCATCTCTTCAGCCAACACTGAGAAAACAAAATCCGTATGCGCTTCAGGCAGGTAGAACAGCTTCTGCACACTATTTCCCAAGCCGGTGCCAAACCAGTCTCCACGACCAAAAGCAATCTGCGCTTGCGCCAACTGATAACCTGAACCAAAAGGATCAGCCCAGGGGTCCAGGAAAGTCTTCAACCGCACCACCCGGTAAGGCTGGAGTATCGCCAGAGAAGGAATAACTACTGCACAGCCGACGACAATCATAGCGAACTGACTAAACTTCATACCGCCCAGAAAAATCATGCCCATAATACTGCCAAGCAGTACAACAGCAGCACCAAAATCTGGCTCTAATATCAACAAAAATAGAAAAAAGGCCAAAGGCAATGCAGGCTTAGCAATACCTTTCCAACTACTCCGTACCTCGGTCAGACGACGAACCAAATAACCCGCCAGATAAATAACCATGGCAAACTTTGCTACCTCGGACGCTTGCAGGTTGATTGGGCCCAAAGAGATCCAACGGACTGAACCATTAATCTCCCGCCCGACTATCAACACCAATATCAGTAACAAAAAACCAATCAGCAACAACCAGGGGCCGCTACGCTGCCAGAAGCTAATGGGAATTTTCAACACAACAATAGCGGCGGCCAATCCAATCAAAATAAAAATACCGTGGCGAATCATGTAAAAAAATGGATTACTGTTACGCACAGCGGCCACCTCAATTGAGGCAGAACTAATCATCACAAAGCCGATTAAAATCAGGCAAATGGTTGCCGCCAGAAACCAGGGATCAAACGGTAAAAGTCGTTTATTCTCCATCACTGGAACAGCGACAACGGTGCTCATAGCTCCGCCACAGATTCAATAAATGCATCACCCCGGGCCGGAAAGCCACTGAACATATCAAAGCTGGCACAAGCCGGTGACAACAGTACGATATCGCCGGGTTTCGCCAAGCTCATTGCACGCTTAACTGCCGACTGCATCGAATCGGCATAAAGCCCATCCAGGCAGTTCACTGCCTGATCAATCTGTATACCGTCCTCGCCTATTAAGACCAGCGCCCTGCCACTGTTTTGCATCGGCTGATTCAGATCGCTGAAATCTGCGCCTTTACCCACACCGCCAGCAATCAATACGATCCGACTGTCTGCAGACAAAGTGGAAGCCAGACCATTTATGGCGGCCACCGTAGCACCGACATTGGTCCCCTTACTGTCATTAAAAAATGCTACGTCATACTTATCAGCTACCCACTGACAGCGATGCTTTAAACCAGCAAACCCTTTCAAGGTTTCCAGCATCGAGTCCAATGGAATATTTACCGCTTCACCCAGCGCCAGGGCAGAAAGCGCATTAACGAGGTTATGCTGTCCCCTAACCTTAAGTTCATTAACTGGTAGTAGTAGCTCATTTCCTTTGGCCAGATAGGTTATCCCCTGCTTTTCCAACAAACCAAACTGGTTCAAATCGGGGCGAGCCTGCCCAAAGCTAGTAACTTTCACGCCGGTACTGACCAGTGGTGACGTCAGCGGGTCATCCCGGTTAATCACAACCCGGCCAGCACCTTTGAAAATTCGGTGCTTGGCCTGATAATAAAGCTGCAGACTGTTGTTATATCTATCAAGGTGATCAGGGCTGACATTCAATACCGTGGCAACCGTCGCTCGCAAGTCATTTACTGTCTCAAGCTGAAAACTCGACAGTTCCAGCACATAAAGCTGCTGCTCACCGGCACTCAACATATCCAGTACGGGCGTCCCCAGGTTGCCGCCAATACCGGTATCAATACCGGCATCCAACGCCATTTGCCCCACCAGTGTCGTGACGGTACTTTTAGCATTAGAACCTGAGATAGCGACAATCGGCGCAGACACTGCCTGACAAAACAGATCAATATCACCACTCAGCTTAACGCCCGCAGTAACGGCTGCTTGTATCGCGGGTTGATCTTTCGCCACGCCGGGACTCAATAAAATCTCAGTAGCCTGACATAACAATGTTTCGTTTAACTCGCCACAATGTAGCTCAGCATTCGGGAATTCTGTTTGAATCTGTTCCAGATTAGGCGGCACTTTACGCGTATCGACCAATATAAACGGCAGATTCCTGCTCGCCAGGTAGCGGGCACAGGAAAGCCCCGTCTGACCCAGACCGATAATGATACGCAGTTGATCTGTCGCTATCAGGCTCACAAAAGCTCCATTAACGTATTTTAAGTGTCGCTAATCCGATCAGAACCAGCACTACAGTAATAATCCAGAACCGAACAATAACGCGGGGCTCTGGCCAGCCCTTCAATTCAAAATGGTGATGCAACGGCGCCATTCTGAAAATTCGACGGCCGGTCAACTTGAATGATGCTACTTGCAGAATCACCGAAACGGTTTCAATCACAAACACGCCACCCATAATCATCAGCACAAATTCCTGACGAACAATCACAGCAATAACGCCCAGCGCAGCGCCTAGCGCCAGCGCGCCAACATCCCCCATAAAGACTTGCGCGGGATACGCGTTAAACCAAAGAAAGCCAAGGCCGGCTCCAACAATCGAACCACAGATGATAATTAACTCACCTGAACCCGCTATATAAGGAATATGCAGATATTCAGCAAAGTTGACGTTACCCCCTAGATAAGCAAAAACACCCAGCGCACCCGCTACCAGTACCGTTGGCAAAATAGCCAGACCGTCCAGACCGTCCGTCAGGTTAACCGCATTGGAGGTTCCAACAATGACAAAGTAAGTAAAGACAATGAAGAAAAGCCCCATTTCCAGGGCTACGTCTTTAAAAATGGGGAGAATCAATTGAGTCTCAGCCGGTGATTGAGCTGTAACATAGAGAACTATCGCAGCTCCCAGCCCTCCCACTGATTGCCAGAAATACTTCCAGCGCGCAGGAAGACCCCGGCTACTCTTTTCAATCACCATTCGGTAATCATCAACCCAGCCAACAGCACCAAAAATAAAGGTCACTCCAAGGACTATCCAGGTATAACGATTTGTCAGGTCGGCCCAAAGCAGACTACTGATCATGATAGCCAGAATAATTAACGCGCCGCCCATGGTTGGCGTGCCCGCTTTACTGAAGTGAGACTCTGGTCCGTCGTTACGAACAGTCTGTTTAATCTGCTTACTTTTCAGCTTACGAATCAGCGCAGGCCCCAACATCAGGGAGATTGCCAATGCTGTTAGCACACCCAGAATTCCGCGCAGAGTCAGATAACTGAATACAGCGAAAAAACTGCTATATTCAGTCAACCATTCGGCCAAAAGCAATAACATCAGTGATCACTCCCATCATTAGAATCGGCAACTACAACTTTCGTTTTCATAAGCTCTGTCACAATTTGATCCATTCCTGCACTTCGAGACCCTTTCACCAACAGATTTCGTTTATGTTTAGGCAACTGACTAAGCATACTCATCACTGCACTTTTATTCGTACAATGCTCAGACTGCTTTCCACCAGCAGCACTATAGCCTTTCACCGTTTCGGCACTCATTACGCCACAGCCATAGAGAGCATCAACCCCTTTAACTGCGGCATATTTCCCCACATCTCTATGTTGCAGCTCTGCGCCTTCGCCCAGTTCGCCCATATCACCCAGTACCAACACCGACTCACCCTGCAACTCAATCAAAGTATCAATCGCAGCTTTCACCGCATCGGGATTAGCGTTATAGCTATCATCAATCAGCAGTGTTTGTTCATCTAACTCTGTCGGACGCATTCGACCCTTCGCACCCTGGCAATGCCCAACACCTTCAGCCGCAACTTGTGGATCACACCCATCGGCCAGTACTGCCGTTATTGCGGCTAAAGCGTTTGCCACATTGTGCCGCCCCATCAATCCAAGACTGACAGGGTACTGAACCCCCTCATAATTCAAGTTAAAGGCGTAACAGCCATTATCCTGCAAACTGAGTTCACTGGCGTAAACAGAAGCCTGTGGATTCACTAATGAAAAGGTCATTACTGGCTGTTGCTGCAGCATCCCCAACCACACCGGGGCATGGGGATCATCCAGATTAATAATGGCCGTGCCTTTATCAGAAAGCCCTTCAAAAATCTCGGCCTTTGCCTGCACTACCCCTTTCAGAGAACCAAACCCTTCCAGGTGCGCACCCATGGCATTATTTAAAATAGCTATATCCGGTTGAGCCAGGTGCGTACTGTAAGCAATCTCATGCGCACCGCTCGCGCCCATCTCAATCACAGCAAACCGGTCACCTTCTGACAACCGAAGTAAAGTCAGCGGCACTCCGATGTCATTATTCAAATTTCCCTGGGTCGCTAATGTCTGGCCACGGAGTTGGTTAATCGACGCTAACATCTCCTTTACCGTAGTCTTGCCGCTACTACCGGTGACAGCAAACAACACACCTTCAAATCGACTGCGGTTAAACGCAGCAATATTACCCAACGCCATGCGAGTATTGGTAACAACTAACTGGGGTACATCGACATCAACTTCACGCTCAACGACTACCGCAACAGCACCATCCATAACCGCCTGAGAAGCGAAATCATGGGCATCGAAATTTTCTCCACGTAACGCAATAAACAGATCTCCCGCGTTAATGTTACGAGTATCCGTACTCACATTTTTCACTTCACAGCTTCCGCCTATTAAGCGGGCGGATAAAGCCGGGGCAAGCTCACTCAGGTTAAACGGACCATTCATTGTACGGCCCCCTTCTCCCCAGACTTCCCAATGGATAAGTCCAGCGCTTTGCGGGCAACCGCCAGATCATCAAACGGCATTTTCACCCCTTGTATATCCTGATAATTCTCATGCCCTTTTCCAGCAATCAGTAAAATGTCTTGCGATTTCAATTCAGTAATCGCTTTCTCAATCGCATTTGCACGATCGGCCTCTTTCACCACCTGATCTGCATCTTTAAAACCACTCATAATCATCGCGATAATCTGCTGCGGATCTTCAGTACGCGGATTATCACTAGTCACCACTACACGATCCGCCAGTTTCTCAGCCACCACTGCCATCTGGGTGCGTTTTCCGGTATCACGATCGCCTCCACAACCAAACACACACCAAAGCTGCCCCTGACAATGAGTCCTAAGCGCTTCCAGCGCTTTTTCCAATGCATCTGGTGTATGGGCATAATCAACAACAACCAAAGGTTGTGATAGAGATACCCGTTGCATACGCCCTGGAACGGCTGTTAATTGTCGTAACGCCGTATCAATTTGGCCAATGGAGCAGCCCAACCGTTCAGCTATAGCAATCGTCAGCAATAGATTACTCAGATTGAATCGGCCGATAAGACCCGCTTCCATCTCAAAGGTTCCCTGCTGCGTCATTATTTGAGCACGAATGCCTGTTGCAGAAAGCGTTACGTCTGTCGCCCTGACATCCACCCCTTCAGACTCACCAAAACTAATGCGCTGCTGCCCATCCTGTAAAGCAAGAATCCGGCTACCATAAGCATCATCAGCATTAACAGCCTGGTGATCGATATCCATGTCACAGAAAAGACGCGCCTTTGCCGCGCCATAGCTTTCCATATCACCATGATAATCCAGGTGATCACGGGACAGATTGGTAAAAGCTGCCGCATCAAAATGAACACCAGATACCCGCTGCTGATCTAGCGCATGACTGGATACTTCCATCACCACGACACTAGCCCCCTGATGCTTTAATTCAGCTAACATTTTATGCAAATGAATAGCATCCGGCGTTGTATGGGTGGCGATGTTTAACTGGCCCAACAGGCCATTACCCACAGTACCGACTAAACCACAGGTTTCTCCGCAGAATTCCAATACCTGGGCAATATAATGAGCACATGAGGTTTTACCGTTAGTACCGGTAACACCCACCACACGCATATTAAGGGAAGGCTCCCCGTAGAAACGTGAAGCAACCCCGCCGATTAAAGCGGCCACATCTGGCACACCAATCAGCGGGATGGTCACGTTAATAGAGTCCGCTGCAGCCAGCGCTACGTCATCAACAATCGCAGCAACTGCCCCTTCTGCTGCAGCGGAGCAAACAAAATCGATTCCTTTATGGCTTACACCATCACGGGCGAAAAACAAATCTCCCGGTTTTACTTTTCGGCTATCCTGACAGATCCCGGAGACCTTCATTCCAGCCAGATCACTTTGGGCTAGCTGGGGTAGCAGCTCAGCCAGAGTAAAACAGCTCACGTTCACTTCATCACCATCTGTGATGAGGCGGGTTGCCAGTTATCCGGCGCTACATTCAACATGCGTAATGCACCACCCACGACACGGGAAAACACCGGCGCTGCAACTTCACCGCCGTAATACTCCTGTCCTTTCGGGTTATCCACCATCACAACCGCGACGATTTCAGGATTATCAACCGGTGCAACACCGGCAAAAATAGAGACATACTGATCATCGGCATAACCACCAGAACCCACCTTATGCACCGTCCCGGTTTTGCCAGCAACCCGATATCCTTCAATCGCAGCACGACGCCCCGTACCACCTGTTTGGGTTACCGTTTCCATCATGCGAAGCACCTGGTTAGCCACTTTTTCAGGCATTACCCTGGTGGAAGGTTCCGGCCGGTCAAGTTTCAACAGAGAAACAGGCCGAACCAGCCCGCCCGAAGCGAAGGGTAAATACGCCTGCGCCAGCTGCAAAGGCGTTACAGCTAAGCCGTAGCCGTATGCCATTGTTGCCCGTTCAACCAGCCTTTTTTTCGGGACAAAGGGCAGCACTCCTGCCTGTTCACCGGGAAAACCCGTACCCGATATCTGCCCCAGACCAACATTCTGAAACACATTTCGCACCGCATCTTCATGCATTGCCAGTGCCAATTTAGTCACGCCGACATTACTCGATTTCGTAATAATCAGGCCTAAATCCAGTTCACCATAGTTACGGTGATCCCGAATTGTTTTACCTTTGACCCTGATATAACCTGGCGAAGTATCAATGACCGTACTCGGTGAATACTTTCCACTCATCAACGCAGCTGCAATCGTCAGAGGCTTCATTGTCGAACCCGGCTCAAAGGTATCGGTTACCCCTCTGTTACGCAGCGATTCCATACCTGCCCCCAGATTACTCCGGTCATTTGGGTTATATGAAGGTTGATTCACCATCGCCAACACTTCGCCCGTATGCGCATCCAGTACAACCATCGCTGCTGAATCCGCCTTATGCGCCTGCACAGCTGCTTTTAGCTCTCTGTATGCCAGGTATTGCAGGCGCAGATCAATGCTCAACTGTAAATCATGGCCTTGTGACATCGGCTCTAACTCACGGATATGCTTAACCGTTCGCCCTAACAGATCTCGCATCACCAGCTTTTTGCCAGGAACCCCTTGCAGCCAATCCTGAAAAGCCAGCTCTATCCCTTCCTGACCTTTTCCATCGACATTGGTAAAACCAACCAGGTGAGTAGCAACTTCTGCTGCGGGATAAAATCGTTTGTATTCTCGATCAACATAAACCCCAGGCATATCCAGCGCCTCAACCTGCGCCGCCTGTATAGGCGTCATTTGACGTTTCAGATAAATAAACTGCTTTTTCTGAAAGCGGGCAACCCGTTTCAGCAATGCCGTTTTGTCGGTACCCAATAATCCAGCCAGTTTAGTGATCGAAGCGTTTTGTCGATCAAACTCTTTTGGGTTCATCCATACGGTCGACACTGGCGCACTCACCGACAAAGGCTGACCATTACGATCACTAATCATTCCTCGGTGAGCAGGTATTACAGCTGTACGCAGAATTCGGGCATCACCCTGACGCTTCAGGAACGCCTGTTCCTGAACATTCAGTGAGAGCATTTTGGCTGCAACGGCACCCGCTATCAGAAACAGCAAGACAAAAACCAGCCATAAGCGCCAGCCTCTGGCCGCTCGAGCTTGTAACACTTGCTCATCGCTCATCTCTGATCACCTCTACCTGCTCAGGAATTCGCATCCCTAAACGCTTAATGGCTACCGACTCTACCCGATTATTGGCAGCCAGCGCCCCTTGTTCCAACAACAACTGCCCCCACTCAACCTGAAGCTCATCCCATTGCTGCACTAACTCTTGTTGCTGATTAAACAACAACCGATACTGATGCGCCGACCAGATAACCATCAATGCGGACAACACCACAAAAACAATTGCGCTCATCAGCGCCAGCCCGGGCCCTACTAACTCAACAGGCTTGATCAGCTTTCCAACCGGCGGTTCTTCTTCGGCCTTCAGCCATCCCGGCAGTGGCACATTCAGCTTCATCGTATTTTTTTCGCTGCCCGCATCACTGCACTCCGGGAGCGCGGGTTATCTGAAACTTCATCACGGCCAGCCTTCACTGCTTTTCCTACTGCCTTCAAACGAATTTTCAACATATCTTGTGTTACCGGAATACCAGGCGGCAGGTGGTCATCACCTTTAACATGCTTACGAATAAACCGCTTAACAATTCGATCTTCCAGAGAATGGAAGCTGATTACCACAAGGTGTCCCCCAGGTTTCAACATATCAAGCGCCTGATCCAGACAATCTTCCAAATCTTCTAATTCACGGTTAATGAAGATTCGAATTCCCTGAAATGCACGAGTAGCCGGATTCTTACCTTTTTCCCATGCCGGATTCGCCTCAGTAACAATCTTCGCCAGACGCCCAGTCGTTACAATCGGCTCGAGCTCACGCTCATTCACAATTGCCCGGGCCATACGTCTGGAGTGACGCTCTTCGCCATAGGTGTACATCACATCAGCGATCTCTTTTTCACTGGCGCGACTTAGCCATTCAGCCGCGCTTTCACCCACGTCTGGGTTCATCCGCATATCCAGCGGTCCGTCAGCCATAAAACTAAAACCACGATTTGGATCATCTAATTGAGGAGACGAGACCCCCAGATCCAACAACACACCATCAACCTGTCCGGCAAGCTCACGTTGACGAACAAACTCTTCCAGCTGTGAAAATGATCCCCGCTCGATACTAAAGCGTGGTTCATCTGCAAAACGCTCTGCTGCACAGGCAATCGCTTCAGGATCTTTATCGATCCCCATCAGACGACCTTGTTCTGCTAAACGACTCAATACTAAAGCCGAGTGACCGCCGCGCCCAAAGGTACCATCGATGTAAAACCCTTCAGGATCATCGACCAGGGTATCCACAGCCTCATTCAGCAATACTGTGATATGTTGTAACTCTGCACTCATGTGCGCTGACCCCTGTCGGTTTATAGTGATAAATTCTGTAATTCGTCTGGCAACTCAGCACCACCATCGGCCTCAGCCAGATACTCTTCACGGGTGGCTAACCAGCGTGCTTCGCTCCATATTTCAAACTTGTTACCCTGCCCCAGCAAAACAACTTCTTTGGTCAATTCCGCGTAATCACGCAACGGCGCAGGCAGTAGCAGTCGACCATTACCATCCATATTCAGATCGGTTGCGTGACCAATTAATAGTCGCTGTATGCGTCGGGCGGCTGGATTAAAGCTGGGTAACGCCTCAATCTTTTCCTGAATCTCTTCCCATTCAGCAAGCGGGTACAACAGCAGGCAGCGTTCCTCGGTATCAATCGTCGCCACTAACTCTCCACAGCAGAGCTCCGTGATCTTGTCACGGTAACGCGCCGGTATGGCCATACGGCCTTTGGCATCAAGATTGATTGGGCTGACCCCTCGAAACACTGAAACAACCTCCCGCTAAACCAATTTAACCCACATTTACCCACATTTACCCACTACTGCACACTATAGAAATTAACCCCCGGCTTTGCAAGGAAGAAAACGTCAGTGAAAGCACCAAAATGGGAAGGAGTATTAGCTCGATAAATACAGAACTAGTAATTAATCTAACGCTGGAGAAAAACCATTGGATTAACAGAGAGTTAAAAAAACTCAAAAATGGCCCTGACAAAAGCAGCCGCAACTAAAGTGAATAAAAAGAAATACACGATATTTAATAAAGCACTATGAACATGTAAAGACACCATGACCTGAATAACTATAAATTCATCATCGCATCAGCACTGCCTAGCGTTTAAATAACATCAACACCCCATCTCTGCAGCAGAGTAGAGAAACCTTAACCTTGAATGCCGGCGATTTTACTAAGATATGCACCAACATCAATAAACACAGCATTAAACTACGGGATAAACATAATCAAGAATACGGCGGGCTCTATACTCTTTCATATCCAGATTCACATCGGGAGCTGCCAAAAAAGACTCAACATCTCTTACCGCTTTTGCAAGAGCGTGCTCACCTTCTATCTCGTATGTTGCAGCAAGAGCCAACATAAAACTGGGGCCACCCTCCAACAAATCTGACAAAGCCACACTTGGCGATACTAAATCCTGACTTGGAGGCGAGAAATAGCTTGGATCACTACTACGGAATACTTGCTCACCTTTGTTGAGGACACCCGCATCTGAGGCCTTCAGAATCACATCTGCATATAACTCCATTAATTCTAACTTACTAGTCGTCATTAAATTTCATCCTCCCAACTCTACCGGCAACCCAAGACTCTTGTGCACTCTTACTTACGATAAAATCTCCAATAACCAACGCATCCATATGCGTATTTAGAAAGCATTTAATTGCATGCCCTGGCGCACAGACAATGGGTTCACCACGGACATTAAAGGAGGTATTCAATAGCATCGGACAACCAGTAGATTCGTGAAACGCCTTAAGAATACGATATACCCGCGATTCACTCTCATTGGTTACTGTTTGCAAGCGAGAACTATAGTCGATATGACTAATAGCATTAAACTCCGTCGTTACTGACCGCTGCAATTCTGCCAACTTATAAACACCTGAGCCTCGAACATCATTTACCTTAGGACCGGTACAAAATCGCTTATTAAGCCTAGAAACCAACAACATATAGGGGCTTTCGGTTATACCTTCAAAAAGCCTTTCAGACTCTTCCAACAAAACTAAAGGAGCAAAGGGCCTCCAGCCTTCTCTAAACTTAATTTTCAAATTCACACGACTCATCATATCTACAGGTCGCGGATCCGCAAGTATTGATCGATTCCCCAAGGCCCTGGGCCCAAATTCCATCCGCCCATCAAAGTGCCCCAGAATCTGACCCTTAGCCAACAAGTCAGCAACAGCGTGGCACAACTGCTCATCCGATTCATACTTAGTATAAACTAGCCGGTTTCTTTGCAGTGCTGACTCGATCTGAACAGGGGAATAGTGCGGACCAAGATATCCACCCTGCATGCCATCTTTATTTTTAATCGCTTTATCGATACTCGGTTTAGGCCTTTCCGAAAGCTGTAGCGCCACATCGAACGCCGCACCCAAAGCACCTCCGGCATCCCCTGCCGCAGGTTGTACCCAAACACCCTCAAGACCTGGCGTATTAAGAAAAATCTTACTATTAGCTACACAATTGAGCGCGACCCCACCAGCAAGGCAAAGGCGATTCATCCCTGTAAGCTCTAGCGCCGAACGGGCCAACGCCTGCATAACCTGATTAATTACTGACTGAACAGAAGCGGCTATATCCATAAAGTGCTGAGAAACAGGACTTTCAGGCAGCCGGGCAGGCTCCCCAAAAAATGAACCAAACAAAGGACTTATTGTGCTTACACCCGTATGAAATTCAAAATACTTTAAGTTTAGCGTGAACGATCCATCCGGTTTTACATCAATCATTTCATCGAGTATTTTCTGTTCATATATCGGATTACCAAATGGAGCAAGCCCCATAAGCTTATATTCACCAGAGTTAACCTTAAAACCACAGTATTGGGTAAAGGCACTATAAAACAGTCCTAATGAATGAGGAAAACGAACCTCTCCCTGCGGAACCAGCTCATTCCTGTCACCCGACCAAATAGAGGTTGTCGACCACTCGCCCACACCATCCACAACCAAGACTGCAGCCTTGCTGAAAGGGGATGGGTAAAAAGCAGAGGCAGCATGCGACCTATGATGAGTCGAAAAAAATAGTTTTTCCGGATCATCCAGAATACCCAATAGCGCCTTGGGCAACTGTCGATTTAACTCATCTACCGCGCGCAGTGCTTGAGCCCATATCGGCGCACCTCTGGGAGCATTTCTTACTGCACTTTTAAAGATACGATCCATTTTTAAACGAGGATTTTCGTAAAATGCCACAGCGTCCAAATCACAACCTTTAGGCAAGTGCCTCAGACAGTATTTAATACTATTAACAGGAAAACTGGCATCTCCCTTCTTACGCGTGAATCGTTCCTCTTGTGCTGCCGCCAGCACCTTATTACCTTTAACGAGTGCTGCAGCTGAATCATGAAAAAGACCAGAAACTCCTAAGACAATTTTTTCACCAGACATCAGATTTTCCGTTCCACAGACTCGCATAAACCTTTGACCGGCACCAACAATCGTTCAGAAAAGAGACGATTAGCGTACGCATTCGGATGTATATCCTTTGGCAGAAACGTATGAGACTTATCCCAGGGAGCAGACACATCGATAGCATTCGAAAAACCACTCAACATAGCAATATTAAACTCTGGATCTAACTGGTCAAGCAGCGCAATTATCACAGGGATACCATGAAGCTCAGAAAACTCCGTTATCGCTTTAAAAACTGAAAAAGTAGCTTGATCTAACATATAGTCATTTGGAAGGAATACATCAAAGTCATGACGCAAAATACTTGGCTGCCAGATAGCTACATAGTCAATCTCCAGTTTGCCATTTCGATCCTGCTTAGCAATAGGAAAATGCTCAACGCCTCGCTCATACCAATCCATTTTCAAAAAATGTCGCATTCTTTGTGGGTGGGCTATATTACGAAACCTGTGGTCACTGATAACACCAAACACCGCAGCTTGAACAACACCTTTTTTAACATCCTGTCGGAACTGCAGGAAACTCTGCACAGTACCATGTCCCCCAACCCCTCGATTTAACACATTTACATTTTTCAATGAATTCTGAAGGAGTGCTGCGAAAGTTTCACTATCAGCCAACCCAGTACCATAGGTAAACGAACAACCATATACCGCAAAATTGAATTCAGCTGCCTCTGTTTGGCCGGGAGTAACACGCCATCCATCAGAACCAATAGTTTGAATAATATTATTACGAAATGGCACCTCAATCTGAGCACCAGGAGCCAAAGACCACCCAAGAACAGGATGAGGTTTAAACACTTGACGAGGTTTGAAAACAATCAAAACTTATAACCATTATCTATGCTACTAGCCAGAAAGCGGGCCGCTTCAGTTGAAACTTCTCCGAAGTAGAGTGGACTTTCATGTCGGATAAATTTAAAAGGCCTATTATGAATTTTTTCGTAATCCCTCATAAAGCTCGGCAAAGGGTGCTCACCAGGCTTTGAGTTTGTCGCAACGCCACCATGAATTTGATGAAACAGCCCCTCACCTAAAATAATGATTGGTGATATTTGAGACTGCTGAGTAATTCGGTTCAGAAAATCGTGATTAACCAACCCTCCTCCGGGTGCCTGGAACCTCGGATCATAGCCCCCCATATACAGATAATGGGAACGCCGCATAGCAAACCAACTACACTCCCCCGGCATTCCCCCTAAAAAACCAGCTTTAGAAGACGGCGCTATAGTAGAAATATCAAAGAGTTTATAACCATTTTTCTGCCAATCAATTGAGTCTAAGAGGAGATCTTCTTCGGATTGATTATAACCCTCTAACATAGATTTTTTTTGCACGTCAGGCCCTAAATGCCAGGCAAGCGCGCAAACAAACGGCTGCTCAACTAATTCGAGTGCTTTTAGGGTTCTACCAATCAAACCTGGCGTAGACATTCTTGCGCCGTCCACAATCACCGCGACAAATTCACCTTCAGCGATGCTTACTCCATAGTTAATTGCATCCACAGGTGAAACTGAATCGGTATCAAAATAATGATATTTTATATTCCGCCCTAATTCCCCCACGCGATCAGGATTTAAAGGGCAAACAGAGCCATTATCAATTGCAATAATCTCATAATCTAGTGCAGACACACCCGACTGATAAGCAGCACTCAGAGAGTACAGTGTACGCTCTGCCTCACGTTGCATTTCATGAAAAATCACAACGACTGAAAGGGATATGTTATTCATTGCTCTCTCTTATTATACTATTCACTTCGCTAACACGACTTATCTAACAACTCTCTATAAATCGCCTGCTCTTCACTTCCTAACTCAAGGTCACTTTCTTTAAATATACTCTGCGTTCTAATATTTTCTTCAAAAAAGCCACCTGACACATTAATGCCCTCAGGCAAACCAAGGTAAGCACTTGCTTGCTCTATAGAATACAGATACTCATCCTGCGGCCTGTCAAAACAGATGAGAGGAAACTCGTAATGTTTTACCGCCTCCAGGAGGCTGCGATTATAAAGAGTCCATAGCTTTAAGGGAGCAACTGACGGAGCCAGACCCGGACGCTTTGTTAGAGAGGCAATAACAGCACTTGGGTGCCTGAATGTTCCGACAAACTTCATATCAGGAAGCGCTTCAAGCCAAAATGGTAGTGTCAAAACCACACGAGGATCTTTAAACCCCCAATGCCTGTTATTTTTTAAGGTATTTATAATATCGTCGCGTCTTTGCCGATGTTCGTCATTCCAAGAAATAAACTCTGGAGGCCTATCCCATGTCCCCCCACTTGACTCAAGTACATCATCATTAAGACGGCGCAGCTCCTTATTTTCCTTATTTCCCTTCTTATTATGTGGCGAAGCATTCACAACGTCTCCAAGAAAAAGACCCCGTTCTTCCAAACAACCAGCAAGACAACTGGTTCCACTACGATGCATCCCTAAAATACATACCTTTGAACTTTCCATACTTCTACTCGTTATATTTAACCGAAACGAACCGTCACTATTATGCAGAAACTCAAAAAACCAACCGCCTCAAATAGAGAACGCAGTACTCACCTGTATAATGCTCTTGCACATGGTAAGCTCCATAACATACACGACATCCCGAAGTTAGCACTCGCAAAAGCATAAATCAAAGCACTTAATTACCCAGGATAACACTAAGGAATTGATTGATATGAATTTCCAACTAAAGCTTCCTCCTGTCGCTATAGGAGGCATCGGGGGTAGTGGGACTCGGTTGATTGCTGACATTATCCAAGCAGCCGGCTTTTTTATTGGCGAAACCCTGAACCACCCACTTGATAATTTATATTTTACTTTACTATTTAAAAGGCCCGACTGGGTCAAACGATTTCCATCAACGGAAGAGATCGACATTGCCATTCATCTGTTTCAAAAAGCAATGACGCAAGGACTCCACGGAAAACTTTCCTCTTCTGAGATTGCTTATCTTGAATATCTGGCAACGCTACACAATGCAGCCAAATCTCCTACTGGTGCCGACCGCTTGATCGCACAAAAGATAATATCGTCAAATGCACCCGACTTTTCTTCACATGTAGGATGGGGATGGAAAGAGCCAAACACACACATATTCTTACCAGAAATAGCCAGAAAAATTAAAAACATTAGATATATTCATGTAGTTAGAAATGGCCTGGATATGGCTTACAGTAAAAACCAGCAGCAGCTACGAAACTGGGGGGAATATATAAACAACGAGCCACCCGCAGTAAACGCTGCTCAAGCATCGCTATCTCTGGATTATTGGATAAAAGCAAACCAGCGCGCGATTCAATTAGGAGACTCATTATTACCTAATCGTTTTTTACTTGTTAACTACGATAAACTTTGCTCTGAACCAACAACTGAAATCCCTCGAATTATTGAATTTCTTGAAGCAAAGCTATCAACCCACACGATACAGGAAATGAACGAAATGGTAGCCCCTATCTCTGTTGGCCGTTACCAGAATCACGATACAACAGTATTCACGCAGCACCAGCTAGATGCAGTAACAGAGCTTGGCTTTGATATCGAAACAAACAGATAACTATTACTCAGAGCGTACCGCTTGATTGTTATATTACAATTTTTAATGCAACCAACGAACACAAAGCCTTTGGTCCTCATTCGACAAAGCTTTAAAAGATAGCTGTTTACAAAAAAAGGCCTGCGGAATAGATAGCGTTACGCCAGCTTAAAAACATCTTTAACAGGCAATTCTTAACCTGTTGAAAGCACAATGAAATCAGTTGTAGAGATCGCCGATAAGCCATGAGCTTTTTATAGAGCTATCGTGGACAATCATTCATATAGGACTTGACACCTTCACCAATCAACCCATTGAAAACATTCAATAAATTAGTTGTAGAGATCGCCGATAAGCCATGAGTTTTTTATAGAGTTGTCGTGGATAATCATTCATATAGGACTTGATACCTTCAACAGGTAGTCCCTTGAAAGCATTTTATAAATTAGTTGTAGAGTCTGTGTGAAGGCCTCTCTTAGCCTCAGTAGGCAACGAAGGACACAACTTTCTGATATGAGTTGGAATGACGTAACGGAAGTAATAAGTATTGCCACGAAGGACAACGAAGGGATGGGAGTTTTGTACCAGTTTATGTACCATAGCGAAAAGACCCTCAACAAGTCATCCGTAACCTGTTGAAAATACTATGGAATTAGTTGTAGAGTTCGCCGATAAGCCGGGTTTTGTCGTGGACAATCATTCATCTAGGACCTGCGTCGCCACAGGCCTCGAGCGACCTACCCGAATCCGATATGAGCCATACCTTCGTGGATTCCTATTTGGTCTTGCTCCAGGTGGGGTTTACCATGCCGTGAAATGTTGCCACTCACGCGGTGCGCTCTTACCGCACCCTTTCACCCTTACCGGCTTTCTGTAAACAGAAAACGTAGGCGGTCTGCTCTCTGCTGCACTTTCCGTAGGCTTACGCCCCCCAGGCATTACCTGGCACCCTGCTCTATGGAGCCCGGACTTTCCTCCCCTCCTTTACAGGAGCGGCGATTGCCTGGCGAACTCTACGGCGCAAAGGATACCAGCACACCCGCCATTAGCAAGCCAAAGATCAAAAGAGCGGATGAATTATTTACGCTCAAGCGCTGCCTGATACAGCACCTTCTTTTTAACACCCGTAATTCTGGCAGCCAGCGCCGAAGCCTGCTTAACCGAGAGCTCTTCCAATAGAATATCCAGGACCTCACTACTGCGCGGATCAAGCAAGGTATCATCTTGCTCCGGCGCCCCTTCTATCATCAAGACGAACTCACCTTTGCGCTGATTAGGGTCCGCCTCTACCTGAGCAAGCACCTCTTCTGCAGTACCTCCAAGAAAGGTTTCAAAAGTCTTGGTTAACTCTCTGGCCAATACAATAGACCGTTCCGACCCAAAGGCACTCACTATATCTTTCAGGCTATCAATGATTCGATGGGGCGACTCATAAAACATCAACGTTCTGGTTTCATTGGCCCGTGCAGTGTAATAATTCAACCGTTGTTGTGACTTAGCTGGGGGAAATCCTTCAAACGCAAAGCGATCAGAAGGCACTCCTGCGGCACAGAGCGCCGCAACCAGAGCACAACAGCCTGGCACTGGTGCAACCTGAAAGCCTGCTGCCCTCACCTCCCTCACAAGAACAAACCCCGGATCTGAAATAAGCGGCGTTCCGGCATCAGAAATAAGCGCTATATCCAATCCCTGCTGCAACTTTTCAATAATTTTTTGCTGTTGCTGGCGTTCATTATGGTCATGAACTGCTATCATCGGCGTTTTGATATTAAAATGTGACAGCAAACGTCCACTGTGACGGGTATCTTCAGCTGCGATTAATGCGACAGACTCCAATATACGGAGCGCACGCGGCGTTATATCTTCCAGATTGCCAATTGGCGTTGCTACTACATACAAAACTGCTTCGGACATCGGTATTCGAGCCATTTATAATTCAGGGTGTGAAAGTATATGACGTTTCCAAGTCGTCTGTCTCTTGTCCTAACCGCAAGCGCGGCACTTTTTCTTGCCGGCTGTAGTATTCAGACAAATAATACAGTTTCTCAAAAGCCTAGCGATCCTATGCAACAGGTCTCCGAACTACTCACAGAGGCAGAAACCGCAGCACCCATCAAAAGCGCTCAACTCAAAGCAGAAGCCGCTCGAACACTGATTCAGCTAGGCCGTAAAGACGAAGCATCCCGCCTTCTGGAAGAGATTAATATTGAATTCCTGACGCCGGGACTGCAGTTTGAAATTGCTGAATTAAAGGCCCGTTCAGCCTTAGAAGAACAAGATGGTCAACGAGCATTACGCTATCTACAACAACTTCCTCAGGAAACAACTAACAGTCTGCCCGCAGAACAGCAGTATCAAATCGGTGAAATGCAAGCCGATGCTTATCGATACCAACAAAATCCTGTGAACGAGCTATTGCAGCTTATTCAACTGAGCAGTTACAACCTGAATGAAAAAACCGAAGCTCTTCACAACCGTATATGGGGCTTGCTTATCAAACTGCCCACCCCGCAGCTTCAACAACTCAGCAGACAACCTAACAACAGTTACTACCAGCAAGGCTGGTATGAACTTGCATTAAGCACCACAACGGCACGCGATCTCAGCCAACAAAACCAACTATTACAGCAATGGGACACCCTGTGGCAGTCCCATCCAGCTCAACAAACTCCACCAGCAGCACTGAAGGCTGTCACAGCGACAGACACCCTGAGCGCAGAACATATCGCACTATACCTGCCCATGAGTGGAAATCTGGAAAAGCCCGCTGAAGCGATCATAACCGGGTTCATGACCGCCCATTATAATGCCGTACGAGCAGGCGACAGTACCGCCAAAGTAACGATGCTCGATTCTAACAAAATACAATCACCCGAGCAGCTCTATCAGGTAGCACAAGAGCGCGGTATTGATCTGATCATCGGGCCATTACAAAAGCAGATGGTTGAAAGCCTGATCAACTTTGGCCCAGCACCTATTCCAACGTTGACGCTAAATACCATTGCCGATCGCCAGCAGGACAATGTATATCAGTTTGGACTCTCGATCGAAGATGAAGCAATTCAGGCAGCAGAGAAAATCTGGCAAGACCAAAAAAGTCAGACACTAATTTATACACCCGACACCGACTGGGGGCAACGCGCAGCCGCTGCATTCAGGCAACGCTTTACACAGCTGGGCGGCACCGTACTGGACAGCTACAGCTATAGCAACAACGCCAACTATTCAGAGCAAATTGCCACCCTACTGGGCACCGAGCAGAGCAATGAACGACGCAAGCAGCTGACACAAATCATTGGTCAGAGACCTGAGTTTGAAGATCGGCGCCGTCAGGATGTCGATGCCATTTTCCTATCCGCCCTGCCCCAGGCTGCACGACAGATTAAACCCACACTGGCGTTCTACTACGCCGGAAAAATTCCAGTTTATGCCACGTCTCACCTATTCAGCGGCAATAAAGCAGCAATCGAGGACCAGGACCTGAATGGCATCCGTTTTGTATCCACCCCCTGGATTAGCAGCGCCCCCTCGACAGCCCACTTACAATTAGCTCAACAGCGGAACAATACTGACAGCCGCTTTGGTCGCCTTTACGCACTAGGCATTGATGCATTCAGCCTATTTCCTTACCTTGCCCAGCTATCGGCATCAACCTCAGCAAAGATTGAGGGCGAAACAGGCGCTTTATCAATCAGTGGTAATAACCAGATAGTACGCACCCTGAACTGGAATATCTTCAAACAGGGATTAGCCACACCAATGCAATAAGAGAACTCATGGACAGACAAAAAATAGGCAAGGATGCCGAACAAAACGCCCTCAACTATTTAACAAAACAGGGTCTCAAACTAATTGAGAAAAATTATCGCTGCAGGTTTGGAGAGATTGATCTCATCATGCGCCACGAAGATCACCTGGTGTTTGTTGAGGTACGTAGCAGGCGTCACCAACAATGGGGCGGAGCCAGCCTTTCAGTTGATTCCCGCAAACAAAAGAAATTAATTAAAACAGCAGGTTACTTCCTCAGCCAGCAAAAAAGCAGTAATCTGCCAATATGCCGGTTTGATGTTGTCGCATTTGAAGCCAATAAGGACAACGGGAGTGGAGATTCCTGCCCTATATGGTATAAAGACGCCTTCAGACCTGAAGCCACTTTCTGACAGGAGCACCGATGGTACTTCAAGACCGAGTAATTAGCCTGTTCCATAACAGCATGGAGGTTAATGCCCAAACCATCGAAGAATACACACCGATGATCTCTCACGCTGGAGAACTGCTCCTCAGCTGCCTTATGTCTGAAAATAAGATTCTCTGTTGTGGCAACGGCGGCAGTGCCGCCTTATCACAACATTTCAGCAGCTTGCTCATGAACCAGTTTCGCCATGAGCGGCCAGGCCTTCCAGCCATCTCTCTAAGTGCTGACGGCTCAGCCCTGACAGGCATCGCACAAGACAGTCAGTTCAATGATGTTTTTTCGAAACAAATTCGTGCACTAGGACAGCCAGGCGATCTGTTATTAATACTCTCCGGCGATGGCCGCACAGCTAACCTGGTTCAAGCGATACAAGCTGCACACGACAGAGATATGCTGGTAATTGCATTAACCGGCGGAACTAATGACAACATTCACTCTCTATTACTGCCAGACGAAGTCGAGTTTTGCATCCCAGCAGACGACCCCGCACTGGTTTTCGGTGCTCAGGCTTTAATTATACACGCGTTGTGTGACCTGATTGATTACCAACTTTTTGGTGGAGAATAATTGATGAAACGGATAATTATCCTAACGATAGCCGGCCTTCTTACCAGCGGCTGCTCTACAATAGTCAGCAGCTTTAAAGAAGAGCCGATTCAAGAAGTTCGCACCGATCGCACCACCGGCAGCTTTGTCGATGATGAGCTGATCGAGATTAAATCTCATGTCAATATAAGCAAAGGCACTGTCGAGCTTAGTAGCAGCCATGTCAACGTCACCAGTTTTAATGGTGTCGTATTAATTACTGGACAAGTAGCCACCGAAGACAGCAGATTGGAAGCTGAGAAAATTGTTAGCCAGGTACGTAAAATTCGCCGTATTCACAATGAATTAACCGTAACCAGCCCAACATCAACCCTCACCCGCGCCAGCGATACCTGGATTACCGCTAAGATTAAAGCCAACATGATTGGCGATAAACAGGTTGATGCCACGCAAGTTAAAATCGTTACAGAGAATGGTGTCGTTTACCTGATGGGGCTAGTAACCCGAATGCAGTCTGACAATGCAGTCAGACTAGTTCGCGGCGTTAATGGTATTCAGAAAATTGTGAAAATATTTGAATACATAGATTAAAAGCAGATATACGAAGCCCTATCGCTATTCTTGTCCGAGCACAGCGATAGGTAGCTTGTCCGCCCTCCTCGCGATTAAAACCCGGACACCTTTGCCCAATCCATCGGCGTGAGGGCACGCCTCCTACACAAAACATCGACGCTTTGCTTTTGAAGCGATCGAACCACAGGCCTTAGCGCTTATTTAACAACCTTCAGCGAAGGACGCGTTTTTTCTTTAGGCTTTTCTGGCGGCTCAGGATCATTATCAGGCCCTTCCTCATACAACGCCTCAACACCTGGCTCTGAGCCAAAACCCATACCCTGCCCATTCTCACGCGCATAGATAGCCAGAACTGACACCATGGGCGCAAAAACATTCATCGGCACACCACCAAAACGCGCACTGAAACTAACAGCGTCATTATCGATCATGACACCCTGCACGGCTGATGGCGCAATATTCAAAACAATTTGCCCATCACTAATAAACTGCTGCGGCACCATTACACCCTGAATTTCAGCATCAATAACCAGATGCGGCGTCCAGCCATTATCCAGAATCCACTCATTGAGCGCCCGAATCAGATATCCACGACTAGATTGCATTATTACACTCCAAAAAAAAGGATGAGTAGATACCCATCCTTTTTAAAATACCACTAACTATCAATCAGTCACGCATTTCGCGCTCTTCTTCTGAAAGACTCAACTGAAACGACTCACGCTCAAACAGACGATCCATATACTTGATCAACTCTTTGCTTTGAGCTTCTGGTAACTCAACACCCAGAATTTCCAGACGCCACAATAACGGAGCGATACAGCAATCAACCAACGTAAACTCTTCACTCATGAAGAAGTCTTTTTCACCGAAAATTGGCGATACAGCCACAAGACTATCGCGCAACGCTTTACGCGCCTCTTCAGCTTCATCTGCATCCTCAGAAGTCAGAATAACGTCTGCCAGATCACACCAATCACGCTGAATGCGATACATATACAAACGGCTTTCAGCACGTGCAACAGGATAGACAGGTAGTAGCGGTGGATGAGGAAAACGCTCATCCAGATACTCCATCATCACATTTGGCTCATACAATACCAACTCACGATCCAGTAGGGTCGGCAGGCTATTGTATGGATTCAGTGAAGCCAGATCCTCAGGCAAATTATTTGGATCGCAGTCGTTAATCTCAACCGCAACACCTTTTTCCGCCAGAACGATACGTACCCGATGGCTGTAATGATCATTACCATCGGAGTAAAAAGTCATAGACGAACGCTTGGCCACTACACCCATTAAATCACCCCGTTTCACATATTCCATAAAAAAAATATACGCGGGCCAATAAAATTGGACCGCGTATTGGTATTACTGACCGACAGACGTTTAGTGAACGTCTTTCCAGTATTCTTTCTTCAGTAAGAAAGCAAATACGAAGAAGATAGCCAGGAAGATCAGTACTTTAAAGCCGATTGCCTGAGACTCAAGCTTAACAGGATTACCCATATAAGACATGAAGTTCACAAGGTCATAAACAGTTTTATCGAACTCTTCAACAGACTGAGAACCTTTCTCAGAAATAGTCAGACATCCACCAATCTGTAAACCAGTCAGAGGATCAATCTCACTCTTCTGATGCGCCAACTCCTCAGGGGAGCAATGGTTCATCTGAACACCCTGCAGACCTTCCAGAACGTTAGGCATACCAACATCCGGGAATACAGTATTGTTCACACCCCATGGGCGCGCAGGATCTTTGTAGAAGCTACGAAGATAAGTATAGATCCAATCTTCACCACGCAGACGCGTTTCAAGCGTCAAATCTGGTGGCGCAGTACCGAACCACTTGGCAGCATCAACCTGAGGCATAGCAATAGTCATCTGCTCGCCCGACTTCTGATCACCAAAGATCAGATTCTCAGCCATCAATTCAACCGGCATACCAATATCATTGGCAGCACGATCAAAGCGCTGGTAGTTAGCCGAGTGACAACCCATACAATGGTTAACAAAGGTCTTCATACCACGCTGCAAAGACGCGTGATTAGTAGGGTCAGCATCCATACTATCAAGATGCACCCCACCAGAGCTCGCACTGGCTACCATAGGTACCAGCACCATAATGATTGCGATAAAAAACTTTTTCATTAGCCTGTCACCCTTTCTGGTACCGGTTTAGTGCTTTCCATTCTGGTGTAGAACGGCATCAGGAAGAAGTACGCAAAGTACAATCCTGTACAGATCTGCGCGACAACCGTACGACCTGGAGTTGATGCAACTACACCTAAATACCCAAGAATCACAAAGCTCACCGCAAAAATAAGCAACCAAACCTTGCTGATCCAGCCTTTGTAACGCATAGATTTAACCGGGCTACGGTCAAGCCATGGCAGAACAAACAGAATAGCAATAGCACCACCCATCACAACCACACCCGGGAACTGAGAACCCAGAATTGGCGGAATCGCACGCAACATCGCGTAGAACGGTGTGAAGTACCAAACCGGCGCAATATGCTCAGGCGTCTTCAATGGGTTAGCTGGTTCAAAGTTAGGCTTCTCAATGAAGTAACCACCCATCTCCGGGAAGAAGAAGATGATCAGACAGAAGACAAACAAGAACACCACAACACCTACAATATCTTTAACAGAATAGTAAGGGTGGAAAGGAATACCGTCTAGCGGGATGCCATTCTCATCTTTCTTATCTTTAATCTCGATACCATCAGGGTTGTTAGAACCTACTTCGTGTAGCGCAATGATGTGCATAACAACCAAGGCCAACAATACGATTGGCAATGCAACAACATGTAAAGAGAAGAAGCGGTTCAGAGTCACGCCAGAAATGACGTAATCACCACGGATCCACTCAGCCAGATCAGGACCAATAACCGGCACAGCAGAGAACAGCGATACGATTACCTGAGCACCCCAATATGACATCTGACCCCATGGCAGCAAGTAGCCCATGAATGCTTCAGCCATCAGCGCTAAATAGATCGCCATACCGAAGATCCACACCAACTCACGAGGCTTGCGGTAAGAACCATACAATACACCACGGAACATATGCAGATAAACGACTGCAAAGAATGCAGATGCACCGGTAGAGTGCATATAACGAAGTAGCCAACCATAATCCACATCACGCATGATATATTCAACAGAAGCAAACGCGCCTTCCGCTGTTGGGTTGTAGCTCATCGTCAACCAGATACCGGTCAGCAGCTGGTTAACAAGAACCAACAGCGCCAGGGAACCAAAGAAATACCAAAAGTTAAAGTTCTTTGGAGCGTAGTATTTTGCCAGATGATCATCCCACATCGCCGTCAGCGGGAAACGATCATCAATCCAGCCCATAACACCTGGATTTCCTTTATTACGTGCGCCAGCCATTATGCAGTCTCCTGATCAACACCAACAACAATCACGTTATCGCTCTCATAGAAATGAGGCGGAACAACCAAGTTAGTAGGCGCTGGTGAATTCTTTACCACACGGCCCGACAGGTCAAAACGCGAACCATGACATGGGCAATAGAAACCGCCAACCCACTGAGGACCGAGGTCTTCAGGAGCAATTTCAGGACGGTAAGTCGGAGAACAACCCAGGTGAGTACAGATACCCACCAGCACAACGATATCTTCACGTATCGCTCGAGCAGGCGTACCCGGCACATATTCAGGCTGTTGCGGTACCACTGACTTTGGATCACTCAGAGTGTCATCCAGTGTCGCCAGACTAGCCAAAGCTTCAGGTCCACGACGAACAACCCATACAGGCTTGCCTCGCCACTGAACGATAGCCTGCTGACCTGGTTCAAGCTTGCTGACATCTACCTTCACCGGTGCACCAGCAGTTTTTGCCTTTGCACTCGGATTCCATGAAGCCACGAACGGAACTGCTGCTCCTACGGCACCTACTGCCCCAACAGCAGAAGTGGCACCGATCAGGAGACGTCGCCGCCCCTTATTCACGCCGTCATTACTCATTAAGATTATCTCCCCTCACTCAACCTTTGAACCCCTGCGCTATTGCAGCGCAGCAATTTTCTGGTTGCTCAGTAATGAATACCGAATTAACGGATTTTTAAAATGGCACAAATAGTAATGAAATTCCCCTCTTCTTACAAGGCCAATTAGGCGTAAAACCCCCTTTTTACGCCTATAGTCGAGGTTGTCTTGACATCACCCTGCAAGAGAAAAAAAGAAACAAAAAAAACGCCCGAACCATTGCTGGTGCGGACGTTTTTTTGTGCGATACAGAAACTGTATCGAAGCGAATTAACGCTTGGAGAACTGTGGCTTCTTACGTGCTTTACGCAGACCCACTTTCTTACGCTCAACTTCACGTGCGTCACGGGTAACAAAACCAGCAGCACGAAGATCTGGACGAAGAGTCTCATCGTATGACATCAGGGCACGTGTAATACCGTGACGGATAGCACCCGCCTGACCAGTACCACCACCGCCTTTAACGGTAATGTAAACATCAAACTTTTCAGCGTTACCAGTTAGCTCCAGAGGCTGACGAACGATCATGCGAGCAGTTTCGCGACCGAAGTAGATATCCAGATCACGCTGGTTAACAGTGATTTTACCTGTACCTGGACGCAAAAATACACGTGCAGTAGAGGACTTACGACGGCCTGTGCCGTAATACTGAGTTGAAGACATATTCACCTGCCCCTTAGACGTTCAGTTCTTGTGGCTGTTGAGCCGCATGCGGATGTTCTGCACCAGCGTACACCTTCATCTTGGTGTACATAGCACGACCCAGGGGACCTTTAGGTAGCATACCTTTAACGGCCAGTTCGATGGTGCGTGTTGGATGAGTTTCAACCATCTTCTCGAAAGAAGTTTCACGCAGACCACCTGGGTAACCAGTGTGACGGTAGTAAGTTTTATCCTTACGCTTGTTACCGGTTACGTTAACTTTCTCAGCGTTAATTACGATGATGTAATCACCGGTATCAACGTGAGGCGTGTATTCTGCTTTATGCTTGCCACGCAGACGACGAGCGATTTCAGTAGCCATACGACCCAGAGTTTTACCCTCAGCGTCGACAACATACCAGTCGCGTTTAACCTCTGCAGGCTTTGCGCTAAATGTAGTCATGATAATTTTACCTATACATCAGTCTAAATACTTTAACTTCAAAGAGTTAAGAGCACTCGACGACCTTATAATTATTGGTTGTAAACCGAGGCCCACAACGTCAAAAATCCCTGGACCAGTCCAAAGGAGCGCGGATTATACTGCAACCGCGTAAAGATGCCAACTAAATTTAGCCGCTAGTCACTAGAACACGGCTTCGCCGCTGCAAGACATAAAGCTTCGCTTTGCTTGCTAGAAAAGAACAAACAGAAAACCAAAACGATAAAAGCGATTTACCACAGAGAACACAAAGGACATTGAGAAGAGCACTCTAAAAGAACCTAACTCCGAAGACCTGGTATTCCAAAACAAAAAAGCCACCAACAGTAGCCTTTCTTTATCTAGCAAGTTGCGAAGCGACGTCTAGCGACTACATTAACCTCATCGGCGTGAGGGCACACCTCCTACAAAACCAGCAAGCTCCAAAGCCCTCGCTCTCCAAAACAAAAAAAGCCACCAATAGGTAACTTTTCCTTTCTAGCAAGTCGCGAAGCGACGTCTAGCGACTACATTAACCTCATCGGCGTGAGGGCACACCTCCTACAAAACCAGCAAGCTCCAAAGCCCTCGCTCTCAAAACAAAAAAGCCACCAATAGGTAACTTTTCCTTTCTAGCAAGTCGCGAAGCGACGTCTATCGACTAGCAAGCGGCGAAGCTGCGTCTGGCGACTATATTAACCTCATCGGCGTGAGGGCACACCTCCTACAAAACCAACAAGCTCCAAAGCCTTGGCTCTCCAAAACAAAAAAAAGCCACCATAGGTGACTTTTCTTTTCTAGCAAGTCGCGAAGCGACGTCTAACCACTAGCAAGCGACGAAGCCGTGTCTGGCAACTACCGCTACGCCCGATGCTCTCTTGCCAGATACTCGTGTGACTGCATCTCTAACAACCGGCTCTGGGTACGCTGAATCTCGAACTCCAACCGTCCTTCGCTATAGATTTCATGGATAGATTTTTCTGCAGAGAGAATCAGCTTCACGCCGCTGTCATAAAACTCATCAACCAGATTCACAAAGCGCCGCGCAGCATCATCATTACTACGACCCAATTGCGGCACGTTACTAATCAGTACCGCATGAAAAATCTTACCCAGCTCTATGTAGTCGTTCTGACTTCGAGGCCCTTCACACAGCTCAGAAAAATCAAACCAGATAACATCTTCACAACAGCGACGAAAATGAATATCGCGGCCATTGATATCCAGCGCATCAGATTCGACCACTTCATCAATATCGGGCGCCAGGCCTTCAAAGCTTTGATTCAGGCTCACATCAGCAGCTGCATCTAACGGAAAGTGATATAACTCAGCCTGCTCCAACGTACGCAAACGATAGTCAACGCCGCTATCAACATTTACCACTTCAGTATACTTATTCAGCATATCGATTGCAGGGAGAAAACGCGCACGCTGCAAACCATTTTCGTACAGACCATCCGGGACAATATTCGAAGTAGCCACCAGAGAGACGCCATTCTTAAACAACTCTTCCAACAAACCACCAAGAATCATCGCATCAGTTATATCGGTAACGAAGAACTCATCAAAACAGATAATCTGAAACTCTTCAGCATATTTCTTTCCGATCGCAACCAACGGGTTGGGCGTACCATCCAGAAGCGTTAGTTCTTTATGAACACGCTGCATGAAACGGTGAAAGTGGGTTCGCTCTTTACGCTCAAATGGCAAGCTATCAAAAAAGGTATCCATCAGATAGGTTTTACCCCGTCCAACCCCACCCCAGAAATAAAGCCCCCTTACCGGCTCCACTTCCTGCTTTTTAAATCGGCTGGATAAGCGACCCACCAACCCCTTCGGCTTAGGTGCAGCGCTCTGCAGAGCAACCAGATCATCAAAAAGACGCTGCAGGTGTTTAACGGCAACTTCCTGAGCCGCATCGTAGGAAAAGTCGTCCCGCTCAAGATCTTTTTTGTAACGCTCTATCGGAGTCATGCCAGAAACCATACCATTCAAACCAAAACAGATAATAAAAGGAGTAAAACAAGGTTCGGCACTCTACTACTCACCCACGTTTTTTGCAATGCAACATAAGCGTTACGTAAGCAGAACTTCATAGCTTCTGCAACAACCCCCTATTACAAAAAATAATAACCACAGAGATCACAGGCACACAGAGGAAAACCAATTATTAAAAGCACTTCTTTTATCATCACCAAAGCACTTCTCTGTACCCTCTGTGGTAAAACCGCTCTTACACAAACATTAAACTCCTGAGAACACAAAATACACCAAGGAAAAGTAAAACCTAATACAAGAACTTATAGCCCTTCTCCGTGAATCTCTGTGCCCTCTGAAGCAAAACCGCCCTTACACAAACATTGAACCACCGAGAACACAAAATACACCAAGGAAAAGTAAAACCTAATATAAGAACCTAAAGCCTTTCTCCGAGGGTCTCTGTGCCCTCTGTGGTAAAACCGCTTATAGAGCAATCAAGGATCACACTATTCCTAACCAACCCCCAACAAAGGAATCAACAGCGGTAACATAAACGCAGTAAAGGCTCCGGTCATGCCCATCGCTAAGCCACCAAACGCACCTGCCATCAATCCATATTCAAAAGCATATGCGGTCCCCATTCCATGAGCAGAAACCCCCAGCGTAAAACCCTTTACAGCTTCATCCGTTATATTCAAAATCCGGTAAATCACCGGTGCCAATACACAACCTATTGCCCCGGTAATAAGAACCAACCCTGACGCAAGTGAAGGATAACCACCTATTTTCTCTGCAATGCCAATCGCGATAGGAGAAGTTACTGATTTCGGTGCAATTGATAACAAGGTCCCCATAGAAGCATCCAGGGCCTGAGCAACAAGCAACGCAGATACAGCAGCTGTCACAGCCCCAGCCATACAGGCAAGCACTAGCGGCAACAGCATCTTTTTTACCCGCTCAAAATGATCAAACAAAGGAACTGCCAGGGCCACTGTCGCCGGCCCTAGCAAGAAATGTATAAACTGCGCCCCTTCAAAGTAAGTTTCGTAAGAAGTGCCGGTCAGAAGCAAAAACACAATAATCAGCGCGAGCGACACCAGCACCGGATGCAGTATAGGCGTACCACCAACTCGCCGATTAAGCCATGATGTTGCTATAAAGGTTGCAATAGTAACGATCAACCACATCAACGGCTTAGCTGTAAAAAACACCCAGAATTCCATTAACTATTTTCCTGGTTAATATTGCGCAACTTCTTCGCAGAAGGGTTAAGAAGTAGCGCCGTCACCACAATCGTCAGCGCAGTACTGACGATGAGTGCCAACAAAATAGCCAGCCAGTCTTGCTTCAGCAAGCCAAAATGCGTCATCAAGCCGACCCCCGCCGGAACAAACAACAATGCCAGGTGCTTGAGCAGCGCTTCGCTCGGGACTCGAAGACTTTCAGGCACCTTACCCTTAATAATCAGCCCAATCAGCAACAGCACCATACCCACTACTGGTCCGGGCACAGGCATTCCAACGGCAATAACAATCAGCTCGCCAGCAAACTGGAAAAGCAGCAGTATCAGAAAACCTATTAGCATATACACTCCAGCATATTCGCCGAATTTGAGTTACGTAAAGTCACACCAACCACTGCAAAGCCTCACCACCTGCATACACACAACGGTGTTTTTTTATCACCAGATTCTGTCAGGCATACTAACTAAAAGAACCGACCAAATGACGTTGTCAATCTATATAAAAGCACACCCCGAAAACAATAAGCCGCTTTTATATAAGAATCTTCTTCCATGACTTAGCTTTTTGCGCTTTCCAACGCTTCGAGCGCCTGCAGGGTATTCAGATTACTCAACTGTTCAGACGCATCACCCGCATCTAGCATCTGCATCGGATGGATTCTCATCCAGCGCTGAACTGCCCGCTGCCCCCCTGCCAACCAGCTTTCCAAGTCACCCGCCAGCGACAAAGGAATCACTGCATGCAAAGGATGGAGCTTATCGCCTTCTGACAGAACAGTAATTCCCTGAGGGCTTTCTTTAGCTGAAACCAGTAAACGCTTAATTAGCGGCAATTCAAGCAACGGGGTATCACAAGGTAGAATTAACACCTGATCTGACTGACAAACCTTGAGCCCGGCATGAATCCCAGCCAAAGGCCCCTGAAACCCCTCTAAAGCATCCTCCACTACCTGATCTGCAAGGTCAGCATATTCAGGCAGATGGCGGTTACAACTGATAACTATCCTGGCGGCTATGGGTCGCACCAACTCAACAGTATGAGCCACCATCGGCTGCGACTGAAATACAACCAGTCCCTTATCCCGCCCTTCCATGCGACGGCCTTCACCGCCAGCAAGAATAATGACATCCAACGTATTCAACCGCCGGTAACGGGGGGAAAGAAAGCAACTTCGTCGCCATCTGAAATAACAACATCTAAAGGAGCAACTTCCTGATTTACCGAGCACAGCAGCGGCCCGTCTAAAGCCTTGCTCCAACCCTCTCCCCGACCTTTCAATACAGTCAAAAGCTCAGCAGCATTAATTGAACCATCCACTTGATGACTTATCTCATCAACTCCCAGCGTCTCACGCAGAGAAGCAAAAAAAAGCACCTTTACCATTCACAACACCTTCACAACAAAACAACCAAAAAACTAACCACTTACCTATAAGTAAGCATATGAACAAAAGCATAGCTAATAACACTGGGGATCGTTCGTATTTTCCTAGTTAAGCACTTCGCTAAACGGAATAAATAGCAGACGGTCTCCGGCCTGAACAACAGTATGAGGCGGCACAACCAGATAACCCGCGGCAGTGACCGATGAACTTAGCACACCAGAGCTCTGACTATGACCCAGCACCGCCTGCCCCTTATTCAGTTCTACCCGAAGATACTCCTGACGACCAATCGATTTTGTGCGGCTAAATCCCGCTTCTACCATAAAGCTATTAGGATGCAGCGAAGCCGCGCCCATTGATTTCAACAAAAACGGCCGCGCAAATATATTAAATGTAACCAATACAGCCGCAGGATTCCCTGGCAGCCCTAAAAAAGGCGTACCATTCACAGACCCAAAAGCCATAGGTTTACCTGGCTTAATAGCAATCCTCCACAACCCCAGATTGCCCAGTGCCTCTACAGCAGCTTTAACATGGTCCTCTTCACCGACAGACACCCCACCACTACTGATAATACAATCAGCTTTCTCAGAAGCAGCCTTCAGTGCTTTTTTAGTCCCGTCGAAAGAATCCTCAACGATACCTAAATCAACAATTTCACACCCCAGACCTTGCAGCAAAGCCCGTAGCGTAAATAAGTTTGAATTATAAATCTGACCTGGCTTAAGTGTATTACCCGGCATAACCAGCTCATCACCGGTAGCCAAAACAGCCACCTTAAGTGGCCGATAGACGGCCACCCTGGCAATACCAACAGACGCCAGCACACCAAGATGCATCGCCTGCAGGCGCGTACCCGCTGCCATAACGACCTGCCCGGCACCGATATCCTGACCCCGCTGACGGATATTATTACCAGCGACTACCGCCTGGTTAATATCCACCCAGCTAACGCCGTCAGTTTCACCCGCCGCAGTATTCTCCTGCATCACGACAGTATCTGCACCCGGGGGTATTTCAGAACCCGTAAAAATACGCGCCGCAGTACCCGGCTTCAACGGCGCCGGTGCTGTGCCAGCAGGAATACGCTGAGAGACTGACAGACGCTGCCCTTCCAGCACATCAACACTGGCAAACGCATATCCATCCATCGCACTGTTATCCTGAGGAGGAACATCCACCGATGACAACTGATCTTCAGCGATGACTCGCCCCAGTGCGCTCGTGATATCCAGCGTTTCAATAGCACTCTTCGGGACAGCTTCTGCAAGTAATCTTTCCAACGCTGCTTCAACAGGCATCAATTTTTGCACAGGCGCATCACAACCCTGATCACCACTATTCATCCACGCGGCCCACAAGCAGTATCAATAAGCTTATTTGTCATAACCATTTCAACAAAATTACATGGCCGATGACGAGAATCTAACTGCTCACGAATAATGCCATTCCAGGCGGTTTTGCAAGCGCCAGTAGAACCCGGCATACAGAAGACAACCGTTCGATTAGCCACCCCTGCGAATGCTCGCGACTGAATAGTCGACGTACCTATCTCATCATACGACAGCTGACGAAATAACTCTCCATAACCCTCTATCGCCTTATCAAACAGCGGCTTAAGCGCTTCAGGGGTTGTGTCGCGCAGTGTAAAACCGGTTCCGCCAGTTACCAAAATAGACTGCACATCTTCATCTGCAATCCACTTAGAGACAACCGCACGCAGCTGATACACATCATCTTTACAGATAACGTGATCCGCCAGAGCATGCCCTGCCTCCGTTAAACCCGATACCAGCGCATCACCTGAAGTATCATTTTCCGGAGTACGAGTATCAGAGACAGTCAATACCGCAATCTTTAAAGGCTGAAAAGGAACATCTTTTTTTGCGTGACCCATAATTATTCCCGACTAAACAGTTTCATGTCATTTCTTTGCAACACACTATAGCGAAAACCCAGTATAACTGAATACAAAATCCACCTGCACAAGCAGATAAACCCACCCAACAGAAATGAAGTGAGAAAAAAATTTCGCAGCGCAGCAAAAAAGGGTAAAATATCTCCGCTGGGCATCGCCCTGAAGTGCTTCTAACTAAGCGCTACCAAAAAAGCTCATGTTATTATTACATTTAGTTAAGTAGCCTACGTTTCATATTTTCCCTCAAGAGCATGGAAAAATAGGAGTTGAAACAAAGAAAGGCTCGTATGGATACACATAAGGATATCAGTCAATGAAAAGCCGAACTCTGGCAAGCATAGTTACTGCGCCAGCACTTTTTCTTTCCTCATCTGCATTTTCTGCTATCGAGCCTGCTTCATACGACATGGGCCCTGTAAGCATCATTCCGACGCTCAGTATTCAGACCGGCTACGATGACAATATTTTCAGTTCCAGTTCATCCGAAGTGGATAGTCAAAAGACGATTATAAGTCCTAAGGTACAAATGATTGCGGAGGATGGTTTCAATGCCTACCGGGTAAGTTACTCTCTCAATCAAGGCATCTATGATAGCAGCGCTGATGATAACTATACCGATCATAATCTGGGTCTCGATGCGCATCTCGAATTTGACGCACGTAACACGCTGGACCTGAATGCTACTTATTCAAAGAACCACGAAGAGCGAGGCACAGGCATCACAGAATCGGGCAGTGTCGGTGCAGGGCTGAGCTCGCCTCTTAAATACGATACTAAGTCTGTCTCCTTTTCCTACACCTACGGTGCAGACAACGCCGCTGGAAAGCTGGTTTTCTCAGGTAAGTATGACGATAAAGAATACCAAAATTTCCGCTCTATAACTGATGAGCGCGACAATGAGCAAACCACGCTAAGCGCTGCTTTCTATTATAAGATTCAACCGAAAACATCACTGCTGTTTGAAATCAGAAACCAGGATCTTAATTATAAAGTAGACCCGACAACAAGCCTGGACAGCGAAACCAGACGCTACTATGTCGGCGCAACCTGGGAAGGCACAGCCAAAACCACCGGCACGATTAAATTAGGCCAGGTCAATAAAGACTTCAGCGCATCCAGCCGATCAGACTTCTCCGGGAGTAGTTGGGAAGCCGCGCTAAAATGGGAACCGCTAACGTACTCAGTATTAGATTTTGCAACCAGCCAGTCTGAAAAAGAATCTTCTGGCGCAGGAGACTTTATTGATTCTAAAGCACTACGCCTGACCTGGTCCCATGACTGGAACGATCAGACTCAAACAGTTCTCAGTTCCGGATACACTAATGACGACTACCAGGGTGCTACAGGCGGCCGTCAGGATGATATCACCGACGCAAGCATCAAGCTGAACTATGACATGCGCCGTTGGCTAAGTTTTGGTATCGGTTACGCTTATCAGAATACCGACTCCAACACGGCTAACATTCCGTTCAGCCGAAATACTTACCAGATTTCAGTCACAGGCTCTCTCTGATCGAAACTAAATGTCTACTTTTGAGAACGAAACATGCAGTATTTAGGTAATTACTTCAGTCTTTCACTAAAAACCATTGGCCTGCTTTTTTTAGCCGCTATGGTGAATATCTGCTGGGCTGATGAATCACAATTTTCAGATTATCCTCTCGGCTCCGGTGATATGGTAAAAATCACCGTCTACGGTGAAGAGGAGCTTAGTATTGAAACCCGCTTGAGCGATGCAGGCACGATCTCTTACCCCTTTCTTGGTGAAATGGAAGTACTAAACCTGACCACCAGCGAGTTAAGTAACAAAATTGCAATCGGCTTAGCCGACGGGTATCTGCTAAGCCCCAACGTTAACGTAGCCGTACTCGAATACCGTGAGTTCTTCATTAATGGCGAAGTCAAAAAACCCGGCAGCTATCCTTTTCAACCCGGGCTAACTTTGCAGAAAGCCGTTGCCATCGCTGGCGGCTTCACTGAACGCGCATCAAAGTCTAAGATTTTTATTCAACATGATGACAACGCTGAAGAGCCAGATATGGTGGAGTTGGGCCAACAAGTCCAGCCAGGTGACATAATCACGATTGAGCAGAGCTTCTTCTAGCCAATCACCTAAACCAAATTATATCCAAGAGAACTGCATCCTTTGCAACTCAAACCTCTTCGATTATTTATTTCATCCTGCCAACACTAGCAGCAGAGAATTTTAAGTATGGATACGACAGCGTCACAGGATAGATTTTCACATCAGATGCAAGATGAAGTCATCGATCTTCGTCAATATTGGATGACTATCAATCGGCATAAATGGGGTATCTTCGGATTTGCTCTTATTGTGTCGATTTTAACAACGCTGGTTGTTTTCTCAATGAAGCCAGCCTACCGAGCCACCGCTACTTTACTCATTGAGTCTCAGCAGGCCAACGTGGTCTCAATTGAAGAAGTCTACGGTCTGGACACCAAAAACAACGAATACTATCTAACACAGTTCGAGATCCTTAAGTCGCGTCAACTCGCAGAGAAAGTTATTCTGAAGCTAAACCTGGTTGAGCACCCTGAATTCAATCCTGAGCCGTCAGCTTTCTCATTCAACTGGCGCGATCTATTGCCAGTTGAGCTCCCTCAGAAAGAGCTGACCGCTGACGAGCTGGCTAAAATCAAGCTTCAACACATAACCAATAGCTTTCTACAGAGGTTATCTGTTGCCCCCGTCCGCAAAACCCAGTTAGTTAAGATCACTTTTGAAGCAAATAGTCCTCTCCTTGCCGCCCAGGTAGCCAATGCTGTGGGTGATGCCTATATTGAGAACAATCTTGATTCACGCCTACAACTGACTTATAAAGCTTCCGAGTGGCTGATGGAGCGCCTTAGCGGTCTGCGTGATCAGGTAAACGCTGCAGAAGATAAACTACAGGAATACCGTAATAGAGAAGGTATCGTCGGCAGTGACGGCGGTGCCGAAATTGCTAACAACGAGCTCTCGCTCATCTCTACCCGGCTTGTCGATGCACGCCGCAAGCGCCTGGAAGCAGAAAGCCTCCACCGTCAAATCAAAGCCGTTGCCTCCCCTGATCTGGAAGCATACGAGAACATCCCTCTTATTCTGAACCATCCGCTGATCAGAGATCTCAAGCGGGCAGAGTTAGAAATCGCACTCAAGAAAGCCGATCTATCCAAACGTTACGGCCCTAAGCATCCACAAATGCAAGCGGCAGAGTCCGAGCTAAAAGATGTTAGAAGCAGCTTATATAATCAAATAAAGAGAATTGTTAGCAGCGTTGAAAATGATTACCGTATCGCCCTGACAAACGAGCGATCACTTAAAGCCGATCAGGAAAAAGCGAAGCAAAGCCTGCAGGCGATCAATAATAAAGACCACCGGCTCAAGTCGCTTGAAAAAGAAGCGGAATCTACCCGGCAGCTATACGACACGTTCTTTAACCGTTTGAATGAAACCAACGCTACCGGCAATTTACAAACCGCCAACGCGCGCATTAGCGACCCTGCTGTTGTTCCGATGAAACCAGCAAAACCAAAGAAGAAACTCATCGTTGTCCTCTCATTCGTCGCCAGTCTGATGTTTGGTGTCGTACTTGCTTTTCTTATGGAAGCGTTAAATAACACCGTTAAAACAGCCGCCGACGTCGAAACAAAACTACAGTCTACTATGCTGGGGCTTTTACCCTTGTTGACCCAGAAAAAAGGTGAAGAGGAGAGCAGCTACAAGGCCTATATAACTGACCCTCAATCCCCCTACGCTGAGTCGGTAAGAACGATCAGAACCGGCGTTGTACTATCAGCACTAGACAATCCTCATAAAATCTTATGCTGTACTTCATCGATACCCGGCGAAGGCAAAACCTCTCTGGCAATCAACCTGGCCACATCACTCGGCCAGATGGAAAAAGTACTGCTGATTGATGCCGACATGCGCAGGCCTTCAATTGCCAAAGCCTTTAGCCTGTCAAATAAATCGCCGGGACTGTCTAATCTTGTCGCTGGCACCTCTAAACTTGAACAGTGCATCCACCGTGCAGACATAAACAACATTGACCTGATGACCGCCGGAACTCTTCCACCAAATCCACTCGATCTGCTGGCATCAAAGCGATTTGCTAAAGTATTGGAAGCTCTTGAGACTCACTACGACCGCATTGTGATTGATACCGCCCCTACACAAGCAGTCAGTGACGCGCTGGTGCTGGCACAACATGTCGGCGCGATGATCTATGTCGTCAAAGCAGACTCAACAAACTATCAACAGGCAAAAGCAGGCTTAAAGCGCCTGAAAGAAGCCAATGCCCCCATTATTGGCGTTGTACTCAATCAGCTTGATACGAAAAAAGCGAGTAAGTACTACGGCAACGATTATGAGGGGTATTACGACAGCTATGGTTATGTCGAACAGGATCCCGCGGTTAAAAGCAGCACCTAATGATTGATCTGCATAATCATATTCTCCCGGGCATTGACGATGGTCCAGCAACGCTGGAGGAGTCGCTTGCTCTGGCAGAAATAGCGGTAAATGACGGTATCTCTCATATCGTTGTCACACCCCACATACACCCGGGCCGATACGACAACCAGATCAGTACCATTCAACCGGCCCTAAGCAGCCTTCAGCAAACCCTTGTAGAAAAAGGCATGCCTTTAACGCTAAGCATGGGTGCTGAGACCCGCATCTCTACAGAGATGCTAACTCTGATTCCTGCTGGGTTAATTCCCTATCTGGGTTCATGGAAGGGAGAACAGGTTTTACTGCTGGAACTACCCCATAGCCATATTCTGCCGGGAACAGATCAGCTGATTCAATGGTTGAAAAGACATAAAATTACGCCAATGATCGCCCACCCAGAGCGCAATAAAGAGATAATGCTTTCACCAGAGAAGCTAGCCCCCTTCATTGATGCAGGATGTCTTTTACAGTTAACAGCTATGTCGATAACAGGCGAGTTTGGAGCAATGGCTAAGCACTGCGCAACCTATATTCTTCAGCAGGAATGGGCAACCGTTCTGGCCACAGATGCTCATAACGCCACCCATCGACCGCCGATTCTAAGTAACGGCCTCAAAGCGGCCGCTGAAATCATAGGCAACCGGGCCGCCATCGAGCTGGTTACAAGTAATCCTGCAACAATTTTAGGGCGCCTGCGTGATTAAATTTACCAGAAAGCTAGCCTTACTCCCTGCGCTGGCTCTGATCGCCCTTTGCATTCCGGTTACCCAATGGGGTCTTGGCGATATAAATGCTTATCCCGTTCGCTACAGTATTAGCAAGTGGCAATCCGAAAATAGGCTGCCAACACACCAGGAACTCAACAAGGCTCAAGTCGCTATAGAAGCCGCATTAAGCTGGGACAGTAATCCTGAATATTATGATTATCAGGGCAGGCTATTTCATTACGAAGCACTTATCTCCGATAGCCCTCTGTTGCAGACCACCGCTTTACATAACGCATTAGCAAGCTATCAACACTCAACCGCGCTAAGGCCCCGATGGGCATACAGCCAGGCCAATTTCGCACTGATTAAAGCTCTCTTAAAAGAGTTTGATGAAGACTATAAAATTGCAATCAAACAAGCAGCTATTAGCGGGCCCTGGGAGAATGGCGTAAACATTGCCTTAGCCGAAGCAGGCCTACTGGGATGGTTAAGCCTGAATCCTCAGGAAAGAAAAATCATCACCGACAATATCCAACGAGGTATTCGTCGAAACATGGAACATATAAAAATCATCATAAACCGATATAATAAGCGTTCTCTGGTCTGTGCCAATTTACAAAGAGACATATATCAAAGAAAACTTTGTGGTTTCTGATGATAACTAACTACTCCGTTTTCTATGGAAAGGAAATATAATGACAACCGTACGTAAAGCAGTAATCCCCGTTGCAGGTCTGGGAACCCGGGTACTTCCGGCCAGTAAAGCGATTCCAAAAGAGATGATGCCGGTTGTGGATAAACCCGTTATCCAACACGTTGTCGAAGAAGCGGTTCAGGCAGGTATTAAAGAGATAATACTGGTGACTCGTAGCGGTAAATCATCAATTGAAGACCACTTCGATAGCCACTATGAACTCGAAGAACAGCTTGAGCGGAAAAACAAAACAGACCTTCTCAATGCTGTACGTAATATTATTCCCAGTGATGTCACTATTCTCTCAGTTCGTCAATCTGAAGCTAAAGGCCTGGGTCACGCAGTACACTGCGCCGCACAAGTGATAAAGGACGAGCCCTTTGTCGTCATCCTGCCTGATGTTCTGGTCAACAACTACCAGCAAAACGAAACTGATCTGCAAAAAATGGTTGCCGCGTTTGATCAACATAGCGCCGCCCAGATTATGGTTGAGGCTGTGCCTGAGGACAAAGTTCATCTCTACGGCATTACTGACTGCAACGGTATTAAACCGGCTGCAGGAGAATCCGCAGCAATCTGCGGAATGGTTGAAAAGCCCAGCGCAGATGAAGCTCCTTCAGATCTGTCGGTTGTCGGCCGCTATGTCCTTCCAGGCAGGGTAATGGAACTGCTTGCTGATACTAAGCCCGGTGCTGGCGGTGAAATTCAGCTGACTGACGCCTTAGACGAGCTGCTTAAAGAACAGACCCTAGAAGCTTACCGTATGACGGGTAAAACATATGACTGCGGCAACAAACTAGGTTTTCTTCAGGCAAATGTTGCTTATGGATTGCAACACCCGGAAACCGCTGCAGATTTTAAGCAGTTCCTGGCGCAACAGGACTGAAACTATGACGGTTAATCACTCTCCTGCATGGCTCGCACTCAACGCACATGCCGACAATGTGCGTAATAAACATCTGACTCAGATGTTTACGGAAGATGCACAGCGCTTTGAAAAGTTTAGTTTCAGTGCCGCTCACTGCCTGACCGATTTTTCTAAGCAACGCATTACCGAAGAGACACTCCAACGGCTAATCGAATTGGCAGAGCAACAACAACTGCCTCAACGAATCGAAGCACTCTTCAACGGAGAGAAGGTTAATCCATCAGAAAACCGCCCTGCTCTGCATACCGCACTCCGTCAGCCTAAAGAACAGGTGCTTCATGTCGATGGCCTCGATATCTCAGAAGAGATCCACGCCTCACTTGAAAGAATGGAAATGTTGGTAGACCAGATTCACAATGGCCAGTGGCGTGGTTTCGACGGCAGCCCTATCAAAAACGTAATCAATATCGGTGTCGGCGGCTCCGACTTAGGCCCGCTAATGACTTGCCGGGCTTTAAGTCAGTTTGCCCCAGCGCATATAAGAGAGATAAACGTCCATTTCGTGTCTTCTATGGATGGTAGCCAGCTCGCCCGACTATTAACCCATATCGACCCTGCCTCGACGCTCTTCATTGTGTCATCCAAGTCATTCTCTACCATCGATACACTGGCAAACGCCAATACCGCCCGAGAGTGGTTGGTTAACGCCAGTCAACTACCGGTAGAGCTAATCAGCCAACATCACTTTATTGGGATAACCGCAAGCCCCGACAAAGCAGCACAGTGGGGAATCCCAAAAAAGAATCAACTACACTTCTGGGACTGGACCGGCGGACGTTACTCTCTATGGTCGGTCATAGGTATGGCAATCGCACTGCAAGCGGGCAATGAAAATTTTCGTTTACTGCTGTCTGGCGCACATCAAATGGATACCCACTTCCGCTCTGCGCCCCTAACTGAAAACCTGCCCGTATTATTAGCGATGATCGGTATCTGGAATATCAATTTCCTCGATATACACGCACATGCCGTTCTTCCATATGATGGGCGCCTGGAACACGTGCCAGCCTATCTCGAGCAATTAGAGATGGAGAGTAACGGCAAGAGCGTTACGCTGCAGGGTGAACAACTCAACTACGCCACCTGCCCCATTCTCTGGGGCGAAGTAGGTCCAAACGCTCAACATGCCTTTTATCAGTTACTGCATCAGGGCACAGAATCCGTTATGTGTGATTTTATCGCCCCGGCTATACGCTATCAGGATCAGGGGGAAGACCTTAAGGCCCAGCACCAGTTAGCGCTGGCCAACTGCCTGGCTCAATCCCGTTTATTAGCACTTGGCGATAGCGTTCTGGATGATGCCAACAATGCTCCGGCACATAAACGCTACCGGGGAAATCAACCCAGCACGACGATTATGCTGGATAAACTCAGCCCTGAAAGCTTTGGCGCACTGATTGCGATGTACGAACACAAGGTATACGTCCAGTCCGTTATTTGGGAGATTAACCCCTTTGACCAATGGGGTGTAGAGCTGGGTAAAACCGTTGCCACTTCACTGTTAGACCAGTTCACAGGCCAGTCCACCATGTCGACAGACAGCTCTACCGAAGGACTTGTTCGATTTGTCCAGCAACAACGTCAGGAGAGCACGCATGAAAGTTAAAGTTTATGGTGCTGACCTGACAGCCTGGGTCGCCGCTGCTTGTCTGGCAAGAGCGGGCAACGGCGTTTTGATAGAAGGTTCTGACAATCTTCTGGAAGAAAACCTGCACGATATTTCAGCGCTGCGTGATGAGCCAGGACTCTTAGATCAGATAGAACTTCAACTTCAGGAAGGCAGGTTAAAACGCACCTGGCCCAAGGGTACCGAAGCCAACATACACTGGCTGGCCCTAGAACATGACGAGTTTGAGACAGCGAAAGAGATCACTCTTCGCCTGGCTAAAAGCATTCCTGACAATCTCTTAATCATCAACCAGGGAAACTTTGGTGTCGGCGCTACCGACAAGTTGCAGGCACTCTTAAATGAAGACCTGAACCAGGTTGTTGTATACGTGCCCAACAACCTTCAAGAAGGTAAAGCACTACAAGGGTTTAGCCAACCAAAGCGTATTACGATTGGTAGCGAAAACAGCTGGGCGATCACAACGACACGCGCACTGATCCGCCCTTTTTTGCAAAACATAGAACACCTGCTATTAATGTCTAGCCGGGAAGCCGAGTTTACCAAGCTGGCCATCACCGGCATGCTGGCGATTCGAATTGGCTATATTAATGAGTTAGCCAATTTAGCTGACCAGATGAATGTCGACATTGATACGATCCGTGAAGGCATGGGTGCAGACCCGCGCATCGGCAACCACTATTTAGCACCGGGTTGCGGTTTTGGCGGCCTTAGCTTCAATCAAAATATCGCCCGTTTCTCTGAAACCTTTGAAAAACGCGGTAAAGATTCACTGCTTAAAACAGTGATATCTGAAAACGAAATACAAAAAGAGCTGCTGTTCAAAAAACTATGGCAGCACTACCAATGCGACCTCTCAGGCAAAACGGTCGCGGTATGGGGAGCCTCATTCAAGCCGGGAACCGCCAGCATCAATAACGCTCCCAGCCTGAAACTCATCGATGCGTTACTGGCACAAGGCGTCCACGTCAAAGTGCATGACCCGGAAGCCCTGGCCAACTTACAAGAACATTATCAAAACGAGCCCGGTATCAGCTTTTGTCCCAACGCCTATGATGCAATAAAAGCGACCGACGCTTTGTTACTTGTAACCGAATGGCCTGAATACTGGTCGCCTGATTATCATCAATTACTCGAAGACATGCAGACACCACTCATTATCGATGGTCGTAACATCTTCGACAGAGAAGCAGTAGAAATGTACGGATTTACCTATATGGGGGTTGGCCGCTAATGCTACGCGGTGTTATTTTCAGCCTCTGTGCGGCAGCCTTACTTTATGGGTTATTCAGAGAGACTCCACCACCAAAATTATTCGACCAATCTGATAAGTTCGGCCACCTGACAGGTTTTGCCGCGATGACATTTATCGCTATCCTGACTCTGTCACGTCGGTATATTCCTTTCTTCATAACAGCACTGCTGGCACTGGCCTGTAGTGCTGAATTCCTTCAGGAATGGCTTCTACCCCATCGACACTTTTCACTGGACGATATGTATGCAAACCTGGCTGGAGTCGCGATAATCCTGCTGCCATGGTTAGCCTGGCGAATTGGTCGCCATTTTTTTTCAGATTCCTCAAAACTCCAACCTTCAGAGAAGCAACAATGAGCAAACTAGCCTGTTTTAAAGCCTATGATATCCGCGGCCAGCTTGGCACTCAGCTGGATGAAGATCTGACCTACCGCATTGGCCGGGCGTACGCTGAGTTTCTAAAACCAAGCACCGTTGTAATCGGCGGCGATATGCGCCTGTCTACAGAATCACTAAAGCAGGCACTTGCAAACGGTCTGCAGGACGCCGGCGTTAATGTTCTGGATATCGGCCTTTGTGGCACTGAAGAGATCTATTTCGCCACCGCTCATCTGAAAACAGATGGAGGCATTGTCGTTACTGCCAGTCACAATCCTGAAGACTACAACGGCATGAAACTGGTGCGGGAGGGCTCTCGACCTATTAGCGGCGACACTGGCCTCAACGATATTGAGCAGCTGGCACGGGAAAATAACTTCGCATCCCCCGAGCCAGACCAGCGTGGACAGTATGAAAAAGTCGACACGATGGCCGCCTATGTAGAGCACCTGGAAGGCTATATAGATCAAACCAGCCTCAAGCCAATGAAGCTGGTTGTGAATGCAGGTAACGGTGTCGCTGGCCACGTTATTGATGCACTGGAAACACAGTTTAAAGCCGCATCGGTACCTGTTGAATTTATCAAAATTCACCACCAGCCAGACGGCACTTTCCCTAACGGAATTCCCAATCCCATTCTGGAAGAAAACAGAGCCGACACTATTGCGGCCGTTTTAGAACATAACGCAGACATGGGCATCGCCTGGGATGGCGACTTCGACCGTTGCTTCCTGTTTGATGAAAAAGGCCGATTTATTGAAGGCTACTATATCGTTGGATTGCTGGCAGAAGCCTTTCTGGCAAAAAATGCCGGCGCCGCCATTATCCACGACCCGCGTTTGACCTGGAACACACTGGATATCGTTGAAACCAGCGGTGGCAAAGCGATTCAATGTAAAACAGGTCACGCCTTTATCAAAGAGAGAATGCGCGAAGAAGATGCAGTTTATGGGGGTGAAATGAGCGCTCATCACTACTTCCGGGATTTCTTCTATTGCGATAGCGGAATGGTACCCTGGTTATTAGTTGCAGAACTGATAAGCAAGAAAGGACAGGCTTTATCTGAACTCGTCGACGACCGCATCTCTAAATACCCGTCCCCGGGTGAGATCAATAGCAAACTTGAAGACCCTAAAGCCTCTATCGATAAAGTACTGGCAACATACCAGGCCGATGCTATGAGCATTGACTATACCGACGGCATCAGCCTCGATATGGGTGAATGGCGCTTTAACCTGCGCTCATCAAACACCGAGCCTGTTGTTCGCCTGAACGTTGAAACCCGTGGCGATGAAACCCTAATGAAAGCTAAAACCGAAGAACTGCTTGCGCTGCTGCGGGGGTAAGAACCAAGGTTCGATCGCTTAGAGAGCCGAAGTCCGATCGCTTCGTTTGTCCGCCTTTTCGGACCTCGAACTTCAGCCCTCATTTAGCGACCATCGATTCGCCGTGAGGGCACAGCTCCTACAAAAATCATAGACCTCTGTAGGAGCGACGCTAGCATGCCCTCTAGGTACCTCGTCGCGATTGAAACTCAGATAATACAGCCGAACCATTCGCCGTGAAGGCACCGCTCCTATAGAAACCATCGACCTCTGTAGGAGCGACGCCCTCGTCGCGATTAAAGCTCAAACAACACAACCGAACCATTCGCCGTGAAGGCACAGCTCCTATAGAAACCACCGACCTCTGTAGGAGCGACGCCCTCGTCACGATTGAAACTCAGATAATACAACCGAACCATTCGCCGTGAAGGCACAGCTCCTATAGAAACCATCGACCTCTGTAGGAGCGACGCCCTCGTCGCGATAAACTTAAAAAAGACACCTCAATGGATCAACAAACAAAAGACTGGTTTGAAGAAGGCCTGTTTAAACGTTTACCCGAAGATGTCAGAGGTAGTTTCTCGCAAGAGCAGCTAGCAGCTCTGAAAGTAGCCTTTGGTGCGCGTAAATGGGGCAAGCACCCCGTAGATATTCGAGGCACCCTGAAGATCTGGACCTGGCGATATTACTTCGTCATTCTATTAGGCCGAAACCGCCGGGAATTAAGCCGCGCAGAGCAAAAAACAGCAGCATTTATGCAAGCTTTTTTCCTGATGCTCTTTTTAACTTTCTCAACCCTATTGGGCCTTCTGGTTTTATACCTAATCAAATCAGCAGCAGGTATCGACCTATTTCCAGGGTTTTCATTGGGAATCTGGGGATGGTTTAAGACTAATATATTGTGATAATCATATCGCCGTGAGGGCACGGCTCCTACAATAACCACAACCCCCTGTAGGAGCGACGCTAGCATGCCCTCTGGGTACCTCGTCGCGATTAAAGCCTCAGCAAGCACTAAACCATTCACCGCGAGGTAACGGTTCCTACAGAAACCACCGACCTCTGTAGGAGCGACGCCCCCGTCGCGATTGAAACTCAAACAACACAACCATTCGCCGTGGGGCACGGCTCCTACAATAACCACAACCCCCTGTAGGAGCGACGCTAGCATGCCCTCTGGATACCTCGTCGCGATTGAAACTCAAACAACACAACCGAACCATTCGCCGTGAGGGCACAACTCCTACAGAAACCACCGACCTCTGTAGGAGCGACGCCCCGTCGCGATTAAAGCCTCAGCAAGCACTAAACCATTCACCGCGAGGTAACGGTTCCTACAGAAACCACCGGCCTCTGTAGGAGCGACGCTAACATGCCCTCTGGGTACCTCGTCGCGATTGAAACTCAAACAACACAACCGAACCATTCGCCGTGAGAGCACAACTCCTACAGAAACCACCGACCTCTGTAGGAGCGACGCCCCCGTCGCGATTAAAGCTCAAAAATCACTACCTATACCCAAACAGCATCCCACAATGAATACTCTCTGACACTTTTCACTAACTCTGCCCGAACCGGATTCATAACAATATATCGCGCCACCCCAGCCAAATTCTCATCCCGTCTAATCGCATGGTCATGAAAACCCTTTTGCCAGACACGCTCTTGCGCTCCCGTTTCTTTCTGTATTTTTCTAGAAGAAACCGATTTTACTGTTTTCACAGTGTCACTTAATGATTTAAATTTTAACTGTACCAACCAATGCACATGATCAGGCATTACGACGAAAGCCAATGTATCGGTAAATTGTGATTCTTTTCGGATAACATCAACTAGCAGTCGCCCTAAATAAAAATCATCAAAAATAGCGTTTCTTTGACAGGTTACAAAAGTAACCAGATAGATACGGCCGGCTTCAGAAAACCGACCTTTTCGCAGAGCAGATGAATTCCCTTTCATCGTAGCCTCCCTTCATAAAACTCTCGGCGTGGGGGCACGCCTCCTACAAAAAAACACCAACCCTGTAGGAGTGACGCCCTCGTCGCGATAAACCTCACAAAAAAACTAAAAACCTAGGCGAAGAGGCACTCCTCAGGTTATCCCCCTTACCGAAACCCTTCAGGATTCTTAGATTGCCAATTCCAGGTATCTCGCATCATATCTTCTAATGAATATTGGGTTTGCCAATCCAGCTCTTTTCCCACCTTATTGGCATCAGCCCAAAAGGCAGGCAGATCCCCGTCGCGACGAGGTGCAAATTGATAAGGAACTGCAACACCGGTTACAGATGTAAAGCTCTTCACCATTTCTAATACAGACAATCCATTACCTGTGCCCAGATTGTATATATGCGTTCCTGGCTGAACTAAACAACTTAAGGCCTTCAAATGGCCTTCTGCAAGGTCCATCACATGCAGATAATCCCTGACACAAGTTCCATCTTCCGTATCGTAATCACTGCCAAAGATAGAGAGTTGATCTCGCTTGCCAACAGCAACCTGACTAATAAATGGCATCAGGTTATTAGGTATGCCCTGAGGATCTTCACCTATCAGCCCAGACGGATGAGCACCAATCGGATTAAAGTATCGCAGCAGCCCGACTGACCAGCCCTCGTCAGAGATACAAAGATCCGTCAACATCTGCTCAACCATCGCCTTCGAGCTACCATAAGGGTTGGAAGTCTTCCCTCGTGGCATAGTCTCAACATAAGGAACCGGTGCATCTTCACCATAGACCGTCGCTGAAGAACTAAATACCAGCTTCTTTACACCAGCAGCGGCCATTGCTTCACAGAGCACAACCGACCCATGTACATTATTTTGATAATACTCAAGTGGGATTCTGGAACTTTCACCCACAGCTTTCAAACCCGCAAAATGGATTACCGATTCGATAGTGTAATCTGCAAACAGTTTATCCAGACACGTGCGGTCACGAATATCGCCTTCAACAAAAGCAGGTCGCTTACCCGTAATAGTCTCTATACGATTAAAAACTTCAGGATGGCTGTTGCATAGGTTATCAAGTGCAACAACCTCATAACCCGCCTCAAGTAGCATTACAACGGTATGAGAACCAATGTACCCAGCACCACCTGTCACCAAAATTGCCATTTATATTTCCCTTATTCCAGGCATGTAGATACACCTTCTACAAAAAACGTACTAACCTCGATTATACCCTGTAGGAGCGACGCCCTCGTCGCGATAATCTCTGCAAAAAATAAAACTCTCGCCGTGAGGGCACAGCTCCTACATAAACATCGAAACATCGCCCTGTAGGAGCAACTCCCTCGTCGCGATAAGCTCTGCAAAAACTGAAACTCTCGCCGTGAGGGCACGCCTCCTACAAAAAAACACCGACCCTGTAGGAGCGACGCCCTCGTCGCGATAAGCTCTGCAAAAACTAAAACTCTCGCCGTGAGGGCGCGCCTCCTACATAAACATCGAAACACCGTCCTTTCAGGAGCGACGCCCTCGTCGCGATAAGCTCTGCAAAAAATAAAACTCTCTGAGTGAGGCGCCTCCTACATAAACATCGAAACACCGACCCTGTAGGAGCGACGCCCTCGTCGCGATAAGCTCTGCAAAAAACTAAACCTCTCGCCGTGAGGGCACAGCTCCTACATAAACATCGAAACACCGTCCTTTCAGAAGCGACCCTCGTCGCGATAAGCTCTGCAAAAACTAAAACTCTCGCCGTGAGGGCACGCCTCCTACATAAACATCGAAACACCGTCCTTTAGATCGGACTTCGGCTTCTAAGCCCAAGCATCCGCTTTGTCAGCACACACAATAAAGAACGGATTTAGCAATGTTTCAGGTCGGGTATTATACAACAGAGGGGTAAGCTCTGGATGTTGTAAGACCTGTCCACCAGCAGCGTTTACAACCGCATGTGCAGCAGCAGTATCCCACTCACTGGTGAGTCCAAGCCGTGGATACAGATCAGCCGCGCCTTCAGCAACGAGGCATAATTTCAGAGAGCTACCCATCGATACGACTTCTGTTTCCGGCAGGCCTTTTACAAAAGCTTTAAACTCATCAGACTGATGCGAACGACTGCCGACTACCCGCCAAACGTCGCCTTCACCTGGAATATCAGACACCTGAATAGGTTTAACCTGTCCTGCCTCTTCCTTAAACGCACCCTCAGAATCACCCCAGTAAGTCACTTCAAGCACCGGCGCGTAGACTACACCGAATACAGCTTTGCCTTGGTCAATTAAGGCAATGTTTACAGTAAACTCACCGTTCTTCTTAATAAATTCTTTAGTGCCATCAAGAGGATCTATCAACCAGTATGTCTGCCATGACATCCGGTCAGTATGCTCATCTGAACCTGACTCTTCAGATAAAACAGGAATCTCTGGGGTCAACTGACTCAGTCCATCAACAATACAGTGATGAGATGCCAGGTCAGCTTCAGTTAACGGACTTTCATCGCTCTTTTCAGAAACAGCAAAATCCCGCTGATAGATTTCCATGATCGCCGCTCCAGCTGTTTTTGCCAGCGCGATAATATCTTCATTATTAAACATGACGTCCTTCTCACTCTAAATTATTAAGTTCTAACACCGCTAGTCGCTCAAAACGACCAGATCTGTGGAATCAAAAACAACGACACTACAGCCACAGTCAGACTCAGCGGAACCCCTAAACGGGCATAATCTGTAAAGCGGTAGCCACCTGGGCCATATACCATCAAGTTAGTCTGGTAACCCAGTGGCGTTATAAAGCTGGCGGAAGCGGCGAACATAACCGCAATAACAAAAGGCATATAACTCACGTCCAACTGTTCAGCTAATGCCATAGCAACCGGAAACATTAACACTGCCGCCGCATTATTGGTGATCAGCTCGGTGAAAATAACCGTTATCAGATACATCAGTATCAACGCCTGCCAGGGGCCTATACCCTCGTAAAACAGCAACCCGTCTGCAATCATCCGAGCATTTCCGGTTTTTACCATGGCGGCACCCAGCGCAAAGGACGAAGCGATAACAATCAACACTGACAAATCAACATTACGGCGGGCTTTAGAAACTGATACACAGCGGCTGGCCAACATGACACCCGCCGCAACAATCGCAGCTTCAAGAATCGACAAAACACCGGCAGCACTGGCAACAACCATCAGAAGTAATGTACCGATCGCATAAGGCGCCTTGGCGAAGTCTGGCGGCGTAGATTCATTCAATGCACTGACCAGTAAAAAGTCCCTTCGGGAGCGATATTGACTCACAAAATCATCGCTAGCTTCCAGTAGCAGAGTGTCGCCGGTCTGCAATTGTATATCACCGATTTTGCCATCTAGCCGGTGACCCTGGCGACAAACAGATAAGATAGCCGCCCGAAACCGACTTCTGAAGCGAGACTCTCTGATAGTCTGATCCAGCCCAAAAAATTCAGGACCAATAACCGCCTCAACCAGACAGCGCTTCTGTAACGCGATATCTAACTTTTCAAGATCATCATCTGGCGGCACCAGCCCCCACACACCCCTGAGTTCATGCGCACTTTCCGCAGCACCGATAAAGACCAGCACATCATCGGCTTCTAAGACGATATCGGGTGAAACCGCCGTTATTAGCTGTTCTCCCCTTTTAATATCAACCAGATAACCATAAGTCAGGTGCCGTAGGCCCGCCTGAGCAACGGTTTTACCCACAATAGGCCCTGAGGGGCTGACAACCAATTCAACAACATATTCCCGCGCCGACTCAAGCTGTTCGACAACACCTTTTCTGTTGGGCAGCAAAACCGGCGCCAGCAAAACAATCAAGCCCCCGCCAATTAACAGAACAGGAACACCGACCCATGCCAGATCAAACATGCCCAAAGCGATTCCCGTCTCCGCCTGCAACAACCCATCAACCACCAGGTTAGTACTAGTACCGATCAACGTGCAGGTTCCACCTAAAATTGCCGCATAGCTCAAAGGCAGTAATAATTTAGACACCGGAATTTTAATCCGTCTCGCCCACTCCTGGACGGCCGGAATAAACATCGCCACAACCGCCGTATTATTCATAAAAGCACTTAATAGCGATGACGGCAAAATCACTCTCAATAATGATTTCCTTTCAGAATCCGGCAAACCAAGCAATAACTGGCCAATCCAACGAACGGCACCCGTCTCTTTAAGACCGGCAGCAATAACATAAAAGGCAGCAATAGTAATAACGCCAGGGTTAGAAAATCCAACCAGCGCTTCGGAAGGGGTCAGTACTTTTGCAATGATTAAAACACCCATCGCAGCCAATAAGACCATATCTGCAGCGAGATGACTGAATACCAGTAGCAAAAGTACCGAAACGAGAATAAAAAGTGTTAATCCGGCTGAAAAATCCATATTTCGACTTATGTAATTGTGTCACTTAGTTTCTATAGATATATACATAAAACCAAGACACTTAATGTTTAACAAAACTAGTTTGTCAGCATACCGCTAATTTTGTATGATAACAATTCTTATACGGGACACTCAAATGAGCGGAAAGAAACTTTCTCCAAACCAGCTGAACAAACTAAGAAGAGAAGCGGTACAGCTACGTCTTAGCGGAGAGACCCTTGCTGCCATTAAACTGAAAACGGGATTATCCAACCCAACTATCATTTCCTCCCATAAACGTTTTATAGCGGGAGGCTGGGAGGCAGTGAATACCGGAAAGCGTGGCCGCCCCAAAGCCTTAGGGTCAGGTCCAGGGTCTCAAAACGACTGTCTCAGCTTTATGCTTTCCAACTTGCCGGACGATAACGGCTTATGGAGTACGTCTCAAGTTCAAGCCTGGTTCAGCACTCATCAGCATGAGGTTTCAACCAAAACGATCAACCGCTATCTGAAAGGCTGGGGCATCACTGCATCGCCAACCCCCAAAAGTATCACCTCAGTAAAAGAATGGCTGATACAGCATCATCCAGAGATTGATGATGAGAGGATAAAGAAATCACTTAAAAGCAGAGTCCTTAAAGCTGGAATAGCCCCCCTATCTACCTCAGTAAAGTTGAAAGACGCTAAAGAAGAAGGTTATTTCATCTATGCGCAAGATTTCAGAGGCACACTATACTGGCTGGCGACTACCGGCATACCCAACAGTAAAAGCATAATCCGCTTTCTGGAACGGCTCAGCCATATGATAAATACTGAGATGGTGATTTCGTTTCATAGCGCACCCTTAGTAAAGCACCTCGATATACAACAATGGCTGGCTAACCAGTCACGAGTCACCCTGTTAACTTATGCAACATCCATACGCGACACCCAGCCGGATCTAACGCCGCAAACGGGTGAAAACGAATCTATTCAGTCATATGTGAGGACCACGATGGCATTAACACATCTAGAGAGACTGGAAGCAGAAAGCATTCAAATAATGCGCGAAGTTGTTTCCAAAGCAGATAACCCGGTTATGCTATATTCAATCGGCAAGGATAGCGCTGTTATGCTGCACCTGGCGATGAAAGCATTTCACCCATCAAAGCCTCCTTTTCCTCTACTACATGTTGATACAGGCTGGAAATTCCGCGAAATGTATACCTTCAGGGATGAGCTGGTTAAGAATCTGGGCGTCGAACTGATCACCTACAAAAACCCGGAAGGCGTTGAGAAAGATATCAACCCGTTTACCCATGGGTCCGCGCTACATACCGACATCATGAAAACAGAAGGCCTGAAACAAGCCCTGAACAAGTACAAATTCGATGTTGCTTTTGGTGGCGCCCGTCGTGATGAAGAAAAATCTCGGGCCAAGGAGCGTATCTTCTCCTTCCGTACCGCTGATCACCGATGGGATCCAAAAAATCAACGCCCGGAGCTGTGGAAAAACTATAACGCCAACAAGCGCCCTGGCGAATCAATTCGCACCTTCCCACTGTCGAACTGGACTGAGCTGGATATCTGGCAATATATCTACCTGGAACAGATCCCCATTGTACCGCTTTACCTGTCTGCAGAGCGCCCCGTTGTCGAACGGGACGGCACACTGATCATGGTTGATGATGAGCGCATGCCGCTCCTGCCGAATGAAGTTCCCATGATGAAAAGTGTACGTTTCAGAACGCTTGGCTGCTACCCATTAACGGGTGCCGTTGAATCTGACGCAGATACACTGCCGGCCATCATACAAGAGATGCTGCTAACGAAAACATCAGAACGCCAGGGACGGATGATCGATCACGATTCCGCCGCATCCATGGAGAAGAAAAAGCAGGAGGGCTACTTCTAATGGCACATTCATCAGACATGATATCCGAAGATATCGTTCAATACCTAAAAGACCATGAACAGAAAAGCCTGCTTCGTTTCATCACCTGCGGTAGCGTTGATGATGGTAAAAGCACCCTGATCGGACGCCTGCTATACGAATCAAAGCTACTCTTTGAAGACCAGCTGGCGGCGGTAGAAGCCGAATCAAAAAAATTCGGCACCCAGGGCGACAACATCGACTTCGCCCTACTGGTTGACGGCTTAGCAGCAGAGCGTGAGCAGGGCATCACTATCGATGTTGCATACCGCTTTTTCTCGACAGATAAGCGCAAATTTATCGTTGCAGATACTCCGGGGCACGAACAATACACCCGTAATATGGTCACCGGTGCTTCCACCGCTGACGTTGCAATTCTGATGGTCGACGCCCGCCGTGGCATCCTGACGCAGACTCGCCGCCATAGCTATCTGGCATCGCTGATTGGCATTCCGCATATTGTTGTTGCCATCAACAAGATGGATCTGGTGGAGTACTCAGAGAAGACCTACACCGAGATTAAAGAAGACTACATCAAATTTGCTAAGCAGATCGGTATCGAGCAGATCACCTTTATCCCGATGTCGGCACTGGCTGGTGACAACATCACCGAGCCAAGCAACAACATGCCCTGGTACCATGGCACCACACTGATGGGTTACCTGGAAACGGTTCAAGTTGATGATGAACTGATGCAGAAAGAGCCTTTCCGCATGGCCGTTCAATGGGTAAACCGCCCGAACCTGGATTTCCGGGGTTTCTCTGGCCAACTGGCCAGCGGCGTTATCAAACCGGGAGACAAGATCCGCGCACTGCCATCGGGTAAAGAAAGCACCATAGAGTCGATCTCGACCTATGACGGCAATCTGGAACAAGCAGTCGCAGGCCAATCCATCACCCTGACGCTAAACGATGAGATTGATATCTCCCGTGGCGACATGATCACCTCAGCGGAAGAACCCGCCTCTATCGGTAAGCAGTTTGAAACCACTGTGATCTGGATGCACGAAGAAGCGCTGATGCCAGGTCGTACTTATCTGATGCAGATAGGCTCCAAAACCGTCACCGCTTCAATTACCGATATTAAGCATCAGGTCAACGTCAATACGATGGAACACCTGGCAGCCAAGAAGCTGGAACTGAATGGCATAGGCGAATGTAACATCAGCCTGGACCAGGACATCGCTTTCGATTCTTATAAAACTAACCGTGATACCGGCAGTTTTATATTGATCGACCGCATGACCAACAATACCGTCGGTGCTGGCCTGATAAACTTCGCGCTGCGCAGAAGTACCAACATTACGGTTCAACATACCGAAGTGAATAAAGATGTCCGGGCCGCGTTGAAAACGCAAAAGCCTTGCGTCATCTGGTTCACTGGCTTATCCGGCTCAGGCAAATCAACCATCGCAGACCTGGTAGAACAGAAACTACTGGCATCCGGACACCATACCTATCTTTTAGATGGTGATAACGTCCGCCACGGCTTGAACAATGATCTGGGCTTCACCGACCAGGACCGGGTAGAAAACATCCGCCGTATCGCAGAAGTCTCCAAGTTGATGGTAGATGCAGGACTGATCGTACTCTCATCCTTCATCTCACCGTTCCGCGCTGAAAGAAAGATGGCAAGAGACATGCTGGAAGAGGGAGAGTTTATTGAAATCTTTGTAAACACCCCCCTTGAGATCGCTGAAGACCGGGATGTAAAAGGCTTGTATAAGAAAGCGCGTCGCGGAGAACTTAAAAACTTCACCGGCATCGACTCGCCTTACGAAGCACCGGAAGCGCCCGAGCTAAACCTGAAAACGGTAGAAATGACACCTGAACAGGCAGCAGACAAAGTCATCGAACTCCTCAAAGAGAAAGCGATGATTTAAGGGCTATTAACCTGTAGGAGCCCCTTCCAGGGGCGATAAACCAAATCGCAGCGAGACGCAGCTCCTACAAAACCATCTACCCTGTAGGAGACCCTTTATCATGCCCTCTGGGTACCAAGGGCTATTTAATAAGATTTTTACCACAGAGAACACGAAGGACACAGAGAAGGGCTTTATTGAATCGATTTTCTCTGTGACCTCTGTGATTAGAATCTTTTCGCTCTCTGTAGGAGGCGTACCCCCACGCCGATAAAACCCTCAGCAAGCACTAAGACAAATGAACCGGCACGAGGGCGTACCTCCTACAAAAACCCGCTTTTCGGACTTCGGACAAGCAACACGTTCGGACTACGGTTTCTAACCTGTAGGAGGCGTGCCCTCACGCCGATATAATCCTCAGCAAGCACCAAAACAAATGAATCGGCACGAGGCGTACCTCCTACAAAAACCCGCTTTTTCGGAGCTCGATTTCTAACCTGTAGGAGGCGTGCCCCCACGCCAATAAAACCCTCACATCCACCAACCTATAAGAATCGGCACGAGGCGTACTTCCTACAAAAAACCGCTTTTCGGACTTCGATTTCTAACCTGTAGGAGGCGTGCCCTCACGCCGATAAAACCCTCAGCAAGCACCAAGACAAATGAATCGGCACGAGGGCGTACCTCCTACAAAAACTAAGCTCTTCCGTACCGATCCTCAAACCGAACAATATCATCTTCGCCCAGATAAGAACCCGTCTGAATTTCAATCAGCTCCAGGTCAACCTTACCCGGATTTTCCAGACAGTGAACTTCACCTAATGGAATATAGGTAGACTGGTTTTCAGTCACCAGAGAGGTCACTTCCCCGATAGTAACTTTGGCAGTACCGCTCACAACAATCCAATGTTCAGCTCGATGATGATGTTTTTGTAGCGACAACTTAGCACCCTGCTTCACCGTAATACGTTTCACCTGATAGCGATCACCCATATCAATCGAATCATACTTACCCCAGGGACGATAAACCTCCCGGTGTTGGAACGTCTCATTACGACCAGCAGCTTTGATATCAGCAACGATCTTTTTAACATCCTGAATCCTGCTCTTATCAGCAACCAACAAAGCATCAGGGGTATCAACCACAATCAGATTATCCACACCCAGAGTCGTAACCAGGCGATCAGAAGACATCACAAAAGATTTCGTCGTACTGTGAGCGATTACATCGCCATTGAGCACATTGTCACTCGCATCTTTGTCTTTAATCTCCCAAAGCGCAGCCCAACTCCCCACATCACTCCAACCAGCATCAAGCGGCAGTACAACCGCCTGCTCAGTCTTTTCCATCACCGCGTAATCAACAGACTCATCTGGACAAGCTTCAAATGCCTCTGCTTTAACCCGTACAAAATCCATATCTGTCGCAGTGTCTGCCATCGCCTTCTGGCAAGCCTCAAGAATATCAGGCCGAAATTTACCCAGCTCTTCAAGGTATCGGTCAGCACGGAACATAAACATACCGCTATTCCAGTAATACCCACCCTCAGACAAATAAGACTCTGCAGTAGCCAAATCAGGCTTTTCAACAAACTCAGCTACCGGATAAGCTTCTGTCTTTTGCGCTTCGGACTTCTGCCCTTCCACATCAGCTTTTATATACCCATAACCCGTTTCAGGGTGTGTAGGCACAATACCAAAAGTAACAAGATCCCCTTCTTTCGCCAGAGGTTCAGCCTGAGCAATTACTTGTTGAAAAATCAGCTCATTTTCAATCACATGATCCGCTGCCAACACCAGCAAACACTCACTGCCCTGCCCATTATTAACAGCCTTTAACGCGGCAAGCGCTATAGCCGGCGCTGTATTTCGTCCAACCGGCTCAAGAAAAATAGAACAAGGCTGATCTAGCACACGCATTTGCTCTGCTGCGAGGAAGCGATGTTCCTCATTACAGATAAGACTAACCTGATCTACATTTCCCAAGCGACTAACAGTCTCCTGTAGCATAGAAAGATCACTGTTAAGCGGTAGAAATTGCTTTGGATACTGAGTACGGGAGAGCGGCCACAAACGGGTTCCAGAGCCACCAGCCATAATTACAGGGATCATACGGTATGTCCTTTTTCATTTATGAAATACCACTTGGTGTGGTTATTCACGTCCCAGCATTCAACATATTAGCTTCAGACGGCTACTGATAATAGAGTCTTACTCAAAAAGCACAGTGAATGAGTTACATAGTGAGTCAATATAATATAAGCATGTAAGTATACCGACACAGACAAAATGGAGCGAGAGAAAGCACGAAGTAATACGTAAACGCTTAGGCGTTGCTTGTTACTTTTAGAAAGACTTCTATAAACCTAGTCATATGCAAAAACATCAAAAATAGGGGATAGTTGTAGTGATCTCATGCAACAAAGCTATCACGCCATCACAAGATGACATCTATTCACAGGAAAAGGATCCAATACTCTAATTGAGAAAATTAAGCAGCATCAGTAACGTTATAACGAGGAGATACAAGCCTACTTACTTATGTCAAATCATTAGCATCTTTTGATAGAAAAAACTTTTAGCCGCCTATATAAAAAATGCGATAGCTTAATGGGATTTATACCCGCCAATTTATTCGAAGTATTGCCCATAGCCATAATAAAGCAATACTAATTCAAAAAAGCTACTTGCTGGAACTAGCACGATACATCGTACTCACCCCTGTACGGGCACGCATGGTTCATTCCGCCCAAGAATGGCCATGGAGTAGCCACCTAAGTACCGCTGGCATTAACCCCACACCACCCTGGCTATCAACTGATTGGATGCTATCGGCCTTTGACCAACAAAGAACCGAGGCCACGGCAAAATATAAAATATTTGTGTCCCAAGGACTTAATCAACCATCTCATGGGAAGACCTTAAGAACCAGATTTACCTTGGCGATAAAGCGTTTGTGGATGAAATGCAATGCAAAATGGCTTTGGAGCAAAAACTGGATGATATACCCAAAGTTCAGAGACGCCAGGTAGCTAAACCTATCGCATATTACTCTGATAAATTTCAAGAGAGAGACGAATCTATAACAAAGGCGTATCAAAGCGGCGCATACAGCCTAAAGCAAATTGGAGATTACTTCGGTTTGCACTACTCAAGAGCGAGCCGCATAGTCAAACAGATAGAAGCAAAAGACGAAACCTGACCCCGGGACTCGCTATTCATCATGGGAGCGAGGATTAAATGAAAACTTTGATGGATTACTGCGCCAGTACATACCGAAGGGTATAGATCTGCGCTTGGTTTCAGCTGAAGGTGTGCGGCGAGCACAACACCTGTTGAATTTAAGGCCAAGGAAATGCCTTGACTTTAGGCAGCCAGAAGTGGTCTTTCGAGAACTGCTTCAGGCTGCATAGGATAGTGTCGCACTTAGGAGTTGAATTCGCGAATGGTAACAGTTCAAGCCCAAACGAATCAGAACAAAGATCATAGATTGAATAGAAAACTGTGGTCAAATTTAATAGACCATAGCTCTGCCTATCTCGATGATTTAAATATAGCTACTGCCTCTTTAAATGAGAACATCGCTTTAACAATCCTAAAGCGCACTAATTTATAGCATACGAAACCTATTAGGACCGCCACCATCATAGGAGCTAAAACCATTAGCAATTCATTAGTAAAACCAATTTTACCTAGAACCACCCTAGATGCCGCTGGTAATGGAAAGTGAGTGAGGTATATATACAGACTAATAACTCCCAAAAATGTAAGTAGATCCAAAACTTTATGATGTATAAAAGCAGTTAAAAAGAAACAAATTCGAATAAATGAAAATGCAAGCACTAAAGATATAAAAGGAAATAGAAAGAATGGAAAGAAACCTTCTCCTAAATAAAAAAGAGAGATTGATAAAGTCAAAAAGGTCAAAAAAGTCAAAACCAAATAACCTTTTCTATTAAAGAAATCAATTATCGTGTCAGAATAAAAATAACCAATTACATAGAAAATATAAATCCAACAGAACCTATCCATTATAGTTCCGGAGAAAAACTCAGTATAATAATTAAAAACCGACAACAAAAAGGCACCAAATATCACCAGAGTTCCATTAACGTTACGCAGAACCCAAGTAAAAAGATAAGACAACAGGAGCGCATAAACAAACCATATCGTCGGCAAAGGATCCCATAGAATATATAGTATTTCATCAATTTCCATGTTGGTATTAGTTATAGAATCAAACAACAGCCTGACTAGATAAATAATCAAACTCCACAAAACATAGATATACAGAAGTTCTGAACCTTTTTTATATACTGAACTGTTTACACCTTTGATACTGTTAACAGAAAGCACAGCAGAGATGATAAAGAAAACTGGCATCAGCCACAAACTGAAGTAGTATGAAGTCAGAGATATAGTCTCACTGGCGCTTGGAATTTTGGCTACCCCCTGAAGGGAATGAAATACAACAACTAAGCATATAGCCAGCCCTTTCGCCACATCAAAACCAATACACCTCATAGCACCCTCCTTTCAAAACTAAAATATACTAAAGATTTTTTTCGAATAAATTCAAAAACTAAGGACAGCACAAAAGTAAACGACACCAAAACGAAAAACGACTGGACAACCCCACCCAAGCCATAAATAAAATCATCAAAGAAGTAATAACACAGGAACGGATGAATCAGCCACATGGGCAATGAAACCTTACCAAATTTACTGAATATTTGTGTCAAAAAACCCTTTTCCAATACTAGGCATAGCGACAATACGACAACAGGCGTTATAAAGTTCAGTATATTCTTCCCAAGAAAACACCATATCATAAAGCAACCTGTATTTATGATCCAAAACACCAATACAGACAGAAAACTAGAGCTCTGCAGCTTCTGTATATTTATGGTATGACGAACTTTATATAGAACAACACCAAATATGAAAGATGGTTGCCAGTAAAGCAAATCATCGACCGCAAGAGTTGGATTTTGCTTCATTAGGTAAAAAGAAAACAGAAACCCTACGGCTGAAACAATCAAAAGAAATGGAAGCTTCCAGCTACGTATCACTGGAAACAAAAAAATTAAGTAAATATATATCTCAGCAAACCAAGCCTCCCTGTTATAGGTACTATCAAGTCCCCAAAAACCCATAAAAAGATTGTATACATCATACTTAAAAACTATATCTTCCGTGCCGGGATATACAGACGTGCTGGAAAAAACAAAGAAGCCTACAGATGCCCAAAGCAGGAAATAGAACATATAGGACGAATAGAATACCTTTAGCCTAGAAATCGAAGTGTACTTCCTTCTTTCAGACAGAATAGAAAAACCATAGCCTGATACAAAGAAGAAAACAGGAACACATATCTTCGCATATCCAGAGAGAGTGGTTAAGGATTCCAGCCAAATACCATCTGTAAAAGCACCTTCCGGTACACGATCTGGAAAGGCTAATAGATGATGAAAAAGCATCAGAAAAACGGCAAAGCCTTTAATCACAAGAGACTTTTTATAATCTATTTCCATAGGTAGCGAAGACTTTCCCTATTAATAATATATCTGACCGTAAGTAAAGATGAGTCAATTCCTGTAAGAGATTTTAATTTATAATAAGCCAGAGATTTCTTCAAAATCTCACTAACTACCGTAGCGACTGCCGCCCCCATAATGCCATATATAGGAATTAGAGCTAGGTTAAGAATGACATTGAGCACAGTAGAGAACAACAATATTATACTGGCTGGTTTTTCGCACCCAGTCATCATCAAAATATGAGGGCCTGCACCAAATAATGCACCGATAAGATAACCTAAACTCAGCAAGACAAGAGGCTTGTAGGAATCATGAAATCCCTCACCAAACAGGGCTACCAACCACTCTCCAAAAATGAAAAAAAACACAACAAACACTGTTACTGCCAGAAACACTAACAATGTCTGCAAGGAAATGATCTTCTTTAAATCCTGACCGGAACTATACCCCTTTGAAATAAGGGGCATAGTCACCAAGAGAAATGCAGATTCGACAAAAAGTACAAAGCTGGTATTTCGAGCAGCCACCAAATATATACCGACATCACCAAGGCTACTAAAAATACCTAGCATAATACGATCAATATACATAGCAAAACCTTCAGCTGTTGCCATGATCGCCATGTAAAACCCGGAAATAAGGAGCCCTTCCTTGAAACCAAACCTAATCACTTGCCTGAATTCTTTTACCGGGGTAGGAACCAACTTATACCTACTTACGCAAATAAAACCGATGAACATAACAGAGCAAGCATACGCTGTCAGCTGAAACAGCAATGCTAGATCCGCCCCCAGACCAATACCAAGCAAGTAGGAGAGCAGTACAAGGGTGAGCATTATCAGCGGCTGTATCAGCGCCTCAGGTACTATCGCCACCACCGGATTGCCAACACCCCTCAGGTAACTGGTAAAGATTCGTCTGGAAGCAAATATTGGCAGAATCAGCAGGCCAATCATGATCTCCAGCTTCAGATCCTCTATGGAGTCAATAAAAAAACTGGAAGCATAGAAGCTAGCCCAAACCAGAAGCGACAGGCAGAAAATAACGATAAAAGCAAAGCTCAGAATAGGATACGTCCCGTTCCCGCCATCAGGAACGTTAATATGGTTTGCGTTTTTAACAACCAACTGGTCAAAACCAAATACAACCAGGTAGATCAACACCCCTACCACCGCTAAAACGAAGCCGTATACACCGTAACCATCAGTACCAAGCTGTCGGGCTAACAGGATAGCAATAGGGTATGCTAATCCAGCAGAAATAATCTTCAGAAAGAACGAAGCACTTACTTTGGAAAGAATATCCTTCATATTTTCAGGACACCTTCGCCGCGGAGCCTTCTCAATTTAAAGTTCTTAGATATGCACAGGAAGAACATCATAAGAATCATCCATAAAAATTCTGACTGCTTAAGCGTCACCTGTTCTGTTACAGAATAAATCAAGTAAAACATAAAGATAGACATAAAATATATATACTCGCGCCTAAGTATGGTGCAACTTTTTCCAGTCAGAAATAGCTTTTTGAAGAACACAGCTAAAAACAAAAGAAAAAGAAAGAAACCCATATAACCCAGCTCAAGGTAAACATCGATCAATCCATTATGCCCATTTCTAAATGACTCTACCGTTACCCAATACGGATTATAATAGTCGAAATCTCCAGTCAACGTCTCACCCCAGAATGTTCTATAACCCGCACCTAACCACTGCCGGTCTTCTCCAATCATTAATGCGTAACTCCATATCGTTGTTCTCCCTGTAAGTGTCAAGTCTTTACCCAACGCAAGAATCATGTATTCAACAACCAAATAACCACAGGTTATAACTAACGCGGTACAGACAGTTAAGATAACCATCCGGGAATAAGTGCCAAATATAGCTCTATTTTTCTCTATGAAATTACCTACGACATAAAACCGGATAGCCGGATATAGACAGAGCACAAGCAAAGCTGAAGCGAGGGGAGTTTTAGCTTGACTTAAAATTAGAAATGCAAAAAATACTGCAGACATCATTGCAAAAATAATTTTTCTAAAATTGCTGAAAAACATAAGATAAATAGATGTAATCAACCCCAACGCCATATAGCGGCCAAAGTCATTCTTATGACCGGACAATCCACGCCAAGCCATGCTATAAGAATAATTATTAGGATCAATTCCCCAGCCAGGCAGAGCAACAGCCACAAATCCAAATCCAGCAATCAGTACGCAGACAAACCATATCATGTAAATTATATGGCTTTGTTGATACCTGCAAACAACATAAAGACAAAACAGAAAACTTAAAACAAGTGCGATCGAGCGCCTTATGCTGGTCGACGCTTCAACAGACCACAAGAAACTAAAAAAGCACAACACCAATAACAGCACTAAAGGCCACGACTGAAAAACTATAAAGAGTGCAGATTTAGCATGATTTCGAATCACTAAATAAAAACATACCCCGTAAATAGTAAGAGATATCAATTGAAATAACACATTCCCCCCCCCTCTTCCACTCACGCCGGAAAGTTTGGAGAAAAAAAGAAGAGCTCCACCAGATACAACAAAAAATATAAAAGCAATCAGGTAAAAACCCCGATCAACTCTGAACAATTCCTTCCCATAATCTGCATGTTTATTCTGCGAGAGCATCCTTGAATACCCCCAAGTAGGAAGACGCCATTTTTTCAACAGAGAAATCTTTAGAGCGTTCTAATGCATTTCTATGTAAACGATCCCGCTCGTAGGGAATGGCCAAAACATTATTTATCGATTCAGCCCATGCACTCGGGTCCCATGATTCAACAATAACCCCAGCCTCACTATCATAGGCGCAAAGTACTTCTATTTGGGGATCTATATTGCTGGAAACAACCACAGAGCCAATACTAATAGCTTCGAGTAACGAATTACTCTGCCCCTCGAACTCGCTTGGCTGCAGGTACAATTCAGCTCCTCGCATGATCGCTATGACATCATCGTGCGGTAGAGCCCCAAGGAAGTAAACACGATCGTCAACACCCTCTGATTTTGCAAGCATACTGAGCTCTTCATAAAGCTCGCCATGCCCAGCGATAACCAGACTTACACCTTTAACTTCTGCCAGGGCGCTGATCAAAACGTCAAATCTTTTCTGCTGGCTTAGCCGTCCGATTGCAGCTACATACTTCTTATCGGAGATACCGTATTTATCCAGCACATGATCAATATCATCAGCCCCGTTTACGTTCGATATACCGTTATAGATCACTACCAACTTTCTCCGGTATCGGCAGGAATAATGGTTCACTGAACTCTTCACTGCTTCAGAGTTGGCAATTACGTGGGTGAAAATTCCCCAACAACCCCAAAGACGATCCAGCCAGCGCAATACCCAATTATAGGTCCAAACCGGATTGCGGTGGGATATTGCCCTTACCCTTACACCCAACAACATCGCCACTAGAGGCACCAAAACATTGGCCAACGGCAGAAACGAAATCACAACATCAGGCTTTTCTTTCCTGATATAACCGAATAGCCTTAAGACTATGAGCAGATGTTTCACTATTAAGGACTTCTTCGAACCAACCAAAACGTCCCCATTGATCATGCCGCCTTCTTCCCCTATCCCGTAAAGATAAACAATCGTGAAGTCTGCCTCTTTTACATGAGCCTGCAGTTTGGCCATTGCTTTTTGGGCGCCCCCCATATTGTTATGAGTTACGACACCAAGAACTTTCATGCGCCTTCTCGTATAACATTAAAGTAGCCTTTCACTGACGCTTCAGCAGTAAAGGTCATACTCCTTGCCTTAATATCAAAGTTAGCGTTATTCAGTGCATCAAACATTGTTTCACTCAAAGCATTCACATCGTCTACGTCCACTAGATAGCCATACTTACCTGAATCAAGTATTTCTCTGGGGCCGCTCTTACAATCTGTAGATACAACGACAGTTCCCAGCGCAAGCGCTTCTATCAATACTGTTGGCAGACCTTCCCAAGATGAGCTCATAACAAATGCATCAGCATTTGCAATATAATCATAGGGGTTATCAACAAAGCCGACAAAATCTACTTTACCCCTCAGATCAAGGAGCTCTTTCTGCGCTTCCAGTTTTTGCCGTTCTTCTCCCTCACCTAAAATAACGGCTCTGGCATCCTGTTTACAAATAAACATTTTGAAAGCCTGCAGAAAAAGAGAATAGTTCTTTTGTATGGTCAGACTACCGACCATAACAAAAACCGGTACATCATCATTAAAATAAGGGTGAAGCTCAATTTTTTCTGAAACTACATGGTTTAATATTCTATTTGTCACCACAGGATTATAGACAACCGCCACATCTTCCCGTTTGGCAGACGTATATTCACAGACACTGTCTTTCACCCCTTCTGAAACCGCAATAATCTTCTTGGGTGCTTTATAAATGACTTTGGCGAGCAGATATGCAAGCTTAACGCTACGCTTCCTAACAACCTCATAATTTCTCTGCATTTGATTGTGTTCAACGATAAACAACTTCTCTCTGAAGCCACCCAACAGACTAGCAATACATGCAGTCACATTCGCGTGAGTCATATGAGATATGACCTTATCTGGCTTTATTTTTTTAACAACATTCTTCAGTTCCCAGAAAGACGTAGCCATGCGCATGGATTTGAGCTCAATAATATTGACAGTTTCGCTAATCTGTCTAGCCATCTCCCCTTTGTTGTTAACTACAATAATTGTGGTCTTTACGTCGTGCCTGACCAGTTCATTACAAAGCGAGATGGAAACCCGCTCTGCACCGCCACCGCGGAAGTCATGCATAAAAACCGCGACATGCTCTTGGTTTATAATCTTTTCAGACATACTTAGCCCCTTTCCTTCGAAAACCTGTGTTTCAGAACACAATAGATAGCATGAGGGTTTGTCGTCAGGTAACGGTAAAGTAGCTTTGTAGGGTTCGTGGACATTCGGTGAAGCCATTCAAGACCTATTTCTTGCACCCAACGAGGCGCTCTCGAATAGTCTCCGGTGATGTAATTATAACAACCTCCACATGTAATAATTACCGACACCTTGAGGTTTTTCCGGTTACGGATACAGAACTCCTGCTCTTTAGGCTTACCCAAACCTACCCAGAGAACATCCGCACCCGATTCATTTATCAGCGCGCAGATTCTCTGCTCATCTTCGCCAGAGAAGTATCCATGATAAGTGCCGGCAACCTTAAAGTTTGTATAGCGTTCCTGCATAATAGCTGCGGCATTATTTACAATCTCTTCCTTACCACCAAGTAAGAAGTGCTTCAGCTCGCTGTTATAGAAATTCGGCAGATCGTGGATCATATCCGTTGTTGCGCTTCGCTCTTTAATAGAAGGACCTTGAGTCCACCCTGAAAAGGTGACTACGCTTTGACCATCAGCATGAATTAAATCAGCAGCTTTTAGCAAGTTCATTGACTCTTCGCTTCTATTAGCTATAGATATTGCATGGCCGTTATTACTAAAAATCAAGATCGGTGTAAAAGGTTCTCGTTCTTTGTTAGTAGCGCAGTATTCCCCAATAACCTGTGCGAGTTCTTTTCGATTCAAACACGCTGTTTTAATCCCACCAACATTCGTGGTTAATACTTTAGAAATATCCACATTTCTTTCCTAGAATTTTAATTCTATTTTTAAAAAACCTTAAGCTAAGGTGTATATCTAAAAAATTGGCGTCTAAATTTATACGAAAGACACTATCACCTTAACCAGTACATTCTGTATTCTGCGCTAGATCAACATAGCCAATACCAAATACTATGACTTTAAATTATTTATACTCTTTAAAATGAACATACAATATCTGACTATTGACTTACCAATCTCACTAAAATCAATAAATATCTTTAGCTAAAAGCGATATTGGAGTTTTAATCAAAATTTTCAAATCCAGACTCAACGACCAATTATTGATATACGCCAAATCATACTCAACCCGTTTTTCCATTTTATCTAGGGTTTCCGTTTCACCTCTGAATCCACTAATCTGAGCTAAGCCTGTAATACCTGGTTTAATGCGATGACGTGAAAGATAGGCATTTACTTTGTCGGAGTAATAATCGTTATGTGCTACCGCATGAGGCCGTGGACCTACCAGTGACATTGTGCCCTGCAGTACGTTTATAAACTGAGGCAGTTCATCGATCGAGGTTCTCCGGATAAAGGCGCCTATTTCTGTTATCCGTGAATCGCCTTTAGTCGCCTGCTTTACTTCTGCATCATCATGAACTTTCATGCTGCGAAACTTCCAGACCTTAATGATCTTTCCATCCCAACCATGCCGATCTTGCTTGAAGAACACGGGTCCCTCTGATTCACGTTTGATCATAATGGCGATAGCTAGCATCAACGGGCTGAACGCAATTAACGCTAAGGTTGCCAGAATTTTATCCATCGTATTTTTTAACACAATGTGACTACGGCGAGATGTCATCGGGCTTTCATTCAAGGAGATTAGCGGCATACCGGCCACTTCACGAATCGAGTGATTTAGCAGACTCAGGCCAAAGATATCCGGCACCCAGATTACATCGACATTCATATCCAACAGATCGATATGTAGTGCTTCGATAATTTCAGATTCTGCGACAGGCAGTGCGACATAGATTCGCCGTACGTTGTAATCCTGAATAAGTTCTCTAAGACCTTCTGCTCTACCTAACAGCGGTAGAGGCAGGTCCAGGACTTCATCATCCTGAAGAGGGTTATCATCAGAGTGTACAAAACCTAATACACGGTCCGGCAGCCACCGGTTTGAATTCAGGTTGTTAACCAAATTGATGGCAAGATCTCCGGTACCTAATACCAGCGTGGGAATCTCACGGGAAAACATCACTTTATAATGCTTATACAGTGCGCTCAGGACCGTCATGCTGATTAACTGAAGAATATAACCGACTACAGCCCACTCAATCAGCACTTCACGTGAGAATGCTTCACCGCTTTTTGTGACAAAGCCCACCAGAGCTAAGAGTAGTAGTACTTGAAACCATGCCGTAAACAGACGAAAAGAACGTTTGTAGAAACCATGAGATTGCCGGTATACACCCCGACGGCGATAGATAATCCAGACGCATAAAATCGCTACAACGCCCAACAACCGATAACTAGGAGGGACATCACCCAGTTTAATGAAGGTAAAAAGAAACAGAGAGCCACAGACAATGATGAGATCAGCAAGATGCTGGACCCAGAATGCGAGCGATTCGTGATTGTTTAATAGTCGCCGTTTACGCGCAACACTGCCGTAAGGCGTAACACTGATATTCATGCTACTGCACAACCCTGTTTTGATCCATTTAACGCGATCTACATCTCCGTACATCCATGATCGCGTTGATTTTTTACATTGTTACCGGTGCAGAATTGATACGCTTCTTTTAGCATGCTGCACTGCAATATAATTGCGCGTATATTCTACTATTTTATTACGTGCAACAGCAAATTTTGTTTACATTTAGAGACAGTGATTGATACACTCTTGTTCATATCAAGTATCGATGTGCGCATACGCACAAGGAGCACGCTACCATGCGCAAGATTATCATGGGTGTAGTAGCAGGGATGTTGTTGCCGTTGTACCCTGCCCAGGCAAATATTCAAACAGATCTTAAAGCCGGTTTACCGCTGACTGACGTTATTCAGAATGCCATTACTGAAGTTTCATCTGTCGATAAAATTCTTTCAAAACTACTGGTTAACTGTAAGCCAGAAGCCGATATAGTCACCTGTAAAGCAGGTAGTGCTGAGTCTATTATCAGCGCCGCTGCCAGTTCGTTTTCTGATGACACCGAAGCACTGCAGACCATCGGCCAGATGGGCTTAGATGCAGGCCTAACAGAAGAAGAGCTAACTCAGATTGCGCTTAATAATGGTATTGACCCGACTGCTATTCTGCCCGTCACTGCTGCGGGTAACCCGCAAGGCCAGGGCCAAGGATTAAATATCGCACCCGGACAGACAGGCAATCCTGTCACTCCTCCTCCTTTTGGTAGCAATGCCGGTGGCGGTGGTGGTGGTAACGCCAGCCCAAGTGCCTGACGTAACGTTGATGAATAAAGCGCTGCAAAGCGCTTTTTTTCTGCCCTCTAAAAATATCTACACTTGTATTCGCGAACTATGATCAACACATCTACTTCTGAACACAGCGACCGTTCATCAATACACGATCGCTGGATTTTTATTGCTTTTCTTGTGTTGTTAGCCTGGATTCCTCTACCGCTGGGTAGCAATAAACTCTGGGCCATGTCAATTTTGTGTTGCGGTGCGTTATTTATCAGTGCTGCCTGGCTGTATCTCTTTAGCCTAAACAAGGTCGTAATAAGCAAGAGCATTAAAAACAGCCTCCCTGTTATCGCCTTATTCAGTACCGCACCTGTTTTCGCTTTTATCCAAAGTGCTGTTTCTAGCGATAACCCACTCGGCTCTGTCGACTCGTACGCAAGTGCACAGGCAGGAATGCTCGGTATCTCCTTTATCTTAATTTTTTGTCTGGCTCTCCTACTGGTAAACAGTCAAAAGCGCATAAAGCTACTCGCTTACACACTGGTTTTCTGCGGACTGTTTCAAGCAGTTTACGGCAGCATGATGACACTGACGGGAATTGAGTATTCGTTTTTGATACCTAAAGATGCTTATACTCGCCTGGCCACCGGGACTTTCGTTAACCGGAACCACCTTGCCGGCTATCTGGTACTTACCCTGAGCCTCGGTATCGGCATTATGATATCGACACTTAACCTGCAATCCGCTTCAAACTGGCGAGAGCATTCTCGACGGTTATTAACCACCCTGTTAGGACCCAAAGCCAGATTAAGAATACTACTTATTATCATGGTTGCAGGCCTTGTCATGACTCATTCACGTATGGGGAATACCGCCTTTTTTGCCAGCTTAACCCTTGCAGGTCTCATCACTCTATTCTTGAGTAAGCGCTCGACTAAAGCGACTATTATTCTGATCAGCAGTTTGATTGTTATCGATATATTTGTCGTCGGCACCTTCTTTGGCGTTGAGAAAGTTGCAGAGCGCCTGCAAACCACCAGCGAAGAAACAGAGACCAGAGACGAAGTAAACGCTTACACATTAACCGCCATTCAAGATAATTTATTCACAGGAACAGGGGCTGGCACTTACTACACCAACTTCCCGGCATACCGTGAATACGATGCTGGCCGTAGCTTTTACGACCATGCCCATAACGATTATTTTGAGTTCGCCAGTGAGTACGGAATCATTGTTACCGGCTGTTTGATACTGGCGGTGTTGTTAGTCTTTATCTCGGCAATCAAGGCCCAGATGAAACGCAAAACACCTCTGATGCGCGGCATTGCCTTTAGCGCTACGATGGCGATTATCGCGTTAGCTATACATTCGACGGTTGATTTTAATCTGCAGATTCCGGCGAATGCCGCGACTTTTATGGTGATATTGGCATTGGGGCAGATTTCTTTGTTTCATAAGAAAGATATAAATTCACCACAGAGGACACAGAGAGCACAGAGGAAAAGCCAATCACTTTGAAGGGCACACTCTCGATATCCACTTATACAGACAGACCTCTCAGTGTTACCTGTTGTAAAGCGTATCTACCAAAAAAATATCACCACAGAGGACACCGAGAGCACAGAGAAAAAGCCAATTTAAGGTTTAATCTCTGAAGGAGCTGCTTTTAGCAGCGAGATCTATAAATAATGTTAACTACAGAGGACACCGTACCCAGGGGCCATGCTAAGGGCACTTAAAAGATCGACAACATAAAAGGTTTCTCTGTGTCCTTTGTGTACTCTGTGGTAAATCGATCTTTTTAAGCCCCAAACACTCTAAATAATGAACCACAGAGGACACCGAGAGCACGAAGTAAACCAATTTAGAAAACCCTTCCTCTGTGCCCTTCGTGTTCTCTGTGGTGCAAAGCTCTTTCTAATCAGCCCTTCGCCCTATATGAGATGCAACTCATAGGACTACGCGCTTCAAGCCATTCGTCAGTTTGTTAACATTAAAGTTAATTATTAGACCCGTTTTAACCCCTGATAATTTCAAGTAAGTAATTAACTGCGCTGTATGGATTGGCAATAGTTTATCCACAGCTTTCAGTTCAAGAACAAGCTTATCAGGAAACAAAATATCTATTCGATAACCGGCCTCAATACTCATACCCTTATAATGAATAGGCAGCAATACCTGGGCCTTAGCATCCAACCCAGCGAGTGCCAATTCATACATCAGACAACGTTCATAGCTCGACTCAAGCAACCCAGGCCCTAGCTGTCGATGAACTTCAATAGCGCAGCCTATAACCTTATTTGTCAGAAAATCCATTTCCATATCGACCTCCATTTTTAACAACTCAATCAATAGTGACACAAACAAAACAGATATCACCACAGAGTACACAAAGGACACAGAGACAAAGGCAAAGGCAAAGCATAGCAAGAACTTAAAGCCCCTCTCTGTGGTCCTCCGTGTCCTCTGTGGTATACCAAAATTTTTGACCTATCGCTTTAATAAGAGACTTCTAACCCGGAATTAATATCTCGGCTGCTGGGCAAATCTCTTGCATCTCAGTCTTCAAAATCCGTTTAGCATCGTTGTCGCCGTGGACGATTCGGATCTCTTTTGGTTTGTGACCCATACGTTTTACAAAGTTAATAAGGTCTTTTTGATCGGCGTGGGCGGAGTAGCCGCTGATACTGTGTACCTGGGCTTTGATATCTATCTTTTGATTATCTAAATAAACATAGCCACCGCTCACTCTGTATTTCTCAGCACCGTATTTTTGTATATCTCGACCGGGCGTTCCTTTGGCCTGATAGCCCACAAAAAGGACATCTGTTCGTGGGTCTGGCAGCAGTTCTGTTAGGTAGTTTACAATCCGTCCACCAGCACACATTCCACTTGCAGCAATAACGATAGCAGGCCTTCCACTGCTTTTGAGATAGTTAACCAGTTTCAGGTGGTCTGCATGGGAATCGATGGTGATTAACTGATCAAACGATAACGGATGGCGCCCTTCTATTTTTCGCGATTTTGCTTCGGCATCCCAGAGATCGCTTAATTCACGATAATGCTCTGTAAACTTCGCCGCCAATGGGGAATCAACTATTACGTCAATCTCTTCCCAGGATGAGCCTTTCTGCCTGTGGATAATATCTTCGAGTTCATAGAGCAGCTCCTGGGTTCGACCAATACTGAATGCGGGGATCAGTACTGTGCCTGCATCTTCTAAACAACGACTGATGATCTGCTGTAAGTTTTGACGCCGGATACGACGCTGCTCATGCTGCTTATCACCGTAGGTGCTTTCGATGATTAAACGATCTGTACGCCAGGGTGATTTTGGCGCTGGCAGTAGTGGTGCGTAAGGGGCACCAAGGTCACCGGAGAATAGAATGCGCTCTTTCTGCTGACCAACGAGACAGTCAAACTCAATATAAGCAGAGCCCAGAATATGACCTGCCGGGTTAAACCTGAATTTAAGATTGTCACAGCTAGTTGCGTGATGCCATTGGCGATATTCAACCGGCTGTATCAACTGATGTAACAGGGTTAAGAACTGTCTGATCAGGTTCTTATCTCGGGTAACCCCTATCTTAAGGGTATCTTCCAATACTAACGGCAATAACCGCGCAGTTGCTTCACTGGCATAGATGGGGCCGTTAAACCCTGCAGAAATCAGTGAAGGAATACGCCCTACATGATCTATATGACAGTGAGTTACAAACAGCGCTTTAACTGTAGTAATCGGGAAGTTGAGCTTGAGATTATCAGACTCGGCGCCGGCTGATTCTGCCCCCTGAAACATACCACAGTCTATCAGGACACTAGTATCATCATTAAGAAATAGCTCATGACATGAGCCGGTGACGCCGTTAACAGCGCCGTGGTGTTTTATATCGATCATATGAACCTCCATGTTCATTAATGGACTGATGTCCGTGGTTGGACGCTTCGCCTGTCTGAGACCTTAAAAATAAAAGTCTCTAACCACAGAGAACACAGAGTTACACCGAGGAAAAACAAATCACTTATTAAAAAACCTTTTCTTTGGACCTCTGTGCCCTTGGCATACACATTAAGCATTTCTCTGTGGGTCCCTGTGACCTCTGTGGTGAACAGCTCTTCTTTCAGAGCAATCGCCCCTAGAAGGGGCTCCTACAAGGTAAAACGGATACCTTAAGCCTTATAAAAGAGCCGTTGTCCGTGGTTCGGAGGATTCGCTTGCCTGAGACCTTAAAACATAAAAGTCTCTAACCACAGAGAACACAGAGTTACACCGAGGAAAAACAAATCACTTATTAAAAACCTTTTATTGCCCTTGGCGTACACATTAAGCATTTCTCTGTGGGTCTCTGTGTCCTCTGTGGTGAACAGCTCTTCTTTTAGAGCTTAATCGCCCCTAGAAGGGGCTCCTACAAGGTAAAACAGATGCCCTTAAGCCTTATAATACTCTTTGTACCAGTCGACAAATTTTTGCATGCCGTCTTCGATCGTGGTGCTGGGTTTGAAGCCGGTAGCTGCTTGCAGGCTGTCGATGTCGGCATAGGTCGCTGGGACGTCACCGGGTTGCATCGGCAAGTATTCTTTTTGCGCTTTTTTGCCTGCTGCGGATTCAATCGCTTCGATGAAGCGACTCAATTCTATCGGCTCATTGTTACCGATATTGAATACTCGGTAGGGAGCACTGCTGCTATCGGGGCTGGTTCTTGGGTTGTTTTCATCTACTTGTGGAATCACATCCTGAATACGGATAACCCCTTCGACAATGTCATCCACATAGGTGAAATCACGCAGCATTTTACCGTGATTAAAGACCTTGATCGGCCGATCTTCCAGTATCGCGCTGGTAAACAGGAACGGCGCCATGTCCGGGCGCCCCCAGGGACCATAGACCGTGAAGAAACGCAGTCCTGTGGTTGGGATACCGTATAGGTGTGAATAACTATGCGCCATCAGCTCGTTAGATTTCTTTGTTGCTGCGTACAATGAAACCGGGTGATTTACAGCATCTTCAGCCGAAAATGGCATTTTGGTATTCATACCATATACCGAGGAAGATGAAGCGTAGACCAGATGTTTTACATTATTCTGACGACAGCCTTCCAGAATGGTCATCATGCCGGTCAGATTAGAGTCAACGTAAGCAAACGGATTTTCCAGTGAGTAGCGAACGCCTGCCTGAGCGGCCAGATGAATAACCCGGTCAAAACCGCTCTCTGCAAAGAGTGCCTCCATCCCTTCCCGGTCGGACAGATCCATTTTCTTGAAAGTAAATTCGGGGTACTGTTCGAGTCGCTGCAGCCTGGAATCTTTTAGGGTTGGGTCGTAATAATCATTGAGATTATCCAGACCGATCACCTTATGACCCGCCTGACAGAGCCGCTCTGATACAAAATTGCCGATGAAGCCGGCAGCGCCGGTGACTAGATAGGTTAGTTGCATAGGACAGCCTGAATAAGGAAGTTTTAGAATTGATGTAATTATCGCTGCTGGAAGCAGCTCCTACAAGGGTAGAGTCGATATAAGAACCAAAGTCTGTGGCCCGAACGCGTTGCTAGTCCGGGGTTCGAAAGAACTGCTTTTGTAGGAGCTGCGCCCTCGCGGCGATTCATTTGGCTGAGTGCCAGCTGATATTATTATCGGCGTGAGGGCACGCCTCCTACAGGGTAGAATCGAAGTCCGTGGTCCGATTAAGAATCGAGGTCCGAGCGCGTTGCTTGTCCGGGGTTCGAAAGAACTGCTTTTGTAGGAGCTGCGTCCTCGCGGCGATTCATTTGGCTGAGTGCCAACTGATATCATTTTCGGCGTGGGACACGCCTCCTACAGGGTAAAGTGCCAAAAAGACTTTAACCACTGAGGACACGGAGATCACAGAGGAGACCCATTTGCGACGTCTCTTCTCGGTGATCTCTGTGTGCTCGGTGGTAAATAAGCTCTTACTAAACAGCCCCTGAAAGGGACTCCTACAAAGGTAGAACCGAGGTCCGATGTGAGAAAAATATTCTAACCACTGAGAACACCGAGTACACAAAGGTAAACTTTTTATTTAAAGCTCTTCTCAGTGCTCTTCGTGTTCTCTGTGGTTATAACTCACTTTTGTAGGAGGTACACCCTCGTGCCGATTCTTAGCCCTTTATAGACAAACCACGGCCGATTGCGTAATAACTAAAGCCACGATCATCCATACGTTGTGGATCGTAAAGGTTACGGCCATCAAAGATTACCGGCTCGGCCAGTTCACTTTTTATCAGGTCGAAATCCGGGGCACGGAAGCTCTGCCACTCGGTGCAGATAACCAGCATATCAGCGCCATTCAGTGCCGCTTCTTTAGTACCCATCAGATTCAGATCGGAACGTGAACCATAGATGCGCTGGGTCTCTTCCATCGCTTCCGGGTCAAAGGCTTGTACCTTCGCACCCGCTTCCCAAAGAGTTTCCATCAGCACTCGGCTGGAAGATTCTCGCATATCATCAGTCTTAGGCTTAAACGACAGGCCCCACAAGGCGACGGTCTTACCGGCCACATCACCGTTAAAGTGACGGTTGATCAGCTCAAAGAGTTTAGCTTTCTGCTTTGCGTTAACAGACTCAACGGCTTTGAGGATCTGAGAGTCATAACCGATCTGCTCAGAGGTTTTTACCAATGCCTGTACATCTTTCGGGAAGCAAGAACCACCGTAACCGCAGCCTGGATAGATGAAGTGATAGCCGATACGCTCATCAGAACCGATGCCATTACGGACGTTCTCGATATCTGCACCTACCATCTCAGCGATGTTCGCCATCTCGTTCATGAAGCTGATCTTGGTTGCCAGCATGCAGTTAGCCGCATATTTAGTCAGCTCGGCGCTGCGAACATCCATAAAGATAATGCGATCATGATTACGGTTAAACGGCGCATAGAGCTCAGACATCACATCTTTAACATGGTCACTGTCTGTACCGATAACGATTCGATCCGGGCGCATGCAGTCACTTACTGCGGCCCCCTCTTTCAGGAATTCAGGGTTAGATACGATATGATAATCCAGCTCGGCATTTCGCGCCGCCAGCGTTTCAGCGACGGTAGCACTAACCTTATCACCGGTACCCACTGGCACTGTGGACTTATCAATAATAATTTTAGGATCTTGCATGTAAGTCGCGATGGTTTTAGCGACCGCCTGTACATATTTCAGGTCGGCAGAGCCATCTTCATCCGGTGGAGTTCCAACCGCAATAAACTGGATTTCGCCAAATTCTACAGCCTGTTTAGCATCAGTGGTAAACAGCAAGCGCCCTGCTTCATAGTTTGACTGAACGATCGGTGTTAAGCCTGGCTCATAGATGGGGATGATCCCATTCTTCAGGTTTTCAACTTTCTGAGCATCTACATCAACACAGCAAACTTCGTGGCCAACTTCTGCCAATACAGCAGCCTGAACCAGCCCCACATAACCTATACCAAAAACTGTAACCTTCATGCGCTGTTTTTCCTTTGCAGCAATTCCATTTGGACAGAATTATACCAACTATAATGCTGCAATTGCGAAATAAATAAGTACTGATTAAAGCGTACTTCTATGGCGGAAATATTAGCATAGCAATTAGCCTAAGTCCGTTGTCCGAACCTTCCCCGTTGCAGGAGTTCCTTCTTAGGGACGATAAAATCAAATACCACCACAGAGGACACCGAGAACACAGAGAAAATCCACTTGAGAAAGCTCCTCTCTGTGTCCTTCGTGCTCTCTGTGGTTAAAACGCTCTTTTGTTATTCTTGCTAGATTATCGCGGCTGTAAGCCGCTCCTACAATGTGCTTTTAGAAGCTACGCTCTCGCAGCGATTCATTTGGTTTGATGCCTACTAAGGGCTTCATCGGCGTGAGGGCACGCCTCCTACCGGGTAGAATCTAGGCCTGAAAGAGCAGGCATTTGTAGAAGCAGTGCCCTTGCGGTGAAAAATAAAACACCACCACAGAGGACACCGAGAACACAGAGAAAATCCACTTAAGAAAGCTCCTCTCTGTGTCCTTCGTGCTCTCTGTGGTTAAAACGCTCTTTTGTTATTCTTGCTAGATTATCGCGGCGGTAAGCCGCTCCTACAATGTGCTTTTAGAAGCTACGTTCTCGCAGCGATTCATTTGGATTGATGCCTACTAAGGACTTCATCGGCGTGAGGGCACGCCTCCTACAGGGTAGAATCTAGGCCTGAAAGAGCGGGCATTTGTAGGAGCTGCGCCCTTGCGGTGAAAAATAAAACACCACCACAGAGGACACCGAGAACACAGAGAAAACCCACTTAAGAAAGCTCCTCTCTGTGCCCTTCGTGCTCTCTGTGGTTAAAACGCTCTTTTGTTATTCTTGCTAGATTATCGCGGCTGTAAGCCGCTCCTACAATGTGCTTTTAGAAGCTACCCTCTCGCAGCGATTCTTTTAGTTTAGTGCCTACTAAGGGCTTTATCGGCGTGAGGGCACGCCTCCTACAGGGTAGATCCGGGGTTCGAAAGAGCGATCAATCAGCAGTACTGATTAAAAAAAAAGCCCCTTCTCAATCATGAGAAGGGGCTTGAGTCATGGGTATAGAATAACCATGGAAAACTGAAACTAGGTTGATGCGGCAGCCTGCACGCTACCGCATCCAGCGCGGCGTTTAGCGCCGTGCCACCAGCAACCCAAAATCAATAGATTCAGGTTGCCGGAAACTGTGTAATTTAGGCGTTACGCCCTGATTACATCGCCATGCGACGTACGTCGCTCAGTAGCTGATTCAGGTAGGTTAAGAAGCGACCTGCATCACTGCCATTGATAGCGCGGTGATCGTAAGACAGGCACAGTGGCAGCATCTTACGTGGCTCAAACTCTTTACCATTCCAACGCGGTTCGATATCCGCTTTAGAAATACCCAGAATAGCTACTTCAGGGGCATTAACGATCGGCGTAAAGCCAGTACCGCCGATACCGCCCAGGCTTGAAATAGTGAAACAAGCACCCTGCATCTCAGCAGGCTTCAGCTTACGGTTCTTCGCTTTACCCGCCAGCTCAGTTGCTTCCAGTGACAGCTCATAGATGCTCTTCTTATCTGCATCTTTGATCACAGGAACCATCAGACCGTTTGGCGTATCAACCGCCATACCGATGTTTACATATTTCTTGTAAACAACGTGCTCGCCATCTGCGTGCAGTGAAGCGTTAAACTTCGGATGCGCTTTCAAAGCAATCGCGATTGCTTTCAGCATAAATGGCAGTGGTGTCAGCTTCACGCCTTCACGCGCAGCCTCTTCCTTCATACCGGCACGGAACGCTTCCAGATCGGTAATATCAGCCTTATCAGTCTGAGTTACGTGTGGAATATTCAACCAACAGCGAGACATATTCGCCGCTGTTAGCTTGTGGATCTTAGACATCTTGACCATTTCGATTTCGCCAAACTGGCTGAAATCAACTTCTGGAATTGCCGGAATACCCGAGCCACCAGTGACGGCTGCAGCAGCAGGCTTCTCAGCCAACTTCTTCAGCGCACCTTTAACGTAGGCCTGAACATCTTCTTTCAGGATACGATTACGTGGACCAGTACCCGTTACCAGAGACAGATCAACACCGAATTCACGCGCGATTGCACGTACCGCAGGACCGGCATGAACGGTTTTGTTTTTCTTCTCTAGCGCTTCACGATCAACAGTGCCGGATGCTGCAGGCGCAGGAGCCGCTGCTTTCGCCGGAGCCGCAGCAGGTGCCGCCGGAGCAGAGGCTGCTGGAGCCGCTGCCGGTGCAGAACCACCCGCTACTTCTAGCTGCATCAATAGCTGACCTTCATTGACCTGGTCGCCATCTTTGATCTTCATGGACTTAACCACACCCGCTTTAGGGGCTGGTACTTCCATCGACGCTTTATCAGTTTCCAGTACGATCAGTGAATCGCCTTCTTCAACGCTGTCGCCGTCCTTAACCAGAACCTCAACAACATCAACATCGGACGCACCGCTCAGATCAGGAATCAGAACATCTTCTACGCCACCGGCAACCGGAGCAGGCGCGGCAGCTGGCGCAACAGCTGGTGCTTCTGCCGCAGGAGCAGGGGCTGCAGCAGGTGCTGCTCCTGCTACTTGCAAGTCGCACAGATGATCACCTTCAGTAACAGTGCCACCCTCTTTAATCTGCATTGACACAACCACACCCGCTTTAGGTGCTGGTACTTCCATCGATGCTTTGTCTGTTTCCAGAACGATCAGGGAGTCGCCTTCTTCAACGCTATCGCCATCCTTTACCAGGACTTCAACAACATCAACATCGGTCGCACCACTCAGATCGGGAACCAAAATCTTTTCAACCGCACTGGCAGCAGCAGGTGCAGCAGCAACCGGTGCAGGCTCTGCCGCAGGAGCAGGAGCAGGTGCAGCAGCTTCAACCGGCGCAACTTCATCAACTACAAGGCCGGTATCCAATACCACAATCGCCTGGCCTTCGTTACATGTGCCGTCCGCTTCAACCAGAATTTCTTTAATCGTACCGGCGTGGGTAGAAGGCACCTCCATGGATGCCTTGTCAGTTTCAAGGACGATTAGAGAATCGCCCTCAACCACTGTGTCACCAACTGCTACACAGACTTCAACAATATCTACGTCTGTAGCGCCACCAATATCAGGAACCGTAATGTTTACAGTACTCACGTTTTTATCCTCTCTTAAAAGTTTAGCTTCGGGTTACACAGTCCAAGGGGCTGGTTTTTCCGGGTTAATGCCAAACTTCTGCATCGCTTTGGCTACAACAGAACGCTCTACCTTGCCTTCTTCTGCCAGGGCAGTCAGTGCAGCAACGGTGACGTAGTATCGGTTAACTTCGAAGAATTCACGCAGTTTGCTACGTGTATCAGAACGACCATAACCATCAGTACCCAGCACTTTATAAGTACGTGGGATATATTCACGCAGCTGATCTGCGTATGCACGCATGTAGTCAGTCGATGAAATAACCGGGCCCTGGCGATCTTTCAGACAGTCTTCCAGATAAGAGGTACGCGCCTCTTCTTCAGGGTGCAACATGTTCCAGCGTGCTACCGCTTGTGCATCACGACGAACTTCGTTGATAGAGGTGGTGCTCCAGATATCAGATTCAACACCGTATTCATCACGCAAAATATCTGCCGCAGCAATCACTTCACGCAGGATCGCACCACAACCCATCAGCTGTACCTTCATGTCGGAATCGTTACCTTCCTTGAAGACGTACATACCTTTAACTATCGCTTCCTCAACGCCTACTGGCATCCCCGGATGAGCGTAGTTCTCGGTTGTTGTTGTGATGTAGTAGAACTTGTTCTCTTTGTCCTGGAACATACGCTTCAGGCCGTCCTGAACAATCACGGTCATTTCGTAGCCGAATGTCGGATCGTAAGAGACACAGTTCGGGATCATCTGCGCCATCAGGTGAGAGTGACCATCCTGGTGCTGTAAGCCTTCACCATTCAGCGTAGTACGACCAGATGTTGCACCGATCAGGAAGCCACGTGCCTGCATATCACCTGCAGCCCATGCCAGATCCATGATCCGCTGGAAGCCGAACATTGAATAGTAGATGTAGAACGGCACCATGGTGCAGTCGTTGTTACTGTATGAAGTGGCACACGCCATCCATGCCGACATTGCACCCGCTTCGTTGATACCTTCTTCAAGAATCTGACCCGTCTTAGACTCTTTGTAGAACATGATCTGATCAGAGTCATGAGGTACGTAACGCTGACCGGCCGACGTGTAGATTCCCAGCTGACGGAACATACCTTCCATACCAAAGGTACGCGCTTCATCCGGTACGATTGGTACGACCCGCTCGCCCATGCTCTTATCTTTAACCAGCGTACTCAGTACACGGTTCAGTACCATCTGCGTGGACATCTCACGCTTACCACTGTCTTTCAACTGTGCAGCAAAGGTATCCAGTGGTGGAATTTCCAGCGCATCAAAATCGCTACGACGGGTTGGGTAAACACCACCCAGCTTTTGACGACGGTCCATCATGTACTTCATTTCCGGAGAATCCGGAGACGGACGGTAATAAGGAACTTCTTTCAGCTGATCATCGGTCAGCGGAATATTGTGGTGATCACGGAAATCTTTCAGATCATCCATCGCCACTTTCTTCATGGAATGGGTATCGTTCTTCGCCTGACCCGACTTACCGGTACCATAACCTTTAACGGTTTGTGCCAGAATAACGGTTGGCTGACCTTTGTGATCCATCGCAGACTGATAAGCCGCGAATACTTTATATGGATCGTGACCGCCACGGTTCAGGTTCATGATATCGTCGTCTGACAGATCCTTAACCATTTCCAGCAGCTCTGGGTATTTACCGAAGAAGTGCTCACGGGTATATGCACCACCGTTCGCCTTGTAGTTCTGCAGTTCACCATCACAAACTTCGTTCATCCGCTTAATCAGCAGACCTTTATCATCATTTTCAAACAGTGGATCCCAGTGACGACCCCACAGACACTTGATGACATTCCAGCCAGCGCCGCGGAACACACCTTCAAGTTCCTGAACAATCTTACCGTTACCCCGTACAGGCCCATCAAGACGCTGCAGGTTACAGTTAACCACGAAGACCAGGTTCTCAAGGTTCTCACGACCCGCCAAAGCGATCGCACCCAGAGATTCAGGCTCATCACACTCACCATCACCCAGGAAAGCCCATACTTTACGATCACCACGATCGATCAGCGAACGAGCAGACAGGTAACGCATTACGTGCGCCTGATAGATCGCCTGAATAGGACCCAGACCCATAGATACCGTTGGGAACTGCCAGAAATCAGGCATCAACCAAGGGTGAGGATAAGAAGACAAGCCAATGCCGTCTACTTCACGGCGATAGTTATCCATCTGCTCTTCAGTCAGACGACCTTCAAGGTATGCACGGGAGTATATGCCCGGAGAGATGTGACCCTGGAAAAACACCAGATCACCTTCCTGCTCGCCTTCTGAACCACGGAAAAAGTAGTTGAAGCCAATATCGTACAAAGTAGCAGAAGAAGAGAAGCTTGAGATATGACCGCCAAGGCCATCAGCATTATCGTTGGCGCGCATAACCATTGCCATCGCATTCCAACGAATAAAGGAACGAATTCTACGTTCCATAAACAGGTCACCCGGCATGCGGGATTCATTTTTGGGGGTAATTGTATTGCGGTATGGGGTGGTCAGGCTCGTGCCTGCATCTACGCCTAGCTCTGACGCTTTTTCACCCAGCTTTTGCAGAATATAGTGAGCACGATCGCTGCCTTCATTTTTAGCAACAGACTCAAGGGCTTCCACCCACTCACCAGTTTCGATTGGATCTACATCGTCGATAAATTCTTGCACTTTGCCTTTCTCCATTATTCTTGTCGTGTACTCAAAACCGGGAAGCCCAATCTTTCCCAGTGCAGAAATAAACTTTGAGACAGCTAGAAGTATTAACGGAAAATCAGACAAAAGAACAGCTACTTAAGCTGTACTTAATTAAGTTTTTACGATTTAAGTTCTCTTTAAAGAACGATCAACACCAAAAACACGCGTTTCATAATCACTTTGCCCAACTCTCCAGCACTTCTATGGCGCCATTCAGAGCTTGTTAACAGGTTTCATGCTGCATCGCAGCAAGCCTGCCTTTTTTTATAGTGGTGCTTGATTTTGTAGTAATACTACATAAAAGTGTGATTAATGTCTATAGCGACTACAAAATCACCACTCCATGTAGTTTTTATACAGAGGCAGTATTACAGAGGGGTGACGTCGGCGCGACGCAGTGCTCTTTTGAGGCGAGTGTTCTCTTTACCCTGCTCCAGCAGTGCATCTTCTACATAAGCGAGGTGATCATGGGCAGCCTTGCGCGCCTTTTCTGGCTCCCCCGCCAGGATCGCATCCATTAGCACTGAATGCTGTTCATGTATTTTTCCGCGAATCCCGGATTTTGGATAGATATCCTTAAGGTTTTCCCAAATATGCTGTCGCAACAAACTAAAGAGGGCACGCATCATGTGCAGCAAAACCATGTTATGAGTGGCTTCGGCGATTGCCAGATGAAAGTCCACATCGGCTAATACTTCTTTATCAAACTCCTTTCTATCGTGATAACCCTGCAAAGCATCGTAACAGGCACGAATATTTTCTTTATCCGCAGGCGTGCTTCGCAGTGCTGCGTAATAGGCAGATACGCCTTCGAGGGCATGACGAAACTCCAACAGATCATACTGTGCTTCCGGGTGTGTTCTGAAAAGCTCCAGTAAAGGATCGGAGAACGCCCCTCCCAGCTCTTCTGAAACATAAGTTCCACCGCCCTGACGACTGATCAAAATCCCTTTGGTGGCCAGCTTCTGAACCGCTTCTCTTAAGGAAGGACGTGAAACTTCAAACTGTTTGGCCAGTTCTCGCTCAGGCGGTAACTTCTGACCAGGCTTGAGCGTACCTTCGAGCACCATCTCTTCCAACTGACCCATGATTACATCGGATATCTTGGGTTGTTTTACTCGCTGATACGCCATCGTTGTTTCTCCACCCATCGCCCTATGTGGGCAACTACGTCTTTATGTTCTCAACCAGCTTATGTGCCAGCCATATTTAGCAGCCAAATCAGCCAGTGTCAGACGTGAACTATATAGAAGCACACCAAACACACCAAATAAAAATTGGTCTGACCATAGCAAACACCCTGCTTTCTTATTGATTTTAATAAAAAATAGCGCTTTTTCAGAAGATACGTCTACTTTTAATACATAAAAAAGCATTGACAAGCGATACCTGTAACTTTTAAGGTAGCGACTAATTGCATGGTAAATTGGTATTACCAATTATTCAAGAACATTTTTTTAAGGCTTCCGAATGGCCTGTTCTGAATCAGGCAAATTAAGATAAAAACAACAAAACATCACGAGGATACACCATGAATACATTTTCAAAGTCTCTGGTCTCCGCTGCAGTACTCTCAACCGCTTTGACTGCCGCAACGACAACTGTTCAGGCCGCAGACCGGGTTCTTCTAAAAACACCTATCGCTTTTGGCTCTCACCTGCCAGCTTTGGGTACTCCCATTAAGTGGGTATCTGAACAACTTCCTGTGATGAGCGACGGCTCTGTTAAGATGAAAATCTACGAGCCAGGTAAATTGGTAGGCGCAAAAGAGATTCTGGATGCCGTGTCTTCAGGAAAAGTTAACTCCGGTTATGCCACAGCCGGCTACTGGCAGGGTAAAATGCCAGCCGCAGCTCTTTTCTCTGCAGTGCCATTCGGCCCTGAAGCAGGCGAGTATATGGCTTGGTTGTACTACGGCAACGGCATGAGCCTGTATCAGGAAATGTACGATACTAACGGCTTCAACGTTAAAGTTATTCCTTGTGCCATTATCTCTCCGGAAACATCTGGCTGGTTCAAGAAAGAGATCAATAAGCCTGAAGACCTGAAAGGCCTGAATATGCGTTTCTTCGGACTGGGCGCTTCCGTCATGGAGAAACTGGGCGTATCTACTTCACAGCTGCCCGGTGGTGAGATCTTCGGTGCACTGGAGAAAGGCGCAATCGATGCGACCGAATTCTCTCAACCAGCCATTGATAAGCTTCTTGGTTTACACAAAATTGCCAAATATAACTACTTCCCTGGCTGGCATCAGCAAGCAACTGTCTTTGAGCTGCTTGTTAACAAAGATGCCTGGGGCAAAATGTCTACAGGACAACAAGCTATCGTAGAAAACACCTGTAAAGCATCCATGACTAATGCGATTGCTGAAGGTGAGTCTATGCAGTTTGAAGTCATGGCCAAAGCGAAAGATCAAGGCGTAAACATTCGTTACTGGAATGACGAAATGCTGAAAACCTTTGAAGAAAAATGGGACGAAGTTGTTGTTGAAAAAACAGCTGCTGATCCTTTCTTCAAGAAGGTTTGGGATGATCTGAGCACCTTCCGTGAAGGTTATAACTTGTGGGAAGCTAACGCATTCTTACCACGCGCTAAGAATAACTAAGCACTAAACTCAAGCAGGGGGATAACTCTATCCCCCTGCCTTTCTATCTATACTGTATGAAAACCATCTGTAAAACAGATGCTTTCGCGCGTCTATTTTTCAGAGTTTTTTCAAAAACTTATACGTATTAGCCTGACTCAAGCTATACATAACTATAACAATAACTGGTAAAGGTGCATTATTGTGAATGAGCCAAGCAGCCTGCCCCGCGTTCCACTCGCGGACAGCATTGACCGGATGATACAGAAGATCGGACATCTCATCGCCTGGTCCTATGTCCTCCTAGTCCTTATCATTATTACTCAGGTAGTGCTTCGTAAAGGCTTCTCAAGTGGTCTGATCATTTTTGAAGAGCTCCAATGGCACCTGTATGCCGTAGGCGTGATGTTTGGTCTGTCTTATGCGCAAACGACCAATTCGCATATCCGGGTTGATCTGTTTTATTCCCACTTCAGAGCTAAAACAAAAAATGTAATTGAGATCCTTAGCATCCTGTTTATGGTGCTGCCTTTTATCGCTGTCATCTTTATCCACAGCCTGGATTTCGTTGCAGAGTCTTATCGAATTAACGAACACTCAGAGTCACCATCAGGCCTTCCTTTTCGCTGGCTAATCAAAAGTGTGATCCCCCTTAGCATGGGATTGTTAGCCCTCGCTGTTTTATCCCGCCTCTACCGGGATACCGTTTTACTGTTTAAAGGTGACCTGTAATGGAAATTAATGAGATTCTTGTTATCGCGATGTTCCTGTCGTTCATCGCACTTCTGTTTACCGGCATTCCCGTCGCCTGGGTATTAGGTGGCATCGGTATCGCGTTTGCTTTCATTGGCTATCTGGCCGATACCTACTTCGACACTATCACCGGATTAGACTTTCTGACGCTGGGTTTGGTGGTTAACCGGCTCTGGAAGATTATGGACAACTGGATTCTGGTTGCCCTGCCCATGTTTATCTTTATGGGCATTATGTTGGATAAGTCTGGCGTTGCCGAACGCCTGATGAATTCGATGCAGGAACTGTTTGGGCGAGTCCGTGGTGGTCTGGCTATTACGGTAACGGCTATTGGTATTATTCTGGCTGCATCGACCGGTATCATTGGTGCTTCGGTCGTTTTGCTAGCCGTAATGTCTCTGCCAGCTATGACTAAACAGGGCTACTCTATGCCACTGGCGCTGGGTACCATTGCCAGCGCAGGCACACTGGGCATTCTGATTCCACCCAGTATTATGCTGGTTATTATGGCCGATCAACTGGGTCTGTCGGTTGGCGACCTGTTTATGGGCGCAGTCTTCCCGGGCCTGATGCTGGGAGCCATGTATATTGTATATATATTGGTTACCGGTTGGTTAAAACCTGAATCTGCCCCCGTTCCAGTAGATGCAAAACCTGCAGACATGGCCACTGTGGTTAAAGTTATCAAAGCAGTACTACCAACACTGTTGCTGATCTTTGTTGTTCTGGGCTCTATTTTCGGTGGTTTTGCGACCCCAACAGAAGCTTCAGGTGTCGGCGCATTTGGCGCAACCCTGCTAGCGCTTTATAACCGTAAGTTCAGCTTTAAAGTGCTGAAAGAAGTGATGCAAGGCACTTACAATACGACGGCCTATATCTTCGCTATCTTTATCGGTGCTACCTGTTTTGCTTTAGTACTGAGAGAGCTGGGCGGTGACGAGCTGATTGAATCATTCCTGACCGGACTGCCTTTTGGTCCTTATGGCATTATCTTCTTTATTCTTGGCATTATTTTCTTACTGGGATTTTTCCTGGACTGGATCGAAATTACGCTGATTATTCTCCCATTGCTGGCCCCCGTCATATCGGCTCTGGGGCTCGATATCAATGGCTATGGCGTCGTTGATAATCCTGAGCTGGTGTGGTTCGTCATGTTAGTGGCGATGGCATTACAAACCTCGTTCCTCACACCCCCGGTAGGTTTTGCCCTCTTCTATCTAAAGGGCGTATGTCCGCCGAATGTAAGACTGACTGATATTTATAAGGGTGTTATTCCGTTCATCATTTTGCAATTGATCGGCTTACTGATTCTGGTCTTCTGGCCTCAACTGGTACTCTGGTTACCTGCAGCAGCATACGGTTAACCTGGCAACACAGGGAAGGAGCACGAATCTCCTTCCCTCTCTCCTTATAAAAATATAATACCGGCCCTTTGGGTCTGACAAATACCGGGCGGCTCCTGTGCATTCGGCTGCCTGAGGCGAGGTTCTTATGAAGCAGCAATACCAACAATTCATGCAACTGCTACAGGAATTTCTGCCCGCTCAGCAGATCATTTCTGACCCTCTGCGCACCCTGGCCTATGGCACCGACGCCAGTTTCTATCGCCTGATTCCACAATTGGTAGTACGCCCTGAAACAGAACAGGATGTCGCCCGCATCATTAAGCTGGCCCAGCAACAAGCAATTCCGGTTACCTTTCGTGCAGCCGGAACCAGTCTCTCCGGTCAGGCTATTACAGACTCGGTGTTAATTCAGCTTCGCGATGGCTGGAGGAACTATTCAATTAATGAGGATGCCAGCCAGATCAGTTTGCAGCCAGGTGTCATCGGCGGCCAGGCAAATAAAGCACTGGCTCCCTTTAATAAAAAAATCGGCCCTGATCCAGCGTCCATAAACACCGCGATGATTGGTGGTATTGCCGCGAACAATGCTAGTGGGATGTGCTGTGGTACGGCGCAAAACAGTTATCGCACCTTACGGAGCATGAAGCTAATACTGGCCGATGGTACATCATTGGATACCGGCGATAGTCAGTCTGTTGCGGACTTTAGAAACAGTCATAAGGGCCTGTTAATCGCCCTAGAATCACTTGCCCGACAGACCTGCAGCAACGAAGGTCTCCGCCAGCGTATCGAACATAAGTACCGTCTGAAAAATACCACCGGTTATGCACTCAACTCTCTGGTGGATTATGAAGACCCGATCGAGATCATGAAACACCTGATGATCGGCTCTGAAGGTACTTTAGGCTTCATTTCTGAGATCACCTATAACACAGTTGATGAGCACCCTAACAAAGCTTCAGCACTGATCTTTTTCCCAACGGTTCGCACCACCTGTGAAGCCGTCGCTATTCTGAAGCAGACTCCCGTATCCGCGGTTGAAATGATGGACCGGGCAGGCCTGCGTTCAATTGAAAATAAAGCAGGTATGCCCGACTTTATTAAGAACCTGCCCGATGATGCCGCTGCGCTGCTGGTCGAGACCCGCTCAGGTTGCCCGGATCATCTTGCCCAGCAGGTTGCGGTAATACAAGCATCGATAGCAGCACTTGAAACGGTTCAACCCGTTCAATTCACGACTGACCCCACTGAATATTCAAAGTACTGGGCGATTCGTAAAGGGCTGTTCCCGGCAGTAGGCGCGATACGCGAAACAGGAACGACGGTCATTATCGAAGATGTTGCCTTCCCTGTGCCTCAATTAGCCGATGCGGTTCACGACCTGCATCAGATTTTTGAAAAGTGGCATTACAATGAAGCGCTGATTTTTGGTCACGCACTCGAGGGTAACCTCCATTTTGTTTTCACTCAGTCGTTTGATTCCCAGGCTGAAACTGAGCGCTATGAAGGCCTGATGGATGATGTCGCCAATATGGTGGTGGATAAGTATGATGGTTCACTGAAGGCAGAGCACGGTACCGGCCGTAATATGGCACCCTATGTTGAAAAAGAATGGGGCAGTGAAGCTTATGCCCTTATGTGGGAAATCAAAGAACTTTTCGACCCCGAAAACATCCTTAACCCCGGTGTTTTACTTAACCGTAACGCCCATGTTCATCTGGAAAATCTTAAACCATTGCCGGCTGCTGACTCACTTGTGGATAAGTGCATTGAATGTGGATTCTGTGAGCCGACCTGCCCTTCGCGGGATCTGACCCTGACACCACGCCAGCGAATTGTTATCTGGCGAGAGATTGCCCGTCTGGAAGCCAACGGAGAAGATCCGCAGCGTCTTGCCGAGTTACGCAAAGAATACCTTTATCAGGGGATTGATACCTGTGCGGCCTGCGGGTTATGTTCCACCACCTGTCCTGTAGAGATCAATACGGGAGATCTGACCCGCTCTGTGCGCAGTAGAAACAATGAGAATCATACGAAACTGGCTCAGTGGCTGGCAGAGCATTACGGTGGCGTAATGAAAGTGAGTAAGGCTGCATTTATAGGTGCGGATCTGACTCATGCCCTGCTCGGTACTAAGGCGATGAGCACTATCTGTGATACCTCCCGTAAGATTTCCGGCGGCCGGGTACAGAAATGGACACCATCAATGCCAAAGGCTGCCACTAAGATTAACACCCAGCGCCCGATTGTAAATCCGGACGCACCGAAGGTTGTTTATCTGCCCAGTTGTGCCAGTCGTGCGATGGGACCTGCCCGGGGGGATGAGGATCAGACCTCTCTGGCAGATAAAACGGAACAATTGCTACGCAAAGCCGGTTTCGAGGTTATCTACCCTGAAAACCTGGATCAGCTATGTTGTGGCATGCCTTTTCAGTCTAAAGGGATGTTTGATGCAGCAGCATTTAAAGCGTCTGAGACTGAAAAAATGTTACTCAAAGCTACGCGAAATGGTGAGTATCCGGTGCTTTCAGACACCAGTCCGTGTAGTATTAGACTAAAGGATAACGTAGATCAGCAAATCAAACTTTTGGATACCGTAGAGTTTGTCCATGAGTACTTGCTTGATCGGCTGGTCATTACGCCAGCTAAAGAGACAGTGGCATTACACATTACCTGTAGTACAACCCGAATGGGCGCTGCAGATAAGCTAAAACAGATTGTTGAAGCTTGCGTTACCGATGTAGTGATACCCGAAGACATAACCTGCTGTGGCTTTGCCGGCGATAAAGGGTTTTCGACACCAGAGCTGAATGAATCCGCTCTGAGAACGCTAAAACCAGCGGTTGAAGGATGTAATACAGGCTATTCAACCAGTCGCACCTGTGAAATAGGATTGTCACACCACAGCGGTATAGATTACAAATCGATTATTTATCTTCTGGACCGGGTTAGTCAGCCTAAACTGAGTAATCGGGATACAACCCCAGAGAACAAACTGATACAAGCGCATACGCCTGATCAGTAAACTGAGGAAATTGAGCATGGCACTCCCTGAAATCAAGACAATTCTGTACACAACTTCTTTGGGCAAACATACCCGCCCTGTTTTCAGACAGGCGGTTAACCTTGCTCAGACACTTAATGCACGTATCGTCGTGTTGCACATCATTGAGCCTATCGGCGAACTGGGGCACGCGCTGATCCAAAACTATCTGCCAGAAGACGTCGTCAATAAGATGCATGATGAAGGTATCGATGCTGTTATGGAGCAGATGAAAACCCGAATCGATAAGTTCTGTGTAGAAGAGCTCGGCTCACTGGATAAAAAAGTAGACCTGAATCTTGAGCAGGTTATCGTTGAAGGTAACTATACCGATTCAATCCTTAAAGCTGCTGCGAACTACAATGCTGACATGATTGTAATGGGCTCAGAAAACACCTTTGGCCATCACAGTCAGACGACCCGCCAGGTTATTAAAGGCGCTAAAGTACCTGTACTGGCAGTCCCGACTGGTAAGAAATTCGCTTAACGCGTTATAGCTGGCGAAAATCTGCAACGCAAAGCACGTTAGCCTCTGAATAAGCCTGTCTTACGACAGGCTTTTTTTTGTCAAAAAAATAGGGTTAACTTGGCCGCTGAAAATAATATTTTCATCTTAGTTTCAGTTTGTTAGCTCATAATATTCGGACAAAAATCGGGTCCAAAAAGTCAGGACAACTCATGGAATTGCCACTCATCATTGCGGTTGCTGCCGTAGCAATATTTTCAGTCTTTATTACCCCAAAGGCCAAAAGCAACGGAGCCTTCTTCAATGGGCTATCGCCCAAAGGAAAGCCACCCGGCCTGTTAATGCTTACCTTTTCACAGGTAACTACCTGGATTTTCGCGCGCTCCCTACTTAATGCAGCCATCCTTGGTTTTTATTATGGCATCTGGGGAACTGTGGCCTATGCAGCCTATTACCTGTCTTTTCTGACGGGAGCCAAGATTATAGATTCCGTTAGATTTAAACATGGTTTTGACAGCATTCAGGCTTTTTTAACCGACCGGTTTGGCAAATGGGGAACGCAGTGCTACAACTTTGTCGTCGGCATCCGCTTAGTTAGCGAGGTATTTGCTAACATTCTGGTGATCGGCATACTCTTTGGCATTGCAGGTAGTAGCTCTTACACCATAGCCGTGGCTCTTTTCGCAATCGTCACACTTGTCTACTCTATGCTCGGCGGGCTTCACGCATCCTTGCGAACCGATCTGTTCCAGATGGTTCTTTTTTTGATTCTGCTGGCCGCACTGACAATTGTCGTGATAACAACAGGTCACCTTAATACCGCTACGCTGATGTTTAAAAGTTTCTCTATTAGTGATCCCGGCCCGGTACTTATTGTGGTTGCTTTACTACAGATCTGGAGCTACCCAATGCATGACCCCGTGATGATGGACCGGGGCTTCCTTGCAGATAGAGAAACCACTCTGAAAAGTTTTTATCATGCCGCCTGGATCAGCTTTGCCTGCATCATGCTCTTCGGCAGTTTTGGTATCGTAGCAGGAGCCAATGCCGGCAGTGGCGAGACCATGAATCAGGTTCTGTTGCGTATCCTCGGTGAGAACCCCATGCTGCTCTTCAACATAACGCTGGTGATATCCGCTATGTCGACGCTGGATAGCACTCTGTCGAGTGCCTCTAAGCTGGTCGCCGTGGATATGAGATGGATTGAGCCCTCCCGGGCGAATGGCAGAATCACGATGGCAGTGTTTGTGATGCTCGGTCTGCTCCTGGTCTTCTGGGGCAATAAAGACCTGTTCAGCGCTGTCGCTGTCAGCGGTACTGCATCAATGTATCTGGCCCCGGTAATATTCTTCTCACTATGGGGTGGTCGAACGGATATCCCGCTATGGAGTTATTTAGCCAGCTTTGCGATTGCTATTACCGGCGCGGCACTCTACTTTACTGAATCTGCCGGGCATTCTCAGTTGCTGGGGGAGAGTCATAAGTATACTAAACTGCTGTTTATCTCCCTAACCGTTCTTATCAGCGGGTGCTTGCTGTTCTGGGCAGGTATCGTCAGCCAAAAGCAGCAACCCCAACTTAGTAGTACTACTGGATGAACCGTATAGGCACAAACTTCAGCCCGGACGAAACCAGGCCATTACTGATTTTTGGCGGGCCCTACAGCAACCTGCAAGCAACTGAGCAGATTCAAGTCGTAGCGTCCGAGCTGAATATCCCTGCGACTAATATTCTCTGCACAGGTGACCTGGTGGCTTATTGCGCCCAGCCTGATGAAACAGTGGAGCTAATTAAACGCTGGAATATAGCCGTCGTCGCGGGTAATTGTGAAGAGTCTGTGGCAAACGGTTCGGATGACTGCGGCTGCGGCTTTGTCGAAGGCAGCAGCTGCGATCTCCTCTCTGCCCAGTGGTATAACTACACTCTGCCCAGAGTCAGTTCACAAAACAAAGACTGGATGAAACAGCTGCCAGACGAGATTCGATTCAATTATGGGGGGCGCAGCTTTTCGGCGATTCACGGCGGAACAGATTCGAACAATCAATTCCTTTTTTCCTCTGACTCTCAAGCTGAAAAACAGCAACAGATTACAGCATCCCGCAGCGATATTATTCTCGCCGGACATTGCGGCTTACCTTTCGGGCAGAATACTGAACATGGATATTGGCTAAATGCCGGCGTTATCGGTATGCCTGCCAACGACGCCTCTGCTTTAACCTGGTATATGTTAATTTCTCCGACCGATGATCATCTGGTTTGCAGCTGGCATAGATTAAGCTATGACCACAACGAAACAGCAATTCAGATGCAGAAAGCCGGGCTCAATAATGGTTATATGAAAGCGCTCTCCTCCGGTTTATGGCCCAGTCTCGATGTGCTGCCTGAATTCGAAGCAAAACAAACAGGTAAAACTCTAACCCTGGCTGAGATCAGCATCCCCAGAGCCGCTGATGCTATTTAAGGACTGATAAATCACTTATACTGCGCTGTATGCGAATTCTCTGGATCTTAATCTTCTCAGCCGTCCTTCTCTGGTCCGGTATTAACCCCAAAGATCAGTTTACCTGGTTTCTGGAAGTCGTACCGGCGCTGATTGGGGCGCTTATCTTATTATTTACACTCCGCAGTCACCCTTTGACACCGTTGTTATACAGCCTGATTCTAATTCACTGCATCATATTGATGGTCGGCGGACATTATACCTATGCCGAAGTCCCCCTCTTTGATCAGCTATCGGAACTGTTTGGCTGGCAACGTAATAATTATGATAAGGTTGGTCACCTGGCGCAGGGGTTTATTCCGGCAATCATCGCCCGGGAGATCCTTATCCGGGCTCAAGCAGTTAATGGCCACCACTGGCTCAACTTCCTGACAGTCTGCTTTTGCCTCGCTTTTAGTGCGTTTTATGAACTCATCGAATGGTGGGTGGCAGAACTGACCGGCGAATCCGCCGAAGCATTCCTCGGCACTCAGGGATACGTATGGGATACCCAATCCGATATGTTCCTCGCCCTGATCGGCGCTTGCGCCGCGCTCATACTACTCAGCCGTTGGCATGATCAACAGCTCAGGCAACTTAACTCAAAGATTACATAGCCACAGACATAACTATGCGTGAAGACACCAATAAGTACCTTGAGCTCTTTATTAACAACACCCCAATGGTTGATCTTCGAGCGCCTATCGAATTCAACCAGGGGGCGTTTCCTTCGGCCATAAGCCTTCCGCTGATGACGGATGATGAACGTGAAAAGGTCGGTACCTGCTACAAACAGCAGGGACAAGACGCCGCCATAAAACTGGGCCATCAGCTGGTCTGTGGGCAAACAAAAGACCAGCGCATGGAGCTTTGGCTGAACTTTTGCCGCAACAACCCTGAGGGCTATATCTATTGTTTCCGCGGCGGTTTACGCTCGCGAACCACGCAACAATGGCTAAAAGAAGCCGGGATAGATTATCCACTGGTACAGGGAGGCTATAAAGCGTTAAGAAACGCATTACTGACGACATTGGCTGATCTGCCAAAGTCGATGCCTTTTCATATCGTAGGAGGCAAAACAGGTTCGGCCAAAACATTAATGGTAAACACTCTCGGAAATGCGGTCGACCTTGAAG